>NZ_QRGB01000001.1:2838170-3153522 GCF_003449035.1 Pedobacter indicus
GTGGAAGTATGAAATCTGCACTGAATGGCATAGTTCCGGGAACCAGAGTAATATTTGACAACATCATTGCGGTGGGACCTGACGGTTCACCCAGACAATTAAATGCTGTAGCACTAACTGCTAATTAGTACCACAGCATTTAATATTTTATTATAAAACTTACTGGATTGGGGTCGGCTCTTCAGAAACGGGGGCCGACTCTTCTATTACAGGTTGTTCTACGGCTTCACTATTTGGAGCTGCCTGCTCAGCCTCATACCCTTCTAACTCTTCGGGGTTAATACCTTTAGGAGCTGACCAAAGTCGTTCTTTGTAAGCTTCCAACTTATCTTCGATTTCACGTGCATCTTGAACTTGTTGTTCGGCTGTTTCAGCATATTGAAAGTTCTGTTGCATACCAGGAGATGATTCACGAATAATCGTACTGGCAAACTTACGCTGTACAAATAGATCGTCCATACTCATGTCATAGAGCCCACGATCGGGATCCGACACGTCAACTTTCACTAAAGTATAGCGAAGTTGTGGGAAATAGAGCCAAAAGGCAGGTGTGGCACCGACTGACTGAGCTAACTCTGCTGACGAATTTATATCCATTAACGGAGCGACGCCGATAATACGCGTTTCCAGACGACCTCTTTGCTTATCAAAGAAAATATCCTCTTTAATCCTGAACTTGGTTACACGTTCTGGGTTAAACTCATTTAATGCCATCTGTGCGTCAATCTGATTTCCTTCATCATCAAAAATAGGCACTAACACACTGTCTGCAAAGCGGGCAACCCCTTCTTTCGCAGTCATTTTGGTTTGAAAAGAATCATCTTCGGGACTATAGGGCGTTAATTTCCCTTCATTAATCCCTTTCATAATTGCCTCAATTAAGGAAGAGCCAGGCGTTGCAAAAATATAGTTCTCTTCATTCGATAAATCAATATCTCTCCATACGCGCTTATAAAAACGAATATTTTTCATGTTTATCGCCGGGTACGCAAAAGGCACAGCATCTTCCAAGTTGTTAGCCTGGTAGAAGCCATCTGTAACCGGAATTGTGTCGATAAGAAGATCGCCAGCAGCCGTGTCTGTCGGCGTTCTCTGCATGACAACTCCACCTTCTTCAAAAACAGGTTCTGTTGTTGTCATGGTATCTTGCTCTGAAACTGGTTGTTGGGGCGGAACATCAACTTCCTGTTGAGCCATTGCCTGACTAAACCCAAATAATAAAGCAGTTGCTACTAATATTTTCATCTGTTGGTATTTTAATTCTACACTTAATATCTTCTTGTCTTGCTTTGGCTTGTCGGCATCTCAAATGCAGACATCACACAACGGAAACCTATATATGAATGAGGTTCGTAATCAACCACATAATTACGGGTTTCACTATTCAGCTGTTCGCCATTATCTTTCCAGGAACCACCGCGTACAACTTTCCTTTTCAGAGCATCACTATCTTCTTGATCTGCATCGTAAAGAAGCACGGGATTTAAATCATTTACGAAAGCAACGGCAGACGGGCTATAAGCATCCAGTGTCCATTCGGCAACATTTCCTGCCATGTTATATATTCCAAAAGCATTGGGTGTATAAGATTTTACCGGAACGGTAAATGTTGCTCCATCTCGAGAATAAGTACCTTCACCTTGTTTATAGTTCACTGCTAATTTTTTCTTACCCCCCTCTCCCTCAATCGTCATGCGCGTTCCAGACGCCGTATCCCGAGGGTCTAATTTACCTTCTGCAGCGTACTGCCATTGTGCTTCTGTGGGGAGACTGAATGTAAGTTGATATCCACTTAAATAGGAATTTTTCATCAGGGTTGCCATCAGTTCTTTACCCCGCCAGTCTGTGTACGCCCGGGCTTGTCTCCAGGTAACGCCAACAACCGGATAATAATCAAAGGATTCGTGTGTAAAGTAGTTGGCATCCATTGAGACCAGCTGAGAGTTCGGAAAGTCTTTAGACCAAATATCTTCAACCGGCATCACGGAAACAGTATCCGTAACGTATTCCTTCTCCAGATTACCTTGAGATTTTAAATAGGAAAAACGATATTTAACAACATCTTCATTCAAGGCTCTTCTTGATCCTTTCATAACGATCATCGGAGCTAAACGCTCCTGAATGGAGGGGTCGTTGCTTCTCCATAGAGGGGAAACTTTCCTGACACGTTCCCAATTAATCTGCCTTTCGCCAATCTCCTCACCTGTAACGTCCAGAAAATATTGGTCATCGTTTAAATAATCAGTCACCGCAATCGAGTCTGCAACCCAATTTACAAAGGCTCTGTATTGCTTGTTAGTAACTTCAGTTTCATCGATAAAGAAAGCGCTCAAACTTATATTCTTACCAACGTTCCCACTGTCCAATGAGCTTTTATACAAGATCGTCCCAGAGGGAACATACACCATTCCCGGAGGCGCGGGAAGTTCGCCGCCCCTAAAAGCTGAAACCTTTGGTGCTTTATAAAAGTTATTTGATTTACAAGCCGCAACAAAGGTAATAAAGGCCAAAAAGCCAGCAATATACAAATGAGACTTGAACCTATGTTTCAGATTTTTCTTATCCATATGTTATAGTTTATGTGCTTTATATATTATCGATTAAATAATGCCATTTTAACGCCTAAAGACAAATAGGAGTACTGATCATTTTTTTTGTTGATAACACCATCCAAATTATCCTTCGGTAGCAAAGAATGTTGATAATTTAAATTAATAGCCCATTTTGGGCCATAAAGTGAACGTCCTAACGGAATATCCAAACCAATATTCAAAGGAATCACCAAGTTCTCAGAATTCAGGTCATCGGTAATTTCGCCGCCCATATTGCTGATGGATTCGACGTAATTAGGGTCGATGCTATTTTCTATCGAATTTTTAATAAAACCAACACCTCCACCCAAGTAGATATTTGCTAAAATCTGATTTAAGATGCTGGCACGAAGTGTATAATTACTGTAATTATCAGGGAGAGAAAGAAATTGACCCAGACGCACTTTAACGTTCCCGCTAAGTGTGTAGTAGCGATTTTCAAAGTCACTATTCCATCCATAGGCACTTAGAATACCTTTTTCACCATGTATACCAACGGAAATGAATGGTGTAATTAATCCGTCTACATCGACATGCCCAGCGAAACGGATGTCACTGTTACCTAAATCAGCCAAACTTAATGTACCGCCTGCTCCGACACCCACGCTTACGGGACGCGAGAATTGTGCAAAGGCAGTATTTACGAAGAAAAGGGAAACTATCCCAAAAACTAAAAATACACTTTTTTTCATATGTTATTTTTCTATTTAAAACCGTTATCCCTAAATCATTTATAGAGTATTATTAATGGTATAACTTATACCATTAAACGAAAAGGAACTGTTTTTATTTTTCCCATTGAAAATTTGTCCAAGAGGCGACGCAGGCGATAATACCATAACTTTGTGGCCATCAACGAGCAGCTGCCCCAGACTGATCGATAAATAAAACAACCCTCGGTTCGTATCGATCAGTGAACCAAGGACAACCTGATCATTGGAGTTTATATCCTCAAGCTGCTCCAGTTGAAAAAGTGCTTTCTTTGCTTCCAATAACTGAGATTGATTTCGTTCAATTTCTTGTTGCATCATTTCTCGTGTTGTCTCATACTTATCACCGGCACTGCTTTTGGTATCCTCGGCACCAGCATGCTCTGCTTGTTCGATGGCTACCTCGATGTTTGCTACCCTTTCCCTAATTTGCTGATGACAAGATTGGAAAACCAGCTTTTTGAGTTCATCATTTATTTGTGAATTCATTATTTATTTGCTCCATTTAAATCCCGCTCCATAGATTATCCAGAAAAACTTAAAACAACAAGCAATTACCCTGCCTTAATTCACCCCTCGACTTTACTTCCGTTCGCCTACCTGTTGGCGCCACATTGCATAATAAAGTCCTTTCTGTTCTAACAATTCCACATGAGAGCCTACCTCAGACACTTTTCCCCGCTCAAGCACATAAATCAGATCAGCATGCATGATCGTTGATAATCGATGGGCAATCAATATCGTAATCCGCTCTTTGCTCAAAGAAAGTTCACGAATAGTCTGTGTAATTTCATCTTCCGTCAATGAATCCAATGCAGAAGTCGCTTCATCAAAAATAAGTAAACGCGGCTGTCGTAATAAAGCACGGGCAATAGAAATACGCTGCTTTTCGCCCCCGGACAGCTTTAATCCGCTTTCTCCAAGAACCGTATTAATCCCATCTTCGGATCGTGCTAATAAATGATCACATGAAGCTTTGTGAAGCGCATCTAAAATCTCGTCGTCAGTAGCATCTCCTTTAACAAAAAGCAGGTTCTCTTTAATCGTACCAGCGAAAAGCTGGGTGTCTTGCGTAACAAAGCCAATTTGCCGGCGTAAAACATTATAGCGTATTTCCGATGATAAATATTCGTTAAACAAAATATTCCCTTGTACTGGCCGGTATAAGCCTACCAACAATTTGACAAGTGTAGACTTTCCAGAACCAGAAGGCCCCACAAAGGCAACAGTCTGACCTAAATCCACGTGAAAAGAAATACCGTCAATTGCATTTACTGCGGAACTTCGATGCCTGAACACAACATCGTTAAAAGAAATACGAGTTAGCGCACCCAGCTCTTTTGGGTTTTCGGGCCTTCGTTCAATCGGCTTTTGCATCAATTCGTCAAAATTGTTGACCGAAGCTTCGACTTCGCGGTAACTAAGAATAATATTTCCCAAATCCTGCAATGGAACAAAAATCGAAGTCGAAATAAATTGCATGGTTATTAATTCCCCTGTGGTTAAAATATCACGAAAGATTAGCCATAAGAGTATAAACAAGATAGACTGACGCAAAATATTTAGTGTTGTTCCCTGCAAAAAAGAAAGAGTTCTCACTCTTTTGGTTTTTAACATTTCCAACTCGTAAATACTTCTCGTTTGTGCGTTTAACTTTCTTATTTCAGGAAATGTCAAGCCTAAACTTTTCACCAATTCGATGTTTCTAAGTGATTCAGTAATCACTCCAGCCATTTTATTGGTTTCTCGGTTAATTGTTCGCTGCACCGTCTTAATCTTCTTACTAAGCATACCTGTTAATGATCCGAGCAATAGTATCCCAATAACAAAGACAGGTACCAGTAGCCAATTTTTACTTACCGAGTACCAAACAAGAAAACCTAAACCGACGATAGAAGAAAACAGTATATTGATGAAAGAGTTTAAGAAGCGTTCCGTATCCACCTTTACTTTTTGTAACACCGAAAGAGTTTCCCCGCTTCGCTGTTCTTCGTATTCCTGAAATGATAATCGAAGAGTTTGTTTGAGCCCATCGTTAAATATCTGCATCCCGAAGCGCTGTACCGCTAGCCGGGTAAAATATTCCTGAAAAGCCTTTGCTAACCTGGCTGCCAAAGCAAAGGCAACGGCTATACCTAGCCAGTAAAGCACCCCGTCGATACGCTCTTGTTCAGAAAGGTTATTTATATTATTAGCATATTCATCAACAATCTTCCCAAAGATAATAGGGTCAATAAGCGTTAGTAGCTGTGCAACACCTGCCAGCAACAAAGCGAGAAGAATCCACCATCTTTGCACTTTAAAATATTTCCAAAGGATACGCATAGGCTATTAAACAAAAATAAACGGCATAAAACTAGAATCAGACCACAACCTGAAGTCCATCGTATGCATATTCGATAGCTAGCAAATCGAGTCTTTCCAGCATCTCGTTATCAAAATGAGTCAATAACATTCGCTTACAAGACAATTCACTAACATGCTCCAATAGAACCTGGTAGCTCATATGTCCCGGAATCTTCTTCTCGTAAAAATTACATTCGCAGATAAACAGATTTGTATCTTTCGCCAACGATATCAACGTTGGAGTCCACTCCGTATCACCTGAATAAGCAATTACCCTATCTCCCAGAGCGATCCGTAACCCATGAGGAAGCGATTCGGCTTTGTGGACGACTCGCATTGCGGTAACCTCTAGACCCTTTACCATAAAGGGTGCATCATCAGAATATACATGGAATTGTAAATCTAGTTTTGAAAGAAATTCAGTACCAGGGTATAAGAGCTTGGCTAGCTTTTCAAGCTTTTTCTTACAGCCTTCAGGTGCGATAATAGAGATAGGCGTCGTCCTCTGGTAAACGGCGGCCTCCAGAAGTAAAAAAGGGAGACCACCGAAATGGTCTCCGTGCAAATGAGATATAAAAATAAGGTCAATATCATTGACCGAAAGTTTATTGCTTTTCAATCCCTGTAATGTGTTTACACCACAGTCAATCAGAAAGTTTAATGATTTAGTGGTTACGTGAAAACAAGTTTGTCTTCTGCCACCACTATTAAAAGCATCTCCACTTCCAATAACTGTCAAGCTAATATCTTCAGTTCTCAAATTTCTAAGGGTTTTCCTAAAAGAACGATTAAAACCCTTTCTTGTTTGAACACATTAGCAGACAGCATAACTATTCATCCACACAAGGGTTATTGTAATCAAAGTTGATCATCCAGTGAACCCCAAATTGATCTTTGAAGCTACCGTAATAAGCACCCCAAAAGGTATCTTCCAGAGGCATCTCAATGGTGCCTCCTGCGGATAAACCATTAAATAAACGATCAGCCTCTTCTTTGCTGGTCGGATGCAAAGAAATATAATTATTATTTCCTTCAACTAAGGTATGCCCCATAGAAGGAACAATATCCGAGGCCATTAAAAATAGATCGTCAGATATACGTAGAGAGACATGCATAACACGGTTTTTTTCCTCGTCAGATAAATCTTCAGTACCCGGCGCGTCACCCATCTTAGACATACCACCAACAAACTCACCACCGAAAACAGATTTGTAAAAATTGAATGCTTCTTCAGCCTTGCCGTCGAAATTCAAATAAGGATGTATTTTCATAATTTTAATGTTTTCTATTTATATGATAAAAGTAGGACACATTTTAAATATTCCAGGTGGCAGAAAACGTCATTAAAAGAGGTGATAGCGACAAACATTCTTACTACACCACTCGCTTAATGGGTTATTACCTCTTCTTTGTGGCTTCCAGATACAGGTTCAAAAAGCGTTCGTTATTTTCATCAGAGTCGCCGTATTTAGTGCGGGTCTGTTCAAGTTTTTCATGCATTTCTCGCCTTACTTCAGCATATTTTGGATCGTCATACACATTTCGTAATTCTTGGGGGTCTTTTTCAAGATCATATAGCTCCCATTCGTCTATATCATAATAAAAATGAATCAGTTTATAACGATCCGTCCGTATCCCATAATGCCGCTTCACCATATGGATAGACGGGTATTCGTAGTAGGTATAATAAATTGCATCTCGCCATTCCGATGTCTCTCCCGAAACCAGATCTTTGAACGATTCGCCCTGCATATCCGATGGAATATCGACACCTGCATATTCCAAGAATGTCGGTGCAAAATCCAGATTCTGCACCAATGCATCGATCGTGGTCCCCGCTTCAATTTCTTTCGGATAGCGAATCAAAAGCGGCGTTCGCAATGACTCTTCATACATGAAGCGTTTGTCAAACCAACCATGTTCTCCCAAATAGAAACCTTGATCCGAAGTATAAACAACAATGGTATTCTCTGCCAATCCATTTTTTTCTAAATAGTCCAATAACTCCCCCACACCCTCATCGACTGATGCGATGCTCCCCATATAATCTTGCATGTATCGCTGATAGCGCCAATGCATCAAGTCCTCTCTCGACATATTCGCATAGCGCTTTTTAAAATCCTCATTAATCGGGTCATAAACGGCATCCCAAGCTGCACGTTGGTCTTTGGTCATCCTACCTAAGTTGTTATTATAAGCACCTTTATCCCATTCCATATACTCCTCGATTCCTAATTCATCCATAAGCTCTGGTCGTATCTTGGAATCGCCGGCCCAGTTCATATGATCTAATAGATTCATTTCTGCAGATCTTGCAGCCCGTCCACGCCCTTCAAAATCATCAAAAAGTGTTCTTGGCTCTCTAAAAGTCATGCTTGTATATTCTTTTAGATGTCTTAATGCGGGGAGCCATTCTCGATGTGGGGCTTTCTGGTGATAGAGTAAAACAAATGGTTTGTTAGGATCTCTTTTATCAAGCCAGTTTAGGGCTAGTTCAGTCGTTATATCTGTAACATAGCCTGGTATGCGCTTTTTTTTACCGTCGATAATGAAGTCCGGATTATAATAATGCCCTTGACCCGGCAAGACAGCGGAATAATCAAAACCTTGTGGCAGTCCGTCCATATGTATTTTACCTACCATTGCAGTCTGATAACCAGCCCTCTGAAGTAGTTTTACGAAATTATCCTGATCCCAGTCGAACGGTTGCATATTATCGACTTTCCCATTCACAAAACTATGTTTTCCGGTTAACAGAACTGCGCGACTCGGGGCACACAAAGAATTCGTCACACTTGCACGTGTAAATAGGGCACCTTCTTCTGCCAGACGATCAATATTAGGTGTTTTATTCAAATCATAACCATAAGCGCTTACTGCCTGATAGGCGTGGTCGTCGCTCATGATATAAATAATATTAGGTTGTGATTCCTGTGCCTTCAATGTCACGAAAAACACGAGAATAAAACAACCTATAAAAACAGAACGGAGGTAAAAAACGTTTCTCATAATAAAGCGGTTTATAGTTCTTATAATTAATATTATTGTCATGGATACTCTAATTATTGCTACCAATTTCTCGGATTCATGCACAAATGCAGCAAAATACGGCGCAGCCCTTAGTGAACAATTGGCTGTCAAAGAAATTGTGCTGCTTAATTCTTATGAGCTACCTATTACATCAGAAGTAAGCATAGCCGATTCTTCTCATATAACAATGCTACGTGATCGTAGTTTGGAAAAACTTGGGGATTTGCAAAAACAGCTGATGCCTCTTCTAGCTGAAGACATAAATATCAATATAATCGCGAGTGATATATCTATCTTAAAAAGTTTAGAGTTATTGAGGAAAAAATCACCCAATAGTATCGTAATCATGGGCGCAAGCCGTAAAGGAAGAATCGAAAAACTAATTATGGGTAGTACGACCAGCAGCTTGGTCAGGAACGCGCCTTTACCCCTATTAATTATCCCTCAAGATTCACACTTTGTCCTAATAAAAAAAGCAGTATATGCAGTTAACTTTAAAAAGTTAACCAAAAACACACCAATCCAAACAATTACAACAATTGTCCGGCAACTTAACGCTCAGGTTTTAGTATTAAACGTTGGCCATAATGAGGGCGACAACTTGAAACCAGATCTTACTGAAGACATCTATGAACTCGATAATTTTATGGAGAGCGAGAAGCCCCAATATTATTACACTGAAAATAAAAACATTGCAGATGGTATATTATCTTTTTCTGACGAACAGGAAGCAGATTTATTAATCACAGTACCAAAGGATTATGCACTTTTTGAAAGTATATTCCACAAAAGCACCAGTAAGGTTTTAGCTAATAAGACCCATTTACCCTTATTAATATTAAAAGAGAAAAAAGATGAATGATTCGATTTATCCCTGTCTTTGGTTTGACAATCAGGCAGCTGAAGCCGCCGATTTCTACGGTTCGGTATTCAAAGAAACAGAAGTAACACAGAAGAGTCCCGTTGCTATAAACATGGAGCTTCATGGACAACGATTTATGCTGCTCAATGGCGGCCCGATGTTTACTGTGAACCCCTCAATATCCTTTTTCGTTGTATTCGAAACTGATAAAGAACTCGTATATGCTTGGGAGAAACTACGAGAAGGTGGTACTGAGCTCATGGCACTAGACGAGTACCCATGGAGTAAAAAATACGGTTGGGTACAAGATCGCTACCATGTTAGCTGGCAATTATCCTACGGAAAACTTGCCGACGTAGGTCAAAAATTCACACCATCCTTGATGTTCGTCGGAGAACAAAATGGCAAAGCGGAAGAAGCTATCCATTTTTACATGTCGATCTTCGATGAGTCAAAAATTCACGGCATCTTAAACTATTCAGAAGAAGATCCTGATACAGAAGGGAATGTCAAACATGCACAATTTAATATAAGAAACTATGTTTTAATGGCAATGGACAGTTCTCTGGATCATAACTTCTCCTTCAACGAAGGAATTTCTCTGGTAGTATCCTGTAAGACTCAAGAGGAAATAGATTATTTTTGGGCAAAACTAACCAAGGGCGGACAAGAAGGCATGTGCGGATGGCTAAAAGATAAGTACGGCGTTTCATGGCAGATCGTGCCTGCTATCTTAGACAATCTAATGACAGATGAAGATAAGGCTCCTCGTGTTATGGAAGCTTTCTTAAAAATGAAGAAATTTGATATCGAAACGCTGGTTAAAGCCTGACCGTTTATAACAGCTCAACTTCAATAAACGAAGCGTTTTCTTGATCGTGGTAAATGCGGTGTGTAGCTTTCTGAAAGTCTGAATCTTCCGCATCACTGTAAATATCTATAAATTTCTGTGGGTTTCGGTCGACTAACGGAAACCATGAATTCTGAACCTGGATCATGATGCGATGTCCCTTTTTAAATGTGTGTGCCACATCAGGTAACGTATAATCTACGGAAGTCACCTCACCTGGAACAAAAGGTTCTGGTTTTTCAAAGCTATTGCGAAATTTACCACGTAATACCTCTCCACGTACTAGCATTTGGTAGCCGCCCATAATAATATCAGGATTATGTTGGGGAGCCTGAGCACCCTGAGGGTATACGTCAATAAGCTTTACAATGTAATCAGCATCCGTGCCTGTCGTTGAAACCTTCAACTTTGCTTTTAACGGACCGACAAGTGTCACATCCTCAGTCAACACCTCGCTTTGGTAAACCATGACATCTGGTCGCTTCGACGCAAAACGTTGATCATCGATCATATATTCTCTGCTACGCGTCTTATGAACGCCCTGCTGATAAGGAACTGGTGAACTTGGGTCACTGATATATTCGTCAAAGCTTTCCACTTCTTTTGGAGCGTCAAAACTTAAACTGCCGTTTTTATGAAGAAATAGTTTCTTGGTTGTTGTACCCTCTGGAGGCCAGGCATTAAAGTTCTTCCACTGATTGCTTCCGGTGAGAAAAACAGTTGCCTCTGCAGCATTAAACTCACCTTCCCCTTTTAAATAATAATTGAAAAACGGGATTTCTATATTTTTTTGATACCAGGTACCCGTCTCCGATCCAAACTCTATATCACCGAAATAACTTCCATCGCTTCTCACCCACCCACCATGAAACCAAGGACCCATTACTAAACGATTATCAGCGTGGGGGTTTTGCTTTTCAATCATTTTATATGTATGGAATCCACCGAATGTATCTTCTGCATCAAACAATCCGCCAACAACCAATACCGCAGGTTTAATATCGTATAAGTGTCTCACTATTTCACGAGCTTTCCAAAAAGTATCAAGCGTGCCATGCTCTACCACATCATTCCAAAACCTGATACTGTCGCCGAAATATTCATCTTTGATATTTTTAACCGGCCCTAATTCCATAAAAAACTCATAATTATCATTCATCAGGAACTCTACTGACGGTGGAGCGTCTGCACGTGTAACAGGTTTAGGTCTAGGAACACCGAAGCTACTATAAAAGTTAAATGCATCAGTCAGAAACAAAGCACCGTTATGATGAAAATCATCCCCTCGGAACCAATCAGTCACCGGGGCCTGCGGCGACACCGCTTTAAGCGCAGGATGTGCATCTGGCAATGCAGCAGTAGAATAAAATCCAGGATAGGAAATCCCGTACATACCAACCTTCCCATTGTCACTATCCAGGTTTTTCAATAACCAGTCGATTGTGTCATAGGTGTCGCTCCCTTCATCAATCTGACTCTTGTCCTTTTTGTCTGCAATGTGTGGTCTGATATCTTCAAATTCCCCTTCACTCATCCACTTACCTCTAACATCTTGATATACAAAAATATATCCTTCTCTAACAAATCCGGGACTGGGACCAAGTGTCGTCTTAAACTCATTTTCACCATAGGGAGACACGGTATAGGGAGTGCGATTTAACAAAATCGGATACTTCTTGCCCTGATCTTTTGGAATGTAGATTGACGTAAAAAGTTTTACGCCATCTCTCATCGGAATCAACCGCTCAATTTTTGTATAATTCTCTCGAATATACAGAGAGTCAGAAACCTCTTGAGCGGAAGAAACGTAACCGGCAAATAAAGAAACGAGTAATAACAATGATCTTATTTTCATAACCAAGGATTATTGATTGAGTTCAAAGGTATGAAAAATAGAAAAAAGCTTTATGCTCCAGAGGATTTTCTTATAACCAACTCTGATGCGATCACAATCTCTTCTTTAGGCTTTTGAGGGTCATTGATTTGGTTTAGTAGCACATTCACAGCTTTGCTAGCCACATCAAATAGCGGTTGATATACGTGGGTTAAGGGTGAATAAAAGAAATCAAATGCATCCCCTTCATCAAAACAAACAATCCCCAGATCATCTGGAATCTTATAATCTAATGCATTGATATATTTCAGCCCATTTAGAGCCAAGGTATTGGTAGCGAAGAAAATGGAATCAACCGGATCTTTAGCATTCAAGAGCTTGTCAATCTGCGCGGAAATATCCTCTTCGATATTACCAAAACGGATCTCTGCTATTTGGGAGGGGTCGAGAGACAAACCGCGTTGTCGCAGCGCTTCTTCAGATCCTCTTCTCCGTTCACAAATATGAATCAAATTACTTTGATAAGTCACTAGTCCAACTTTCTTATATCCACAGTCCACCAAATGATGTACGGCGTCAACCGATGCTTTATAATTATCCGTCACTACATAATTTGTCGGTATATCCGGGAAATAACGGTCAATTAAAACAAGCGGGATTCCTCTGTCCTCAAGGTTTTGAATTTGTTCCTCAGAATTTTCAGTAGGTGCAATAATAAACCCGTCTACCTGTCGGTTTATTAATACGTCGATCAAATCTTTTGATTTTTCTGCATTCTCGTCAGAACTGCCGAAGATCACGGTATAATTATTCTTTTTAGCCTCATCTTCAATTGTTCGGGCAATATTTGAGAAGAAAGGATTCGATATATCAGCTACTATGAGTCCGATGGTATAAGATTTTCCACTCTTGAGGCTCTTCGCCAGTTGGTTTGGCTGATAATTTAGCTGTTTGGCAATCTCTCTGATTTTAATAGCCATTTCCTTTCCAACGCGCGCTTCTTTCTCCTTATTGTTTAAGACATAAGAAACCAGGGCTGTCGATACTCCCGCCGCTTCTGCTATATCTTTTATTGAAACCCTTTTTTTCATCTATTATTGATAAGAACCAATCCTTTTAATATTAATTTTCTAAAATAAACTTTTTACCATAATGATCTACAATTCGATTGTAAGCCTCTGCCGCCGCACCATTCCCCCAATCATATATCGTAAACTCACCAATCCCTAAGCCCTGACCGTCGGTTTGTCCACCGTGACCATAGTTTTCCATCATAAACCCATAATCTTCCTCACCGAAAAACGGCCACCTTAGCTCCCACTGCTCTTTTGTTTTCTCATTATAAGGCGAATACATCATTAAAAAAGATGCCCGCAAAGCAGCAAGCCCCCGTTGAATATATTGACGTTCACCAAGCTCTAAACCATAGCGAATAATCAATTCTGCAAATAAGCTTTGTCGTGAGTCATTCCACTCAGCATCAGCGTTCATCACGCCGAAGCCACCAAATGCATGCACATATATAAAAGGCGGCTGCCAAATTGCCTGCGCCATAAGCAGCTCGTCTAACGTACGCTGTCCATATTTTCTGTAATCTTTCTTTCCCGTGGCATTATAAGCATCCAGCAAAGCTTCAGCAGTCCAATACATACTTAGTGTATTCTGCTTGTACATGTTATTTCGTTCCACCCTCTTCCCCACCAGGTCATTCTGACCATAGGTACTACAGGACCAGTAAGTTTCGAAATCTTCCCAACGACCGTCCATAATCACATCTTCTATAACAGCATCCATTGCTTTCAATGCTGCATTTAAGTATCTTTCATCTTGATCAAGCTCGTATAGCTTAAGCAAAAAAGTTACCGACATCGATGTTTCAGGTGATTGTTCGAGAACTTCATAGGGTTTGAGGTCATCAGTAGACAGCCAAGCAGGGAAAAAGCCATCTGAATCCTGAATATTTATTAAAGCTTCCGCATAGTTCTTAGCGTATTCTAGCAAGCGTTTATCATCTTCTAACTCATCATACCAATTCAACATGAGCCAAGCTGTATAACTCATATCTAGGATGTGAAAAGGAGCCAGTCTGGCATCACGGACTATTGGGTTTCTATCGGAGTTCCCCCAATAATAAGTATCCCAACCTGTTGAGCGATGATAATATTCACCGTCAATTTCTTTACGTTCCATTTCGGTAGCAATGAGTCCATAGAAAAACCCATTCTTTTGAGGGAAGGATAAGGCTAGTTCTTTGGTTAGCTGAGCATATCCCATTAGCTCTTCGTTTTCTGTCCGTCTGGCATAACGAAACAAGCCCTGTGCGGAACGCAATGAACTAAACCAAGCTTGATTCCAAATTGAACGAAACTCTCGTTCATTAACAAGACCCGGATAATTTGGACTTTGCGTAACATTCACAATAAAAGTCGGCGCACCTACTGTTTTCCCCTCTAATTCAAACACTTGTGGAACGCTCTCTTTCCAGGTATTAAATGCCCAATTATACGTATCTTTTACATAAGGGCTCAAGATGGTTTTATCACTTTGTTCGTATGCTTCATGTCCCCAATGATTCCAAAGAAAATCAAGAGCCTGCTTCCATGGGTTAAACAGCTCGTTCTTACTATCATTCAATAAAATATAAAAACCCAACCGAACCTTTCCAGGTGGGTATGCAGCTCCATCTTTTTTAACAAAAAGAACATGTTCTTTTACAGCAGACTTGCTCATACCCAAGGTCAGTTTATTTTCCACCGCATCAAGGTCCATATACCAGTCGGGTCCTTGATGATTGTTCAATACAGATAAATCTGGAATAACAATCACTTGTTGCGATTTATCTGCCATAATCATCGCCGGCGCCCTAAAAACATGTTGAGCAATAATGTGCTCACTCGTCGGCGTCAGATGTGGCGACCAATGAAAGTCAGGCTTAAAAATAGGCGTTAATTCAATTCTCCAATCATCTTGCCACACCGTATCCGTTATGGTGAAATCTACCGTCACTTGCGCCCATTTCAAATGCGTGGGCACAAATATATTAACATCTGCTTTTTGTCCACCCAAAGAATCGACCGATACGGATTCAATAAATTTGTTTAAACGCTTTATCGACTTCAGATTAATTTCATCTGAAGCAAAAACGATCGATACGTTTGTTATTATTGCTAAAACAAAGAGCCCTAACTTCACGAATCCAGACATAAGCCTAGGCTTTTATATTGTTGATAACGAATATTATAGATAGCCGTACGTTCGGGTACGGGCAGATATTCCCGATTAAAACCTTTACCCATCGCTGCCATCGCGTCCTCTACCCGTTCATATACACCCCCTACCGTCGCAGCAAACATTGCAGCCCCGAGGGCAGAAGTTTGTTCTGATGAATGGACTCGAATCGGCATATTCATGATATCGGCTAACATCTGCATGACAAACGATGATTTCTGTGCAATTCCACCCACGCCTATCAAGCCCTTTACAGGCACACCCTCTTCTAAAAATCGCTCTACGATCATCTTCGCCCCGAAGCAAGTCGCTTCTACGAGCGACCTAAAGATTTTCGGAGCATCCGTACCTAATGTCAAACCGCTTATTGCTCCTTTCAACAGCTGATTGGCGTCAGGTGTCCGGCGACCGTTTAACCAGTCTATCGACAACTCCATGTCCTCTGTGAGCTGAATCTGTTCTGCCTCAAGACTTAACTGATATAGGAGTCGATCTTTAGTTTCTGATAATAGCTTATCCGCCGTTTCAGGATCAATTAGTTCAGATTGCTTTAAAATATTAACCATTGGCCAGACAAGTAAATCACCGAACCAAGCATAGACATCGCCAAAGGCAGACTGCCCCGCTTCTAAACCCGTCATTCCGGGAATAATCGATCCATTTACCTGACCACATATACCTCGCACTGGATTTTCTCCCATTTCTCCTTGCGGCACAACCAGCATATCACAAGTTGACGTCCCCATTACCTTACTTAGGTAATAAGGTTCTATCTGTCCACCGACAGCAGCCACGTGTGCGTCAATAGCCCCCACGCCTACCTGCACTTCGGTAGAAAGACCTAAGCGATCGGCCCATTCTTTGGAAAGTGTACCAGCGGATTGGTCAGTCGTATAAGT
Organism: Pedobacter indicus; assembly: GCF_003449035.1. Taxonomy (NCBI): domain Bacteria; kingdom Pseudomonadati; phylum Bacteroidota; class Sphingobacteriia; order Sphingobacteriales; family Sphingobacteriaceae; genus Albibacterium; species Albibacterium indicum. The sequence goes on from NZ_QRGB01000001.1 coordinate 2,854,521, forward strand.
TTTACCAGATAGCCGTTCTCGAAAACCGGATAATAGCGGATCAACCGATGTCCAAAACTCATCCGGTGGTAGCCCTCCAAACTCTTCAGCCCACATCGCCTTATGCCCTGCTGCACAAACACTACGCTTCATATCTTCAACCTTGTTGCCACCCGTTAGTAGGAAAGGTACCCAATCACAATGTTCCACCCAGGAATAACAAGCCTCTCCTACTTCTGCATCATTTCGCAATACGTTAAGCAATTTCGCCCAAAACCACTCCGATGAATAAATCCCCCCAACATATTGTAGATAATTAATGGAATGGTTCGCCGCCGCTTGGTTGATATCCGCTGCCTCTTGTATTGAAGTATGATCTTTCCAAAGAAAAAACATTGCATTGGGATTTGCAGCAAAAGCCGGGGAAAGCGCCAAAGGCACCCCTTTTTCATCAACAGCCACTGGGGTAGAACCTGTAGTGCCGGTAGAAATTGCACGGACATTTTTTCTGACCTCAGCACCCACCTGACTCAAACATTCCTTGATAGTATATTCCAGGCCCTCAACGTAGTCTGCCGGGTGTTGACGGAATCGATTAGAAGCTGGATCACAGAAAAGACCTTCTTTCCATCTCGGGTAATAGAAAACAGAAGAAGCGAGTTCTGTCCCGTTATGTGCGTCCACCAAGATTGTACGCACCGAATCCGTTCCGTAGTCTACACCAATACAATAATTTTTATCTTTCATCTTGTTAACAGCTAATTTTATTACCGACCTGATCAATTAGTGGTGAGCCATCGATATCTTATCAATTTTCAACTTTCTTACTCCCCATATCGCATACCATGCAATGAACGCAAAGCAGAATACAGGCACAATAAATGCGGTGGCCATCGTTGAATGATCTGCAATCAATCCCATAATGGGCGGACAAAAAGCACCACCGGCAACCGCCATCACGAGAAATGAAGAACCCTTTTTTGTAAGCGTTCCCAGATCAGCTACGCCCAGTGCAAAAATTGTTGGGAACATGATCGACATAAAGAAGTAAGTCGTAAATAATGAAAACACAGAGACCCAACCAATATCCAGAATAACAATCACGACCAATATCGTATTAACCACAGCGTACAGCGCCAACAAACGCTGCGGAGCCATAAATTTCATGAAATAAGAACCCGACAGACGGCCTATAAAAAAAGCCCCCATCCCTCCAATTGCCAGAATCAGGGAAGCAGCTTGTTCATCATTTTTAGGCATAAAAACCTCTCCAAAATAACCAAGGTTTGCCATAATATCCGCTATAGGATCTTGCAACTTAGGGATGGCATCGATGACATAATTGATAAAGAACGAGTTGGTACCCGTTTGCGCCGCCACATATAAAAACTGTGCTATTACAGCTAATATAAAGGCCGGATGCTTCAATAGATTCCTCATCGGTGGGTTCTCTTCAGTTTCTGTTCCCATCTCTTCTTTAATCTCCGGAAGCTTGATGAACAGAAAAACAATCGTTACCACGACGACAATGCAACCGATCATCATATAAGGCGTAACGAGTGAATCAAACTTATCATGCTCGCCGGTAGCCTCCGTACCAAAGATAAACCAGCCACCGATCAGCGGACCCAGTATCCATCCCAATCCATTAAAAGATTGAGAGATATTAATCCGCCTGGCTGAGCTTTCCTTGGGTCCCAAAGCTATCGAATATGGGTTTGCTGCTGTTTCAAGAAAAGCCAAACCACAGGCCAACACAAATAATGCTAATAGAAAAGGGATAAAAGCAGCCAGTTTTGCAGCAGGATAGAACAAAAAGGCACCAATTGCAAATAATATTAAGCCAAAGATAATCCCTTTTTGATACCCGAAACGCTTAATAAACAAACCGGCTGGAATTGCCATCGCCAAATAGCCTATATAAAGTGAAAATTGTACAAAACCAGACTGCGCTTTTGATACATGTAGCAGATCTTGAAAGTGCTTATCCAGCACATCCAAAAACCCATGTGCAAAACCCCAAAGCAAAAAGAGGCTGCATATAAATATAAATGGCACAAAATAATTTACACCATTCTCTCCCCTAAAAAATGATCTTTTTTTTGTCGAACTCATAAATTAGCACAATTGGTTTTTAAACTCAATTAAATTATAACATATTATTTATAGAGCGGTCCATAAGCTTCGCAAGCGCGGTAATCAGAACCTTCTTTATCCATACCGTAGGCGCTCCATGCCGCTGGTCTGAAAACATCCGCTTCTTCAACGTTATGCATACACACGGGAATGCGTAACATGGAAGCCAGGGTAATCAGGTCTTTACCAATATGACCATAACTAATTGCTCCATGATTAGAGCCCCAATTGGCCATTACAGAATATACATCTTTGAAAGCCCCTTCACCCTGTACACGAGGGACGAACCAAGTTGTTGGCCATGTTTTGTCAGTTCGTTTATCGAGCGTATCATGTACATGTTCAGGGACATCGACCGTCCAGCCTTCCGCTATTTGGATAACCGGACCTACCCCCTTGATCAGATTGACGCGACACATGGTGACCGGCATATTCCCTTTCGACAGAAACTTCGACGAAAAACCGCCACCTCGGAAGTAATCCCGATTGGCAGGATACCAAGTGGTTACGTCCAGACAGGCCTGCGCTTCATCTTCTTCTATTTCCCAAAACGACTTCATCACAGGCTCTCCGTTCAAGGTTTGCTGTCCCGTACCATCCAGCGTAGCTGAACCTGAATTAATCAGGTGTATAAATCCATCGGCTGACTTTCCATCCGGCTTCCAACCTGTTACCTTTTCTACCGCTTCCGGACTCCAATAGGTTCTAACGTCTGCAAATATCTGCGCTTTGTTGGTTAGCAAATAATTAAAGAGCATCGAAACGCCATTCAATGTATCATTCTCTGTCGCTACCATGTAAGGGGCACGTATACCATTCCAATCGAAAGAGGAATTCAAAATAGCTTCCGCAAAATCACCGTTTGGCAAGAAATCCGTCCACTGTCTTTGTCCCTGAAAACCTGATACGATAGCATGATGTCCGTAAGCTTCTTCCGGATGTCCCATGTCTTTTAACTTATCATTGCCAATCATCAAGTCCCGAATAATCAAGGTCATCTTCACAACAAACTCCCAATCTTTATCCAGGTCTTCCCGTGACTTCAATTTATTTTCAGTATTAAAATCTTCTCCTTCCCGACAGTTCTCCCGTGTCCATTTTAAAGCACGCTCAAATTCCTCATGATCGTAGATGCCCAATTCAATTCTTCTCAAAACTTCAGTTGAATCGACATATTCATTCCGCATCCCCAAATAATCCTGAAAAAAGTCTTCATTAACCATCGATCCGGCAATACCCATTGAAACCGATCCGATCGATAAGTATGATTTACCCCTCATGATTGAAACCGCTAAACCCGCTTTTGCAAAGGACAACAACTTCTCCCTAACATCATCAGGAATGGTATGATCATCAGCCTCTTGAACATCACGCCCATAAATCCCAAAGGAAGGCAGACCTTTTTGATTGTGTGCTGCCAAGGTCGCCGCCAGATATACTGCACCCGGTCTTTCTGTTCCGTTCACTCCCCAAATTGCTTTCGGAATTTGCGGATTCATATCCATTGTTTCTGAACCATAGCACCAACTCGTTGTCACCGACAAGGAGACTCCCACGTTCTCTCTTTCAAATTTTTCTGCACAAGCTGCTGCCTCTTTTACCCCACCGATGCAGCTATCAGCGATAACACATTGTACCGGACTTCCATCAGGATACCGTAATTCTTTGGTAAATAAATCTACCACAATCTGAGCCTTTTTCATGGTTACTTCTTCCAGAGACTCACGTATACCGCCAAAGCGCCCATCTAAGATGGGGCGAATTCCTATTTTCGGATAATCTTTCATTTATTTATTATTTATCAATTCGAGCTATTTGAAAATTGAGCCTCAATCTCTTCCAAGGAAACTCCAAGGATTTTAGTCGAAATCGAGTTCAGCGTATTTTTATCACCTGTGAAATGGAAAACACTATGCTTGTGTGTTAATTTATCCCCCGGCTTTAAGAACGCAGCCGGTGACACGCTTTCGATTTCATAAAAAGGTCCCATCTGACTACCATCTTCCAGAGGCCCGTCGTTATACGCATTAATAGCATCCCCGATCAACGGATCTTTATCAGGCGTCCATTCTTGATTCAGATAGGTTCCATTATTATCGACATCAAAGTGCGTAATCGTCAAAACGCCATTATCTGCTGCATAACTCCCAGCAAACTCTGTAGCACGCTGAGGCGGTATCCCCAGTTTTCCGCGATGTTTACCATCCGCTTTCAAATACAGCGTCCCGTCGGCATAATGCACCCGGTCTTTCGGAATTTCCCCAAAATAGTCTGTCGTTGCTACTTTACCGCTGGCCTCTTCACGGTAGGGAACTACAATAACCGTCTTGGGTGAAGGGGAAAACATGTCCAGATTCCACATACACGGAGCACCCGTTGTTTCATCCCACTCAAAATCACCCGTGTTCGTCAAAACATTCTTTGTATGAAAACCTACTGATTTTACTGAATCATTCAAGCTTATTCCTAGCAGCGACTCAATGGCATCCGGTTCGATGATTTCCACCTCACGATCTACCATAAGTTCAAGTTCCGTACCCGCATAATTCAAGAGTGTCATATCCTTTTTCATTGACACTTTTTTATCGTCTGCACTCAGCAAGTCCCAACTCTCTGTATCAATTGCTGCCGGTGTATGCCAATTTTCAAACTCCATTGTCGTATTGGGCTGGAAAAACAAGGAGAACTTACCACCTTCCGGACCTAACCATAAGCGATCTTCACCTCCATACCCATTCATGTGCGGATCGGGCTCACCATCAAACGCATCATAATTGATCCAGCCAAAACTCCGACCCTCGAGTCCTTCAGCCGTAGAAGTAAACACCTTTGCCTGGTATTTTGGCGAGACAATAACCTGCGCAGCACCATTAGCCGCTGTGAGCACAATGACACTATCTTTCTCCTTCAGGAATTGCAGATCGTAAGCAAAACTCCCTTTTTCGACATCTTCCATTTGTTGGCCTGAATTGTTATTCGTTTGGCACGCCCCGAGTACAAGACCGAGCACGATTGCCATCATTAACTTATTATTTTTCTTCATAGTACTCCATTTAGCGTCAACTATCGATATCCTAGTTTACTTCCAAACGGTTTCTCTCAGGCAGTTCCGGGAAACGCGCATGCGGTTCGCGCTGATACCAATAAGCTACCGTAATGATATCTGAGTTTTGTGGCAAGTAACGATGGTTGCTCCGCCACCCCAGGTCTTGGATTGTCACTTTCAGATCTTTTTCAAAACGAATCGGATCTAGCACATGCCATCGATACATACCAAAACGTTGTTGCGAATTGTACAATCCGTCGGGCCGGATTACCTGATGCAGACCTGCATACGGAGTCGAATACTCCTGATATTGACGGGTTTCCTTGTTTTCAAAATTGTAGGATCCTAAGAAATAATCTTCCGTACCCGTACCAACAATCGTTGCGAAATCTTTGTCACCGTCCATAAAGAACTTAATCTCACCTTCACCCCACCAGCCGTTGTTATTTACACCAACTGCCATAAAAGTTCCAACATAATGACCCTTCCCTTTAATTCCATCAATAATAACGTGGTCTGAATTTGTATTTTTATCCGAACGACGGTATTGCGCATGGAAATAAGCCTCATCTTCACCCACTTCTGTTAATGTATAATCAACCTGATAGTACAAGTTCATGGATTCATCGGGATTGATATTTTCTACTGTAATCTTACATTTTTTTCGGAAAGGCATTTTCCAGAAACTATTGAATGCACTTCCCGGATTTACCGTCATCGCAATCGAGTTTAGCGGAGCGAAAGTATTCCACGCCATGCCAAAAAACGGTCCAACGGGCACTTCTACAGAAGGCTCTGTTTCATCATCCCAGTAAAAGCGGATGATTGAATATTGCCAATTCCCGGTTGGGGTCATCCAGATATGCTGAATCGCTCCTGATCCATCAATCTCGGCGATTGTGAAAGTCTCTCCCGGATTAATCGTAATGTATGGGTTCACCTTCCATCCGATACCCAGTTCCCTAGCTTGCAGTGCAGAATTGGCAACATTGCGCTGCCCTTTGTGTTTTTCGGGGTCAGCCATTCCCCCTTTACCTTTTTCACCGGTAAAGTTTTCCGGACTGATTGAACGTGTTTGCGCATCAGACAAACGGGACAATGTCCCCATGTTCATGTCCAACCCATTAAATTTTTCTTGTGCAGAAGCAAAGCAAAATGCTACGAGACCCAATAGCACTAACGTGACTCTTTTCATAATACTAGTTTGGTTTAAATTTATATGCTTATTCGTTTAAGCTAAGTTAAAAGAAATGATTCAATATGCAAATATTGTTAGAACAAAAGAGAGGGCGACCCCATTGAGATCAAACCCTCTCTCTACCTAACCAATCATCGAACTTCTATGCGCATCGCATTGAGATAATAGAATCCGGTTCCATTATCGTTTCGCTCACCAGCTGTAACAGTAACAAAAATATTACCCTCAGCATCAGGTTGTATCCCTTCGTTACAAGCAATGTTTGAATTATTACTTCCCACCATTAAATAGGAGGTTACCTCATTCTGGCCTTTCGTAATGTATTTAGTTTCCCGACCTTCATTCGTTGTCCGCGAACCAAAGAAACAGAAATCATAACGTTTCGTTGGATCGAGCCCACTGATTTTCATTGTACTTTTCAAAACCAATAATCCACCGAACGAAGCTTTTGTATTTCCAAAATAAGAGTTTGCGGAAACCGAATTAGGCATGTTGAATGGTGTATTTGTATTGAGCTGACCATCAGGATTGATATTATTGAACCGCTCTGTAACCGTCAAGGACAAACTGGTCAAACTACCTTCTGGTGTGCGTAAAAACGGAATACTTGTTCCTTCCACCGGACTGGTAAGCCCGTTCCACCCAAAAGCAGGTTGGGTTTGAGCCACATCAACAAAAATTTCCGATGTAAAACTACTTAGATCGATCGATTTATAATCGGTCATATCAGTAACCTCAAAAGGCTTCAATACAGCGGCGTGAGCAGCATGCTGAGCCATCTCGCGCTCAACATCACTCAACATAAACGATCCGGGATCGAACGTATTGCCAATTACAGATTTTCCAAAAAGTGCTTCATACCAAGTACATGCGGCCAGATAACGACCGACATCCAAATTCAAATGATATCCGTCCCGCGTAAAATTATCCCCCCAGAAGCTTGTTCGCCCATTCTGGATCGCGGTTCCCGCTGGTATCAGCAAATCAGCATCCATTAGGGTTGCGGCCTTAGATGAAGCGTCCGTGATTGCATTATACATCGTCATTTGGTTGCTTCCATAATTCGGGAAACCACTATGGTTTGAGTTCTGAGCGTAAGCCCATGTCTGATGATATACATATTTGGCTTCCGAGTAAATTACTTTCGATTTAACGTAATCAACTAAACCTGGCAGTGATGCTTCGATCGTCGGATATTGCCCTGAGTTTTGACTCACCTGTTGAAAGCTGATATAATCCCAGCGTTCATCGTTCAGCACCTCTTCTATACTCACATCATTAACAGTTGTTTTTGAGCCGAACTTATTAATCTTCCGATAGGAATAAGCTTTATTATTTGTTCGGGCATTTTCTAAATGTTGTTCCAATGAAGAACCTCCAATATAAAGATTCGCAATAATCATACTATCTCCTGCTGCAGTTGCGATCGAGTGAAGGTGTGCCTCTAACGCATCCTCGGAAAAACTATTACCGATTGCCAGAACACGAGTAATACCGTCCCATGGAACTTCTTTTATCGTAACCGTCGAAGTCAATTCAACTTCACCGTCTTCAGACGTAAAGGTTAGCACAGCTGACCCCGCACGGCGTCCTAAGACGTTCACTGAATAACCGCCAGAACGTTCGACACCTACAATCTCCGGATTTGAACTTTCAAAACTAAATTTCCTTTCGAAGCTTTTCCCATCTTCCAATGAAAGCCGTACGGTTGTTCGTTCACCAACCGTCATTTCGATATTATCTTTATCAAGGATAACCACTCCGGTTGTAGGCGGACCTGGTGGCAACTCCTGTGCTTTTTCACAAGACACATTCCCGGTTAACAGGAATAAACTGACAAGGATATAGCCAAGATTTCTCATCAGTCTATCTCCTTTTGCTATTTTTATTAATATACTTTTCATAACATTCGATTTATTTCCTGTTAATATCCAGGAGCCTGAACAAGATTAGGGTTAATATCCATCTGAGCTTGCGGAACCGGCCATAAGTACATTTTATTTGTGAAAATGCGGTTTTTGTAAAAGGTTCGCTTAAAGAATGCGTTGTTATTATTCGGATCATCACTACGAACATTCCCTGTAAAGTTCATTCCCCATAATTCACCATTTAAGAACTGATCAGCAATCTTCCAACGGCGAAGATCGTGGATACGGATTCCTTCACTGTTAAATTCAACCCGGCGCTCGCGTCGGATGGCCTCACGCATCCGTGATTGCGACATACCTGCTTCCAATGGAGGTATACCAGCACGCTCACGAACCAAATTCACATACTTTAAAATATCAGGATGATCCGGACTGGATTCATTTAAAGCTTCCGCATAACCAAGATAGGCATCTGCCATACGGTACAATATACCAGGTTGATAAGTGTAGCGATTTTCTCTGGGAAACACATCCAGGCTTACAGCCTTACGGGCATTGTACCCATTCTGTGGCGCATCAAAAGACAGTCGGGTATCTTTTCCTCCCTGAACAAACTCCGCCTTTCTATTATCAACCCCCAACCATGCGTTATCGAAAATGACTGAAACATAAAATCTCGGCTCCCGGTTTACATACATATTATAAGTACCTGTAGTTGTCACCGTACCTGCGGTTGGGCCGCCTCCCCTCCACTTGGTATTCCGAACCTCGTCTGCTGTTGAAAAGCCGCTTTCCGAGTAACCCGAGTTCGGATCGGTTATAGGAAGCCCGTTTTCCATAAAAAACGCATCGACAAGCTCTTGAGTAACTCCCATCCCTCCATTTCCTCCAATACCAATGGGTAAGTGATGGGCTTGCCATGAGTTTAGGTCTGGCTGATCAGGTCTGCCAAATATGATTTCGCGGTTTCCTTCGGAAAACTTCTTGAGCGACATATTATAATAAGACATAAAAGGATCAATTGAGCCGTCCGCATTCCGTTCATAGTATAATCCATAACCCTCAGCCTCCGCCGCATCAATCAGCTCTTTAAAGGCAGCAGCGGCTCGGTCCCATTTTTTCGGGTCGGCATTAGGCTGAAACATGTTACTACCGTTCGCATTCTTCCAATCACGAAAATCCGGGTTTCCGTTAAACAAAGGGCTGGCCGCAAAAAGTAATGTTTTAGCCCTTATCGCCAAAGCCATTATCGAGGTAGCCTTGCCCCAGTCGTGCTGGTCCGAATAAATTGCAGGCAGCTTTCCAGATACATCTTTCAACTCCGTATCAATCCAGTTCACGACAGAATCATAAGGCGTCTGCGTAATCATCAGTTCAGATGCAGGAGCGTCAACAGCTTCAATCACACCCGGTTTGAAGGGAATAGGCCCATAGATTTCGATCATCAATGAGTAATAGTAAGCAATCAGAAAGCGTACCTGTGCCTTCATCACCTCGACGTCCGCTTCCGTCACCCCCGGTAACGGCTTTACATTTTCCAGAAAAATAAGACCAGAGCGAATACGCTTAGGTAATTCTACCCAGTAGTACGGATTCCACGCTGATGAAGCATTCCAGTCGCCTACCGTAAAGGCATATACATTTCGCCAACCAAAAGGTGACCATTCGGCGGGAATCGTCAGATCGTCCCCCATAATATTATAACCCTGATCTTTAAAGTAACCCCACATTGGGTTTGGAACTCCTGAATACACACCCGCCAGCCAATCTTCCGTCCGTATCTTATCATTGAAGATCATTTCCAAGGTCAGTTGGTCATCCGGCATTTTGTCCAGATACTTTTTACAGCCTGTAAATGCAAAAATAACGGCTGCTATGATTCCTATTTTATATATCGTTTTCATTTTATATCGTTTTAATAACCTAACTCAATTACTTCTTCAACTGCTCTTAAAAGTTCACATTGATACCCAGAGACGCAGACTTCATCATCGGATAACGAAGTCCGTCAGTTGTTTCCAATTCCGGATCCCATAGGTCAAATTTTGAAAAGGTCAGAATATTAGAAGCTCTTGCAAACACCCTCAAATTAGAGATATGTGCCCTTTCCGTCCATCTTGACGGAAGTGTGAAACCAAGCTCAATGTTTTTCAATCGTAAGAAGCTCATGTCTTTTAGCCACCATGTTGATGATTGCTCATTGTTCGAGTTAACTCCATAAGTCAGCCGTGGCCAGAATACATCTTGCGAAGGATTATCGGGAGTCCACCTGCTATCAATGTTTGAAAAAATATTACCCGTAGCACCCAAGGCCGTTCCTGGCATCCAGTTTTCACCGCCCAAAATCTGCCAAGTTCTACCTGCTCCCTGAAAGAAAAATCCAAGATCCACAAAATCATAGCGTATGGTAGCTCCAAATCCGTATACAATTTCAGGCATCCTGGACCCTCCTATAGCTGTACGGTCCAAGGCATTAATTACACCATCGCCGTTCAGATCCCTGTATTTTATATCACCCGGGCGAAGCGACTCGCTAAAGGATTGATCCGGTATACCCAGTTTTAAGTCTCCTGACTCATCAAAATCGTCCTCCGTAAACAGTCCATCATCAACCAAACCAAATAATTGTCCGACCGGTGTTCCGGTGCTTGAACGATAAGTACCCAGCACTCCGAGCGGCTCATCAATCTCTGTTCTCTTATTATGAGCATAGGTATAATTAGCCATGACCGAAACATGCCATTTTTCAGAAATGTTTTTGTCAGCCGTCAACGACATTTCAATCCCTTCATTCTCCACCTTCCCAAAGTTTGCCCATACTGTTTTGATGAAGCCTGCAGACCCGGGAACGTTGTTTCGCTGCATGAAAATATTTTCCCTATTTTCTTTAAACAGGTCGACATTGAAATTAATTGCTCCGTTAAACAAGCCAAGCTCCAAGCCGATATCTGTTTTTGCAACCGTCTCCCAAGTCAGTTCAGGAATTCCAACATCACCTTCTGACCGACCTAAACGATATATATCATTATCAACACCCCAACGGTAATAATGGAAATCTGCAATCGTAGAAATGTAGGCAAACCGACGCCCGCCAATATCGCTATTACCCGCCTTACCCCATGATCCGCGTATTTTCAAATTGGAGATCACATCTCTTACGGGTTCCATAAACTCCTCCTGCGAGATTACCCATCCGGCTGCGAAGGCAGGAAAGAAGCCAAAGCGTTTCCCCGGAGCGAAGTTCTCCGAACCATTGTAGCCAAAGTTTGCTTCTGCTATAAACCGACGATCATAGGTATAGGAAAACCGACCAGCGATCCCCTGGTTTCTAAAAGGGAGATAGCTACCATCATCATAATTTCGTTGGTTATACAAGATCATTGAATTGATATCATGTTTGTCGTCAAACATTCTGGAATATGAAACCATACCTTCCAAATACACGCTTTGATTACCCCATTGCGACCCGGTGCCGTATCCCAGGAATTCTTGACCATGGCTCTGGATTTCAAGGATAAGATTCCCTTCTTCATCGCGCCCGGAAGTCGGCAAATAATAATCAGGTTGCTTACTCCGCGACACCGAGTTGGCCGAGAATTTATCGAACGCAAAAGTCAATTTAGCTTTCAATCCGGGTGTAAGTGCTTCTAAATCCTGCTCGACGGATGTTAGCGACTGCAAGGAATAATGGTTCCACTTCTCATAGCCCCTTTGCGTAGCAAATGCCCAAGGATTTTCACGGAAATTAATCCGCGGCAACTCACCTGTCGAGTATTGAGGTGGGTGTATATATGGCGGGATTCGGGACGCCTGATAAAAAATACCAAAATTTGTTTCATCACCCGGAGGACCGTTATGTGTTTGTAGATAACCACCCAGATTGACCCTCACCAAGGTAGTCGGGGTCACATTTAAATCTACGTTCGACCGTACATTTTGTCGATTCACTTTCACCGCAGAATTCCACTCCTGATTATGGTCTCTGTCGATAATACCGTCTTCCGTATAATAGCCCAACTCAAGTGCATAACGCAGAAAATTATTACCACCCGACATGTTCAGATTCGTTCTCATGCTCGCTGCATGATCCTTAGCTACAACATCCCACCAGTTAACATCAGGATACAAGTCAGGGTCAGACTGGTCACGGTACTTTTGCAGGATTTCTTCTGATATCATAGCGGGCCTCCCTGCGTCTTCGTACAGCTCATTCATTATTTCGATATATTTGACAGAACCTACATATTCAGGCATAGACATGGGCGACGTATTGGATCTTTCGAAGCGAAGACTAACTATCGGAGGACCCATTTTACCGCGTTTCGTAGTAATCATAATAACGCCGTTAGCGCCGCGAACTCCATATACTGCACTCGCCGCAGCATCTTTGAGGACAGAAAACGATTCTATTTCCTCTGGATCCAGGTCATTCAAACTTCGCTCTACCCCATCTACCAAAACCAATGGACGCGAATTACCTCCAAATGTACTCACACCGCGAATCCAAAAATCCGAATTATTGTGCCATGGGTCACCAGATCGTTGTACAGCAATTACACCAGGCACCATACCTGCGAGATTATTACTGAGAGACCGATTCGGCGTAATCTGCAGTTGCTGTGGTTTTACTGTTGAGATTGCTCCTACTACGGAAGCTTTCTTCTGCGTTCCAAAACCCACGACCACAACCTGGTTCAAATCGGTTATACTGTCCTGCAGAACGACATCAACAATTTCTCGATCCCCAATATCAACAGTAAGAGTTCGATAGCCAACTGCCGAAAATTCCAATTGCGCACTCCTGTTAAGAACGTTGATCGTATATTTCCCGCCATCAACAGAAAGAACTGAATTGTTTGTACCAAGTTCGGCAACTGTTACCCCATCCAACCGCTCGCCGATCTCACTCGATATTCGACCGAGTATTCGAACCCCATCAGCACTTGATTCTGCGGCCCGTCCGCCTGTCTGCGTTTCTTGTGCCCTTCCTTCCGAATAAGAAAAAAAGACCTGTAGCATAAGGAGAATAAAGAATATTCTACCTGGTTTTTGTAGGTATTGTTTCATAATAAATGGTTATTTGGTTATTGTTGGTTTATAGTTATTTTTTTGTTTTTGCAAACGTGACCCGATCGAAAGCCAATTCGGCACCAAGGTTATTGATGGCTATTTGAACGGGACGTTCCCCCTTGATGACCTTAATCCTACCAATGGGGAAATCTTTATTAGAACTCTCACCCGACGTTCTGGATATACGCTCCCATTCGTTGCTGTCTTGCATTTTTACATCCAAATTCACATCATCCGGTGAGCGCAGGTGGATATAAACATCATATACACCAGAAGGAATTTCAGAAACATCGACAAACAACTGGCCTTTACCGTTTTCTGAAAGTACAGCTCCGGGATCTTTTTTCTGCAAATCACCCTGATAACGTAAATGCTCCATTAATCCCGTATAAAAGCTAACTGTATCGGGAACAAAGATTTCTGTTAGTGAGTTATCCGGGTTCTTCTGCGCAACGATCGCCTGATCTGCATAGTACATGGCAACTGATGTATAATCCACCAAGCGGTTATTATCAACCGGACCATGTTCAATTTGGTGTAGGATATGATTCGAAAAAGGCATCTTGTCGTTGATAAATAAACGATATCCGCCGGTCCGTCCCATTGGTAAATTATATTCAAGACAACCCGTCAACGGCGCACCCAATCGTTCTACCCAACCACCAGGCTGCGCATACCAACCGCCATTGAAATAATCTTCCGACCCTGTTCCATGAACCGTCATCTCGCCGTCTATTTCCGTATAATCGTCACCTTCAAAGAACTCTGTAAAATGAGTATAGTCAATTGCCTGTCCAGACATCACCGTACCAACGTAATGCCCTTTTCCCTGACCTTCAAGAAATACATAAGGAACACCTAAAGCTGGTTTCTCATTTTTCCAATAAGCATAAAATCGTCCTTCATTTTTGGTATCCCGCTTTCTCTTTTCATAATAAACTTTTGCACGTATGTCGACTGCACGCAGCTCGTTACCGCCACGATAAACCAATTCTACTTTCGCTTTATTATCAAATGGCATTGGTATATAACTATACGCTCTATTGTCTGTTACACCGATCAGTAGACTTTCCATAGATGGCGTACCAAATGCAAACCCAAAAAAATCTGCTATAGGAACATACACAGCCGGACTTTTCTCTCCGTCCCAGGAAATCTTTAAGTCAATCTGCTTATAAACACCCGAAAAAGCATCAGCGGGTTCTAGTTCAACCCCTACAAGACGACCGCCCCGGTTCAGCTCAAGAATCGTTTCCGAAGAATTAGGCTTGAGTGTCAAACTCTTTTCTACTTTTATCGGATCTGATTTTGTAAAATCATCAACCAAAAAACTTTTCTTACTCCACAGTTCGACAATCTGGTTCAAAAGTGGTCTATATCGTCCTACAGAAGATGGATCATAACTCTCTACCCGATATTTTTCATTATAAGTGCGATACTGAATTTGATGAAAAAGTATTTTTTCGCCTCTAAAGACAATTTTACATCCTTTTTCATAAGGAATAGGGATGTAACTATAGAACCCGCCGACTTTATGATCAGCTATCGGCGCCAAAAAAGGTTCCTGACTATCATTAAACAAATCACGAAAACGAATCGATAAACTAGGTTCGGTACTGCCATCCAAGTAAAAGTCGAGCGTATCATCGGTAGGTGTGGGCGTCCATATCCGTTCGATTACCCCCTGGCCCTTTTCGTCAAAAATGACCAATCCGCCGCTGGGCTCCTCTCTAAGAAAAGAATACGTACCTCCAAAACCGTCATCATTCCCACCGGTCCGATCGTACGATGAAATTTGCTTGACAACTGTTCCCTCCATATAATTCGACAGGAGGCTAATTGAATGTAATCGGTTTAATTCGGTCTCGAAATTGACAATCTGCTGCGCAAGCACAGCTGTTTTCATCATAAATAAAAGACCGAGACCAATGGTAACTCTTCGAAGTAAAAATAGACTCATAATTCACTGGTTTAAAAAAATAATATACACGTATCAAGATTATTATAGGCTTTTACAATAGCTTAATCGTTTAAGCTATTGGTAACAAAAAATTGGATCACTCACAATTTAGCTCTCCGAAAATCTTTATACGCAATATTAGGTTACTCTGGCTTATACGTTTAAGCAAATTTAGAATAATCATTGATCAAAACAAAAAAATTACAATTTATTTTTCACTGTCAGTTTTTCTCAAGCATTTTGCGGCTAACTTGGAGAGAACTTGTATTACTTGTTCCCGTTCTGAACCCGTAGTGCTCCCGTTGCCAACCCGTACAAATCGTTGTTTATACGGGTTCACTACGCTAATATACCGCGAGAAAAACGCGTTAAAGTAAAACAAGGTATTTCGAGTTTTATGCGTAGGAACGTTGTGTTTTGCTTACGTTATCGATCCGCGTTCTTGACTTTCGATTGCGGTAGTTTATGTGACAACAATATTTTTATCTTAGATAGGTTTTTATTACTCCAAGAGGCTGTCCAGTCGTTTTAACTCACCTAAAGGCATATTAATCGGTATATTCGCAACGCCTGCATAGTCTTCGCCAAGCTTATCTAATGAATCAATAAGATATTCCTAAGATATTCCTGTTCGAATGCTTGAAACGAACCCGACACTATCGCACCGCCTCTGATATCTATTTCTTTAGTTCGTTGCTTGTAATCTTCTACAGTGAAAGGATCCGGGAGATATCCATTATTGGGAGTCAGCGGATATTGTGGATCGATAATATGAAAATGTGAATCAAATACTTTCATTACCCTTTTTAATTTGATATTGTCGTTCTAAAACTACAGTAAAGTAAAGATCACAAATGACAAATTTAGTTTATAAAATAGCAGAAAAAGAAGATTTGGCAGATATTGTTTATCTGTTGTATAACGATGAACTAGGGAAAAGTAGAGAGAGTTTTGTCACTCCCCTTCCTCAGTACTATATCGATGCTTTTAAAGATATAAGTAGGGACCAAATCAGGAACTCATAATTGTTAGAACGCTAGATAACACTGCTGCTGCAACTCTTCAATTGAGTTACATTCAAACTTTGACACACCAAGCTTCAAGAAGAGTGCAGATTAAAATGGTGCTATTTGCAGTGTCAAAACAGTGCCAACACCCCCCTAAAAAGCCCCAAAACAGTGTTTTTCTAAATGCTGTAAAAATAAAAAACCCCTCTAGGATTATCTAAAGGGGCATTTTAAATGTTGGGGTGGAATACCGGGCTCGAACCGGCGACCTCCTGAACCACAATCAGGCGCTCTAACCAACTGAGCTAAAACCACCGTGTGAATTGGATTGCAAAAATAACCAATAATACCACATCTGCAAAATAAATTTTTGAGTTGGCATAACAATCTTTGCATCTCAACACATTATAAAAGTTTATGCGTTAATTTGTAATGTTTTATGGATTGGCAAACCGCAATAAATAATTTTAAGTTGTATCTGCAACTGGAGCGTTCACTTGCGAAAAATTCGGTAGAAGCCTATATACGGGATATCCAAAAACTGCAGTCGTATTGTCTGACACAAGATCAATTAAATCCACTCAAGGTCTCGACCAGCGATATTCAACTTTTTCTGAAATGGTTGAGCGAATTAAACGTGCAGGAGCGTTCGCAAGCAAGAATCTTATCGGGAATCAAAGCTTTCTATACCTTTCTGATGCTGGAAGATGAAATTAACCAAAATCCGGCAGAATTGATCGAAGCACCAAGATTAAGCAGAAAGCTTCCTGACTTCCTCCACGTCGATGAGATTGAGCAAATCATCGCGGCAATCGACCTGTCGAAACCGGAAGGCATGCGTAATAAAGCGATCGTTGAAACTTTGTATAGCTGTGGATTGCGCGTAAGCGAGCTGATTGACTTGAAACTATCCAATCTTTTTTTTGAAATTGACTTTATCAAGGTTGTCGGAAAAGGAAACAAGGAAAGATTGGTACCAATCGGCGAGGGTGCTAAGAAATGCATTTCGATCTATATCAATGAGGTGCGGGTTCATCAAAACATTAAAGCAAATTTTGAAGATTATGTTTTTTTAAACCGGAGAGGCCAACCACTGACTCGGGTTATGATTTTCATCATTATCAAAGAGTTAATCAAAAAGACAAACATTACTAAAAAGGTCAGTCCGCACACGTTTAGGCATTCGTTTGCGACGCACCTTATTGAAGGTGGGGCTGATTTGCGTGCTGTGCAAGAAATGCTAGGGCATGAAAGCATTACTACTACGGAAATTTATACGCATCTTGACAGAGCCTATTTGCAGTCAGTCATAAGATCCTATCATCCAAGACCTTAGATAGATAACACAAAAATTACTTGCAACTTAGTTTAATATACGCAATCTTTGTGGAAATTATATGACGAATCGTAGAAGGATCATACACCGATTTGCTGCACTGCTGGTGATTTTCACATTGGCTTATGCGCAGACCATGTTGCTTACACATGAAAAACATGGGGTTGAGCATCGTCATGATCTTTCAAAAGCTGAATCTTCTGCACATGTCTTAACATTGAAATGTGGTGTTTGTGATTATATCTTTCATAAGCAATCGGATCCTGTTATCATTGTTAGTCCGCAGAGCTTGGCAATCTATCTGCCTGCAATTGATGTATTGACGGATCAAGGTTATCCTTCACTCCTAAATCAGCGGGTAGGCAAAGAGCGGACTCGTGGCCCTCCACTAGCATAGGAAACACCCATACAACTCATCGATAGCTTATAACTGAGCTTATTGACTTTTTCTATTGCTAGATTTTCACCAATGAACTTACTAACTAAAAGGTTTTTACTTTTCGCTATATTATTGTTTCCGTACGCATTGTTCGCACAGAGAACTTGCGATCTGACAATCCGGGGCCGTGTGCTGGATGCGGATACGGACCTCCCTTTGGCGGGCTCTTCGATACATCTTATTGAGAAAAACCTGACCACACAGGCAGATGGTCATGGCTTTTTCTCTTTTCAGAGTATTTGTACAGGTAATTATACCATCGAGATTACGAATCTGGGTTTCGAAAAAGCAACGCATACAATTGAAGCTGTAAAAAGCGAGAAGGTACAGAATTACCATATGGAGCATGAAGGCGTTGTCCTGCACGATGTGAACGTTGTAGGTCATCAGCCTGCATTGCGCACAACTGCAGCAAACACCAGTCTGCGGCAGGAAGAATTGAATAAATCCAAGGGTGAAGTTCTTGCGGAAATTTTACAAGAAATTCCGGGCGTAACCATGATGCAGACAGGTGCCACCATTGCGAAGCCGGTTATCCACGGCATGCACAGTAACCGTGTGCTGATGGTGAATAATGGTATTAAGCAAGAAGGTCAGCAATGGGGAACGGAACATGCTCCGGAAATTGATCCTTTTATCGCGTCAGAAATTACGGTTATTAAAGGTGCGGAATCGGTAAAATACGGTGCGGAAGCCATTGGTGGTGTGATTCTCGTAGAACCCTCACCTCTACCGATAAATGGTGGTCTGGGAGGAAGAGTCGACTTAGTTGGCAGTTCAAACGGACGGGTGGGGTCGGCATCAGCGATGTTAGAATCTGATTTTAAACCTCTGCAAGGACTTTCATGGCGGGTGCAGGGAACCTTAAAAAAGGGAGGGAATTTGCAGGCTGCGGATTACTATCTAAACAATACGGGTATCCGTGAAACAAATTACTCCGCTGCGCTTTCCTACAGAAAAAGCCAGATACACATCGACGCCTATTACAGCCATTTTAATACAGACCTCGGAATCTTCGAAGGGGCTCATATTGGCTCTATCGAGGACTTGAATGCTGCCATCGAAAACGGGCGACCGTTTACAGACGGAGAATTCAGTTATGATATCGATGTTCCGCGCCAGTCTGTCATCCATGATCTGGTTAAGTTAAAGCTACATAAGGATCTGAGTAAGGGAACACAGCTGGATATACAGTACGGGTTTCAACGCAATGCTCGACAGGAATATGACATACGTCGTGGAGACCGCAGTTCGATTCCGGCGCTCGATCTGGTATTAAATTCACATAGTTTGGATGTGAGTTACGACCGCATCAATGCCAACAGCCTGCGTTCGTTATTCGGATTGAACGCAACAGCGATAGTCAGCAACAACACACCGGGAACATTAGCGACACCGATCATCCCAAACTATGATAGCTATGGATTAGGGGTATTTGTGGTAGAGCGACTGGTTCGAGAGAAATATGATTTGGAAGCAGGTCTCCGTTATGACTATAAAACACTAGATGCCGCTGGTTATCGTGGTGATGAATTATATGGCGGTCAGCATGAATTCCACAACGTTTCCGGTTCGTTAGGAGCTCTTTGGAGATTCCACGCCGACTGGAATTTGAGAAGCAACCTGGGTTTGTCGTGGCGCCCCCCTACTGTTAATGAGCTATATAGCGATGGTCTTCACCATGGTTCGGCATCAATTGAAGTGGGTGATGCAGACTTGAAGAGCGAACAGGGTTATAAGTGGATTAACACAGTGAGTTATGCGAAAAACAAGTTACGTATTGAGTTAAATGGTTATGCTCACTATCTCAACAATTACATCTATTTAAGTCCCACCGGCGAAGTAGTAGAGAGTCTGAGAGGAGCTTTTCCAGTTTTCCATTATGAACAAACCAATGCACTTTTTATCGGCGCAGATATTACAGCGTCATACCAACTACCTTACGGACTGCAATACAGCTTGAAGGGTTCGTACTTAAATGCGGACGACTTAGAGACAGACGAAGACCTTCCGATGACACCATCTAACCGCCTTGACAACAAGCTTTTATATACTTCAAGTATTAATCAAGGCAGATTTTCTGACTTCTTCATCGAAGCACAATTGCAAACTGTTTTTAAACAAAACAAATACAACAAGCAGAGCGATTTTGCAGAGCCGCCACCAACGTATAACCTGATTAACGTCGGCGCTGGAACACAGTTAAAGCTAAATGATCAAAGCTTTGGCATCCACCTGTCAGCTAACAACTTATTCAATATTGCCTACAAGGAATACATGAATCGTTTCAGGTATTACTCACATGATCTGGGCAGAAATATCAGTTTACGATTATCATATAATTTTTAACAATTAACAAAAAGATTAACCATTAAAAAAGATTTTAACATGAAAAAGATTCAATTACTATCCATCGTCTCCATTGCCTTTTTATTCGTTTTTAGTTTTTCTTCCTGCTCGAAAGATGATCCTATTCCGGAAATTGATCAGGAAGAATATGACGCAGCAGAACTGGTATTTGCTCATGGCGATATAACAGATGGCAAATTTGTGGAGTCTGGAGAAACAACAAAAATCACGTTTTCACCAGATGGGAAAGCAACCCCAAGCCACACTCATTTAACAGAAGGAGAAAGCTACCGTCTAAAGGTGACCTTGTATCACGACGGAGAATCCATTAATCAGGAGATTATCGATGCAGGAGCTGAACATCAGTTTTTCTTTGTTGGGGCACCAGAGGGTGTGTTTGATTATAGTTACGAAGATCAACAGATCGGTTTGACGGGAATACTGACTGTTACAGGTCATAGCGACGATGCATTTGACTGGAACATCGTGCTGCGTCACGGATTAAACAAGAATCACGCCGCGGCACAAGAATGGGATAATGCTAATTATGCTCAGGCCGGCGGTGCGGATGATGTCAATGTGACAACGGAACTTCATGTGACTACAAGTGGCGGGCATGATCATTAATGTATTCATGTAATAAAAAAGAAGCAGGTTAGAATGTACTAGCCTGCTTCTTTTGTATAACCCGCTTTTATTTTATTCCCGCTCTTTTCCCCATTCGTAGCTTTCAATATCCAATCCGCTTAATTGCAGAACCCGATCGACCACAGTTGCTGCTAATTCATCGAAGTTCTTCGGCAAGCTATAAAAGGAAGGACTTGCGGGACAAATAATCCCTCCCATCTCCGTAATGACTTGCATATTTTTCAAGTGGATGAGATTGTAAGGTGTTTCACGAGCCACTAAAATTAAACGGCGGCGCTCTTTTAGAACAACATCGGCAGCGCGACTCAGCAAATCGTTGGAGATCCCCCCGGCGATCCGACCGATTGTGCCCATAGAACAAGGGCAAACAATCATGGTGTCATAACCAGCGGAACCGGATGCAAAAGGTGCAAAAAAGTCATTCTTTTTATAATAGGTGAAATCGTATTTATCATAATCTTTGTTCCCTAACTCTAGGCTCCACACTGCCTTGGCATTATCAGACATTACAATTCCCACCTCTTCTATCTGATCACGTATTTCTTCTAAGCGATTAAAAAGCACATTGGCGTAAATCGCTCCACTAGCCCCGGTAACAGCAATTATAATCTTCTTTTTTTTCATCCAAATAAAATCTCGCATAAATATACTTAGTTTTGTTGGATATGACAGTCTTCCTTCTACTACTACTCGGATTGTTGGTGGGTTGCTTTGGCACAATGGTAGGTGCTGGAGGAGGGTTTATCTTGGTTCCAATACTTCTATTACTTTATCCGGATAAAAGCCCTGAAGTCATCACTAGTATTTCTTTGGCGGTTGTCTTTTTGAACGCAAGCTCAGGGTCTGTGGCTTATGCTTTTAAAAAACGAATTGACTATAAGTCGGCTTGGTTGTTTTGTATTACTACGCTCCCCGGATCTGTTCTGGGGGCCTTGTCAACCTCCTACATTCCACGTGACACATTTAACCTGATCTTTGGAACCATTTTATCAATCCTGGCCATTACACTCATTATCAAACCGACAAAAAACCTTTCCAAACATACGGATAAGGAGAAAAAATCATTCTGGTGGATGGCAAGATACCTCATAGATATTGAAGGGGTCAGACATATTTACCGATATAACCTCTTATTGGGTATCATTTTGAGCTTCTTTGTCGGCTTTGCTTCCAGTCTCTTGGGTATTGGTGGTGGCATTATTCATGTCCCTGCAATGGTCAACCTCTTAAATTTCCCCATACACATTGCGACGGCTACTTCCCATTTTGTGTTAAGTCTAATGGGGCTTAGCGGAACGATTGTGCATTATCTAAAAGGGGATCTACACGAAGGGCTTTTTGAAATACTTTATCTTGGGATTGGTGTAATCGCAGGGGCACAAGTAGGTGCCAGACTTTCAACAAAAATTAAAGGAAAAGTAATTATCCAATGCCTCGCAATTGCACTACTGATCGTTGCGGTGAGGATTTTATGGTCGACTCTATTTTAAAGTTTATAAAAAACTATATTTTTGTTACTATAACCAGAGAAGAGAGCAATGAGTTTAAGTTTATTAGAAGAATATATAGAGTCTGGAGATGCAGCGGCGATTGATCACCTCCTGCACAACAACCCGACACTAGGACGCCAAAACACCAGCCATGATATATCCCCCCTTCTTTTGGCCTGTTATTATCATAAACCAAAAATCGTCAAAGTTCTACTCAAGCATATTGAGGAAATAGATATTTATGAAGCTGCAGCTGTCGGATTAGAAGAACCCCTGCGTAAAATGGTAGAATCAGACCCAAGTCTATTGTCTTCTTATTCTCCCCATGGATTCACTGCATTAGGAATGGCTTGCCATTTTGGAAACGAAGAAATTGTTCGGTACCTCCTGCTGAAAGGAGCAGACGCCAATCAGAGTTCAGACAACGGATATTCAGTAAATCCTCTTTACACCGCCGTCAGTTCAAATTTTGAATCAATCGCTAAATTATTGGTTGAGGGCGGTGCAGAGGTCAATGTTCTACAGGCCGGCAATCAAACACCTTTACACGCAGCCGCGGAAAATGGCAATATTGAAATGTTGATTTTACTTTTAGAGAATGGGGCGTCGGTAGACGTGAAGAACGACAATGGAGACCGTCCATCAGATGTTGCCGCTGAGAAAGGTCATCATGAAATAGCAAATATACTACAAGTATAGAAACGATAGATTTAAAAATCCCACAAACGGTTTCTAGTGCGTTTTACATAGTTTCGGATATCCAGCACAATACCTGCTAGCAGATAAAAAATAACTGGAAAACCAACCGCCAGGAACGAACTATAGATAAAAAACAAACGGATTTTAGATATAGAAATACCTAAACGCTCACCTAAGTATGAACATACCCCAAATGAACGTTGTTCTAAAAATACCATTAACTTTTTCATTTTAATTTTGTTTATCTACACATCATTTGGCCGCAATACCACTTATTGGTTTTAATATCTGGATCCCAACCTCACATTCTAAACAACGTTTACGCTCGCAGTATATTGCGTTAAGCTGTTTGATTGCTTGTGTTTCAGCAGCAGACGCTAGCTCAACACCCAAGCCGCGATAATATTGTACCAAACTGTTCTTCTCTGCCGGTAGCTGTTCAAGAAAGCGAATAGCTTGCTGGCTATACCTTTCGTCATCTATATAGCGACCGTATGCGAATAAAATTTGCACTACGGCATTCGTTATAATTAAGTCAGCCATCGACCTGCTCAACACTGTCCTTCGCATGGATGTAGTGGGTCTCTGAAAATGAAAATGTTTCTCCCAGTAGGGATTAACTTTCAGTGTATCAAAGCGTGACCGCCACAAAAGTACACTTTCTGTCTCAATAATTTTAGTAAAAACTTGAGGAATAGCTGTAACAAGTGCGATAAATTGCGCTAATCTGACCGTTGGAAAATTATGAGGTCGCATCCGAAGAAACTTCCATATTCCCTCTGCCATCGGCTTGAGGTTATAAATAGTTTTTAAATACTGATATTCTGAACGGAGGTTTTGATAATAGGTGTCTTCCTTGCGCTCTGTCTCTAACATACCTGCTTGGCCAAACATTAATGCTTCCAAACTACGGGGTTGATCAGCATATCTGGATATTAAAGCCATGGGAACCGATCGGGCGAATTGTTCGAAAGCCTCACCATTGATATTTAACCCGAAACTTCTTGCCAGAACAATAAAGGAGGTACGCTCCCAATCGCCATTGGTAGATTCAAGTATTTGAAGTACGGACGATGACTTACTAACAAGACGAGCAAGCAGTAGCCTTCCTAACCATTGGTGAATATAGAAGGGCTCTACCGAATGAATCAATGCTTCACAAGCAATACGGAAACTATTATTCGTTAGGTTGCGGTATCTAGCTAATGTTAGCGGATCAATCAAAGGTTCTAATACCAGAGTCTCTGGCTCAGTACCATCTTGGCGGTATACTTCGGTATCGTGCTTGAAGACGACATGAAGAACAACGGTATTATAGCCTGCGTGAAGCTGATGCTGATGGCGAAACCAATCAGAACTGCTTATGTGAATCTCAACATTCCCTGCCCAATCAACGCCGTCAATCTCGATCATGCTATTCTCAAAATCCGGACCTTCATTTAGATTATGATCCCCTATCCGCTTTATGGATAACCTCTTCCCCGAATGGGTGTAAATATCGGTTTGTTTAAAAAGCCGGTATTTCCAAATCCGTTGAAGGATTTGTTCAGAAATCTTCATTTTAAAAGTATCGTTCGTTTGGAGACTAAAATAACAATTATCTGAATAAAAGAAGTATCTTTACATAATGGAACCATTAAAAATAACTACTTTTCAAGCTTATTTATTTTGGGAAAACACCGAAAAGAACCTATCGAATCTTGCTTTGAGATTATCTTCTCTTAGAACATCAACCGATTTGATTATTCTCCCTGAGATGTTTAATACTGGTTTCACCATGAATGTGGAAAAGTGCAGCGAAGAGGTTGGTGGCCCCACGATGCGATGGATGCTGGAGCAAGCCACTAAGTTCAACTGTGTAGTGACAGGAAGCCTAATTATCCAGGAAGACGGTTTATACTATAACCGACTGATTTGGATGCGCCCGGATGGCACATACGACCAGTATGACAAGCATCATCTTTTTAGCTTGGCTGAGGAAGAAAAGATATTTACTGCCGGAGATAAAAACATCACGATTGAGCTTAAGGGATGGCGGATTAGACCGCTTATATGTTATGACCTTCGCTTCCCTGCTTGGTCTCGAAATCAGGAGCCTTATTACGATATTTTACTTTATATAGCAAGCTGGCCAGATTCCAGAATAGAGCATTGGCAAAAGCTCATTCCTGCTCGCGCTATAGAGAACCTTTCATTCGTTATTGCGGTAAACCGAGTAGGCTATGATGGAAATGAAATCTACCATTCTGGCGGATCAATGTGTTTATCACCGACGGGCGAAGTAATTTATTATAAGCCAGAAAGTGAAGATCTTTATACCTTCACCATCTATCCGAAAGACCTGATCAATGCAAGAGAGAGATATCCATTCTTAGAAGATGCAGATCCTTTTACACTTGGCAGAAGAAGGTCATTACTGGACAAGAACAGGTAAATATGATTTAGTCTAGTACTGACAACTCAGTATTCCTCATAACTCAATGTTGCTAAGAATACGGTCGATCCAGAATTGCTTTTGCTAAGACGGCTTGTTTTACATCAAAATTGACTTCATACTCCTGTAGATCAATGTCATCGATATCCTGAATATCCTGCATCTCTAAACGTTCTAATTCAGGTTGGATATTGTTATTGTAATTTTGACTTTTGAGCGCTTCCCTTTTTTCGGCTTTTACCTTCTCCATCTCAGCATATTCACCCATTTTCCGGTATTCATCTAACAAACTAGGGGGCATATCAGGCACATAGGGCTTTTTATCGTAATTATACCCATAGCTTTGTGCAGGTTCTGAGGGATGATACTCTTTTGCCCGATCGACGTATTGTGTATCCGTATAAACGGGCTCCGGACTTGAAACTGGACGTCCTACTTGGGGTTGAATTGGTTTCCGCTTTTCCGATCTCTGTACTTGGGGACGACGGGAGGGAGCAGTATTTGACGGGACAGGAGGTTTACCCAATTGACGCTTCGCAGCCTTTTCTTTTTCTTTCTTATAACCGGTATAGGCTTGAAGAACAAAGTATGCGATCGCGATTAAAACGGGTATAAATCCTTCCATGAATTAAAGATACAATTAATATTATTAAATTCGCAGTCCAATAGATTACCTGAAAGTTATCCATGCAGCTAACGCGACTCGACATTAAAGGTTTTAAAAGCTTTGGTGATAAAACGACCATTCATTTCAACAATGGGGTGACGGCAATTGTGGGTCCGAACGGCTGTGGGAAATCAAACGTCGTAGACGCAATTCGCTGGGTTTTGGGAGAACAAAGTACCAAGAACCTTCGATCGGAAAAAATGGAAAACATCATCTTTAACGGAACCAGGTCTCGCAAAGCGGCTCAGCTTGCCGAAGTATCCTTGTCGTTCAACAATAACAAAGGCGTGCTTCCTACCTCCTACTCACAGGTTACCATTACCAGAAAGCTGTACCGCAGCGGTGAAAGTGAGTACCGTTTGAACGATGTGCAATGCCGGTTAAAAGATATTACTGACCTTTTTTTAGATACGGGTATTGGTTCTGATTCATATGCCATCATTGAGCTGAAGATGGTTGATGAGATCATTAACAATAAGGATAATTCCAGACGGAGTCTATTCGAAGAAGCGTCAGCAATATCAAAATACAGGATTCGTAAAAAGCAAACATTCAACCGGCTAAAAGACACGGAGGCGGATTTAAGTCGCATTGAAGATCTTTTAATCGAGATTGAGAAAAACCTGAAAAGCCTGGAATATCAGGCAAAAAAAACGGAGCGTTACCATCGACTGAAAGAACAATATAAACAATTCAGCATTGCGCTGGCTTCATCGAGAATCAAAAATTATGATCAGACACTCAGTCAGCTAAGGGAAAAGGAAGACCTACAGATCCGAAGAAACCGAGAGCTTATTGACAGTCTTACCTTCCAGGAGGAGAAACTGAAAGCCTTTAAAGAGAAACTTGTCACCGAAGAGAAGAACCTGTCCACTCAACAAAAGACGCTCAACGCACATACAGCAACCATTCACCGCTATGAGACTGATAAAAAGATTAAGAATGAGCAGTTGCGAAATCTGAATGAACGGAATGACCGGCTCAGTAAAGAGCTTACTCAAGACAGGCAGCAACTTAATCATATTCAATACAGTTTAAAGAGAGTCAATGAAGAGTTATTTACTGAAAGAGAGAAGCTGGCGGCTCAAGAAAGTGATCTCCAAGGACAAGTAAAATTAGTCGAAACTCTGCAAAACCAACAAAAGGCGGCTAAACAAGAGCTGGACAAGATGCTCAACGAACGGAACCAAGCTCAAAACAAGCTGTATGAGCTGGAAAAATCGAGCGCTGTTTTGCTGATCCAGATTGATGCTTTGCGAGAAGAAACCGTCAAAGCAAGCAGCGATCAGCAAAATAGGGAAAACGAGCTTAACTCATTCGAGAAAGCTATTTCAGAATTAGAGACTAAGCTAGATACTTTACAGAGCGAGTATGACTTCCTCAAGCAGCAAGATCAGGAATTGGAGCTCCAGCTCAATGAGACTAAAGAACAAATTGAGCAGCTCACGAGTCAGTTGAACCACGAAAGTCGCTTCCTCGATGCTAAAGAGAACGAGTATAATCTACTGAAATCACTTGTCGATAATTTAGAGGGCTTTCCTGAATCAATTCGCTTTTTAAAAAAGAACAAGAAATGGGATGTAAAAGCTCCTCTTTTCTCTGACATTCTTTATTGTCAGGAAGCCTATCGGGTTGCGATTGAAAATTATCTCGAACCCTATATGAATTACTACGTGGTTCAGAGTACGCAAGATGCGCTCACTGCAATTCAATTACTGCATGATACAGCTAAGGGGAAAGCTGGTTTCTTTATCTTAGATTTGATAGAAAAAGAGGATGTTAGCAAAGTGGGTTATGATAATCTTTTGTCAGCTCTAACGGTAATCGATGTAGACTCTAAATATCGATCGCTTTGTGGGTTGCTGTTGAAAAATGTGTTTTTTGAAAGAGAACACATGGGCTCTCCTATCAATAAAGATCTGCCTTCAGGTGATTTCATTGTACTGAGTAAAGATGGACAGATTATTAAGAAAAAACACAGTCTTTTCGGTGGGTCTGTTGGTCTGTTTGAAGGAAAACGTATTGGTCGGGCAAAGAACCTCAGCATCTTGCAATCAGAAATACAGAAAACAGCTAAAAATCAAAAACTGATTGAATCCGATTTATCGGCTGAGAAGGATAAACTCACGGCGTTAACCGCAAATTTCCAAAAAGATCATATCCAAGAACTTTCTAGTCAAATTAATCGACTGAACAATGAACTTGTTTCTATTAAAACGAAACAAGAGCAGTACCAAAGCTTTATCGCACATAACCAGAGCAGAAAAGAAAGTATTGAGAAGAAAATTATGACTCTGGAAACCGATCTGGATAAACAAAAGAATGACTTGGACAAACAAAAGAGTGACGTCACCCTATTTTCCGGACAACTGGAGTACCTGCAAAAGAACTTTGACGACATTTCGGTTAATTATAACGAACAGTCAAACCTCTATAATCAAGCAAATATAGCCTTTCATCAGCAGAAAAATCGTACTTCGAATCTGGAGAAGGACCTTGAGTATAGGGAAATTCAGCTCGAGAACATCGAGACCCGCATTAAGCAACATGAGGAAGAGATAGAAAAGACCAAGCTAGCGCTTCGTGACCTGGTAGACCATGCTGACGGATCAGACGTTGACCTACAAGAGATGTATCAGCAAAGGGAGCTTCTGAAAGAAGGTTTGAATGATCTGGAAAAAAATTATTATTCGCTTCGGAAAGAAATTAATGACGCGGAGGATAACCTGAGTCAAGAACGCAGGAATAAAGACCAGTCGGACATACTTTTAAGTGAATTTAAGGACAAAGTCAACGAGATTAATCTGGAGCTAAACGCATTGAAGGAACGGCTGTTAGTTGAATTCAACTTGGAAGCGGATGACTTGAAAGCGGAAGAGGCTGAAATCGAAATGGAAGAAGATCAGCTGAAAGAGAAAGCGACAAAGCTAAAGAAACAACTGGATGAATTTGGAGCAATCAACCCGTTGGCTATGGAATCTTTCAAAGAAATGGACGAGCGTTATCAGTTTATCCAACAGGAAAAGACAGACTTACTTGAAGCTAAAAATACGCTGCTTGAGACCATTAAGGAAATTGACAAAACTGCAAAAGAGAAGTTTATGTCGTCTTTTAATGAAGTTCGCGAGAACTTTATTATTGTATTTAGGTCCCTCTTCAGCGAAGAGGACACCTGCGATCTGGTTTTAACAGATCCTGAACAGCCCTTGGATTCAGACATCCAAATCATTGCACGTCCAAAAGGCAAAAAACCACTGTCTATTAATCAGTTATCCGGCGGAGAAAAAACCCTTACCGCTACTGCCCTGCTCTTCTCACTATACTTATTGAAACCTGCACCTTTTTGTATATTCGATGAAGTAGATGCGCCATTGGATGACACCAATATTGATAAATTCAATAATATCATCCGTAAGTTTTCGGATCGATCACAATTCATCATTGTTTCCCATAATAAGAAAACCATTGCCAGCACGGATATCATTTATGGTGTTACCATGGTGGAACAAGGTATTTCAAAGTTGGTGGCGGTGGATTTACAGGAAGTCTAATAGTCTATTGCAATAAGACTTGTTAAGGGTAATAATACCCCTGCTTTAATCTGCATGTATTTATCGGTTACGGACCATACGGTAGTCTCGATACGTTTAGGCCCATCATCTGTCATAAAAACGATATTGGTTTTTGATTTAAACTCATTGCCTAAACGCAACGCGCTTTGCAATTTGCTACGTAAATCTGAACTATGATCAACGGGGGCATCAACAATATGGTATTTACTTAAATCTTCTTTGTTTATTAACTCTACAACTAACTCGTTCTCCATAATCAAGTATTCTTTCCGTGTTTTATTGTGTTACTAATTACTAACCTAAAATAACTAAAAAAATTATTTTATTAAAGGATTTTTTTCCCTTGAAAATAAATCAAATACTTTCTTATCAACCCATGAAGGGGTTATTTTGTTCATGAAAACTGCAAGTTTGCCTTGTCGAGTCATGATCAACGTTCTTTTCCGCTTAGCAACTCCGTCAACGACGATCATGGCAACCTCTTCGGCTGTCATCATTTTACCTTCTTCCATACTGGTTTCTCCATGCTGCTGTCCGTGTACATCGAGGGCTGTGGCTCGAATATTAGAAGCTGTGAAGCCCGGACAAGCCACCATAACGTGCAAACCGGTTTTTAGGTTTTCTACACGCAAAGATTCCATAAAACCATTCATAGCAAATTTAGATGCTGAATAACCCGTACGTCCGGGAAGCCCACGATAGCCGGCGATCGATGACATGCCCACCACTGAACCTTTTGCTTTTAATAATTCAGGCATGGCGTATTTTGTACAATAGACAGTACCCCAAAAATTCACATCCATCAGACTCTTCAAAACACTGATATCCAAATCTTTGAAAAGTGCCCGCATACTGATGCCAGCGTTATTGATCAATACATCTATCCGACCGAACTTACCTGTCGCTTGTTCCACCAACTGTTTACAATCTTCCTCTACCGAAACATCGCATTGTACAGAAAGAGTCATTACCTGATAGCGTTTTTCAATATCTGCTGCTAAATCAAGCAAGGCCTGATACTTTCTAGCGGCCAAAACAATATGTGCACCGTGAGAAGCGAACTCAATGGCACAGGCACGGCCAATTCCTGAAGAAGCACCTGTGATGATGACGACTTTATCTTTAAAATTTTTCAAGTTGGGTTTATCTAGTATTAATGATAAGCTTATGCGATGTTCCTTTCATACGGAACACGGGTAACAATGGAGCGACCAAGCGTGACTTCATCCACATACTCCAATTCCCCTCCGAATGAAATACCTCGAGCAATCGTAGTAATTTTAACACCCATATCTTTAATTTTTTTATGAAGATAGAATATAGTCGTATCCCCCTCCATGGTAGCACTGAGCGCTAAAATTACTTCGGAAACTTCTTCTTTTTGTACGCGGCTGATCAATGCATCGACACTCAGATCAGACGGGCCTACGCCATCCATAGGCGAAATCAATCCGCCAAGTACGTGATAAAGCCCTTGATATTGATTCGTATTTTCAATAGCCATGACGTCTCGGGTATCTTCCACAACACAGATCAAACTGCGATCGCGTTTTAAAGATGTACAGATTTCACACTGTTCCTGATCAGAAATATTATGACACTCTTTGCAATACCTGATCTGATTTTTTAAATCCGTCAACGCATTGCTAAAACGCGCAACATCCTGTTCTGGTTGATTTACCAGATGTAGAACCAATCTCAACGCGCTTTTTTGCCCGATGCCTGGCAGGCGACTGAATTCATTGACTGCATTCTCTAAAAGCTTGGAAGAAAAATTCATTTAACAAAGATAGAAATTCTTAATAAAATCACTTTATTGAATTAGAAGCCATCCCACGTCATCAAATCAGAGGAAAATGTTTAAATTAGCTCACTTTAATACGATTACTATGGCAGAACAAGGAGACATGATCGAACAGGGAGACGAAAGAATAAGAAGAGCGTTTGAAAATAAAACTTGGCAAGAAATTAAAGTGAGCGACTCTTGGCAGATTTTTAAAATTATGGCTGAATTTGTAGAGGGATTCGAAAAAATGGCTAAGATTGGACCCTGTGTTTCGATTTTTGGATCGGCAAGGACTCCTCGTGACCATGTGTCCTATCAATTAGCAGAAAAATGTGCACGATTATTAACCGAAAGGGGTTACGGGGTGATTTCCGGTGGTGGACCGGGCATTATGGAAGCAGCAAATAAGGGAGCTTTCGAAGCAGGTGGAAAATCGGTTGGATTGAATATCGATTTACCCTTTGAACAATTCAATAATGAATATATAGACAGAGATAAACTCATTGAATTCAATTACTTTTTTGTGAGAAAGGTTATTTTCACTAAGTACTCTCAAGGCTATATTATTTTACCGGGCGGATTTGGCACTATGGACGAGCTCTTTGAGGCTATCACCTTGGTGCAGACTGGAAAAATGGCTAGATTTCCGATTGTACTGGTAGGTAAAGAATACTATGGGGGCTTGTTTGACTGGATTCAAAACACCATGTTGAAAGCAGGCAATATCAGTGAGGAAGATTTAAACTTGTACCGTCTGGAAGACACAGCTGAAGACGCGGTTCAACATATTTTTAATTTCTACGAAAAATATCTGTTGAAACCCAATTTTTAAATTCCCTCATTATTATTTCATGGAAAGCGCTAAATTATTAAAAGCGATTATCGAAAATTCCAATGAAGGAATTATCACAATCGACGCAAAGGGAATTGTGGAGTCAATTAACCCCGGTGCCTTAAAGCTATTTGGATATACAAGCGGAGAAGTAATTGGCAACAACATCAGCATGTTAATGCCAGAGCCCTATCGCTCACAACATGACGATTATATTGAGAACTACCTAGATACGGGTAAAAAAAAGATCATTGGTATCGGACGGGATGTGCTTGGAAAGAAAAAAGATGGAACCACCTTTCCTATTTACCTATCGGTAAGCGAGGTAAATTATGAAAACAAAAAAATCTTTACCGGTATTATCCAAGACTTGTCCAAGCAAAAAGAAGCTGAAGAGAAATTAAAGATGTATACAGAGGAGCTGGAGGAAATTGTAAAAACTCGTACTGCTGATTTGCAATTACTGGTAGCTAAACTGGAAGAAGCTAAAAACGATGTAAGTAACTCCTTGCAAAAAGAAAAAGAACTCAACCAATTAAAGTCGCGATTTGTATCAATGGCTTCGCATGAATTTAGAACTCCATTGAGCTCAATTCAATTATCCGCTTCTTTAATTAACAAGTATGCCAACAAAAATGACGCAAAAGGTATTGATAAACATACAACAAAGATTAAAAACTCGGTTGATCTGCTGACAAGTATCTTAAATGATTTTCTATCAATGGACCGGCTGGAAGATGGAAAGATCGAAGTCAAGTACTCTGAATTCAACCTGGTTAAGTTTTCTGAAGAAATCATTGAGGAAATGCAGCCTATAGCGAAGCAAAATCAACACATTGTCTATCAGCATACCGGCGATAACGCCAATGTTAAACTAGATCCTCATCTGCTGAAAAACGCTATCATCAATCTGATATCAAACGCAATAAAATACTCGGGTGAAAACACCTTTATCGAATTTAATACCTATACAAATAACGGTGAATGCATTGTCGAAGTCAGAGATAATGGCATAGGCATACCTGAAGAAGAACAAAAACATCTACTTGAACCATTTTTTCGAGCCAATAATACAGGCAAAATTCCCGGCACAGGCTTGGGGCTGAACATTGTAATGCAATATGCCCATTTAATGAACGGAACGATCACCTGGAAGAGTAAGCTTGATGAAGGAACGATGTTTAGGCTAACATTTAATCTGCAATCATAAAAAAATGAACAAAAGCAACAAAACTATACTGGTAATTGAAGATCACGATGATATTAGAGAAAGTATTGTAGAAATTTTAGAAATGGCTGACTACCAAGTGATCAGTGCCGCTGACGGCAAGTCAGGTTTTGAACTTGCTCTAAAACATATTCCAGATTTAATTTTATGTGACATCATGATGCCGATTTTAGATGGATATGGTGTATTATACTTACTCGGTAAACATGAAGAAACCTCAAAGATACCATTGATATTTCTGACAGCCAAAGCAGAGCGAACAGATGTGCGCAAAGCGATGGAAATGGGTGCAGATGATTACCTCACTAAGCCTTTCGATGACATAGAATTACTAAATGCCGTGGAGTCCAGATTAAAAAAACGCCGCAGCCATGGAGTAGTATCAAATATCATCCCGCAAGATGTTGAAACATTTTTCGAAGAGCTTAGTGAAGCTGGAAAAACACGAAAATATAAAAAGAAACAGTTAATTTATCAGGAGTCAGATTCGCCCCTATACCTATATCGGGTTAATAAAGGCACACTAAGAAGTTTTCTTTTTTACGATGTGGGGCGCGAACTTACTATTGGAATATTTACAAAAGGAGACTTTTTTGGCTACGATACCATTTTAACAGATAGCAAATATTATGAAAATGTCGAAACACTGGAAGATTGTGAACTTACTTTGATCAACAAATCAGACCTACAGGATTTAGTGACTAAACGGCCTACTCTAAATGCCAAATTCATTCATCTTCTTGCCAGTAACAATCAGCTCAAAAGTGAAAAACTGCTAAGTCTGGCATATGGTACCGTCCGAAAAAGAATAGCGGAGGCACTTGTTTTCTATACAGAAAAACTCAGCGGCACGCATGAAAATGACACCTACAAAATAAGAGTGTTAAGAGACGACCTAGCTTCAATGGCGGGTACGGCTAACGAAACAGTCAGCAGAATCCTCGCCGATTTCAAAGACGAAAATCTAATAACAAAAGAGGGAAACTCAATCCATGTTCTGGATATTCAGGGGCTAAAGAAAGTAACCTGAGAAATTGTGATTAATATCATTTATTCATGTGACTAGCTCCATAGGAAAGACATCGAGGCGAATCTAACTTTGGTGAGATGAAAGCCATTGCTTATAGTATCCGAAATAATGAAAAGGTGTCTTTGGCAAAGGCCAATTCAAAGAAACATGATTTCTTATTTATATCCAATGCCTTAAATGAAGCAAACTTAATTTTTGCTATAGGTAAAGATGTGCTTATATTATATAAATTGGATACACTAACACTTGGCCTGTTAGAGCGAATCAAAGAAATCGGAATTAAGCTTATAATTAGTAGGGATCATAAACCGTCACTAGAAGTGCTGCAACTCGCTACACAAGTTGGGATACCGATTACCCATGTACAATGCAACCTCACTGACGAGAAAAAAGCCCATCAAATTATCAACATACTCGATTATGTATCAAAAGGACTACAAGAAAGTAAAACTTCAAGACAACGTGCCACAGACATCAAATCTGATAAACAAATATAACGTTCAGGCACCTCGTTATACGAGCTATCCAACAGTTCCTTTTTGGGATAGTGATTCCTGGACTGAAGAGAAATGGATTGAACGGATAAAAGTGGCTTACGAGAAGTCACCTGATAAAGGGATCAGTTTATATATCCATCTGCCCTTTTGTGAAAGCTTATGTACTTATTGTGGTTGTAATACACGAATTACCAAAAATCACGGTGTCGAAACACCTTATATAAACGATGTTCTGAAGGAATGGCATTTATATAAACACCATTTAGGGGATGACATTCTTATATCTGATATCCATCTTGGTGGTGGAACTCCGACCTTCTTTAGTCCGGAGAATTTAAAACTATTGATTGAAGGCTTGCTTCACCGTTGTCGTGTAAGTCAAGAATCGGAGTTTTCATTTGAAGCACATCCCGCAAACACAACTGTAGAACATTTGGAAACGCTGTACAATCTGGGTTTTCGGAGACTGAGTTTGGGAATTCAGGATTTTGATCCGTTGATCCAGTTTCTAATCAACCGAAAACAGACGGAAGAGGAAGTTCGTCACGTCGTGGAACAAGCCAGAAAGATTGGTTATACATCGATCAACTTTGACTTGATATATGGTTTACCGAAACAATCGGTAACGACAATCCATGATACAGTCAAGAAAGCAATCGAATTAAGACCAGATAGAATATCTTTTTACAGCTATGCTCACGTTCCCTGGATTAGACCAGGACAAAGACATTATAATGAAAACGATCTTCCTAAAAATGAAGAGAAATTGCAATTGTACCAATTGGGGAAAGAAATCATCAGCAAAGCAGGATATCGAGATGTGGGAATGGACCATTTTGCCCTGCCAACAGATTCCTTATATAAAGCATCAAATGAAGGCACACTACATCGCAACTTCATGGGTTATACAGATCGTTATTCGCGATTAATGATAGGGTTGGGTGTATCTTCGATAAGCGATTCTTGGCACGCGTTCGCACAAAATGTAAAAAAGAACGAAGAATACCATGCAATTTTAGCAAATGGCAAATTGCCTTTGATGAAGGGGCATATCCATACGGAACTGGACTTGATTTTACGTAAACACATTTTAGATATCATGTGCAATGGAAAAACAGATTGGAATCGTTCTATATATCGAAATTATCAACATGTTGCAACAAAAATCAAGACAGAATTGTTACCTTTAATAGAGGATGGATTGAT
Organism: Pedobacter indicus; assembly: GCF_003449035.1. NCBI lineage: Bacteria > Pseudomonadati > Bacteroidota > Sphingobacteriia > Sphingobacteriales > Sphingobacteriaceae > Albibacterium > Albibacterium indicum. The sequence continues at coordinate 2,890,998 of NZ_QRGB01000001.1, forward strand.
CCATGTAACAGAACATTATATTGAGGTTACGGATATGGGGCATGCATTTTTAAGAAACATCTGCATGGCGTTTGACCAACGCTTACATAACAGTAGTCCCACTAAAGATCTTTTTAGCAGAGCTATTTGATCTATTAATAAAAATGGAAAAGAAGATACTCTCGAAAATAAATTGTTTTCATTGTGGAGACCCTGTTCGTTCTACGCTCTACCAGGCAGACGACCACGATTTCTGCTGTTTAGGATGCCAAACGGTGTATTCGATTTTAAGTTCCAATAATCTAAAAAATTACTATAAATACAATCAGCATCCAGGTAAAAGTCAGAAGAAAAAGGCGGAAAACCTCGATTATTTGAACGAACCAAAAATCATTCAAAAGCTCATTGACTTTGAAGATGACGAGCATACGATGGTCACATTTTATATTCCGGCCATTCATTGTAGCTCGTGTATCTGGCTACTTGAAAACCTCTACAAGCTGAATCCTGATATCCTTAGTACCCGAGTTGACTTTACGAAGAAACAAGCGAACATTAAGTTTAGACATCAAAACATAAGTTTAAAAAGTGTTATTAAACTGTTGATTGACATTGGTTATGAGCCAATTATCACCTTACAAGACGTCGTAAAAGAACAAAAGCGAGTTAACCAAAATTCATTGGTGCGGAAAATAGCGGTTGCGGGCTTTTGTTTTGGGAATGTGATGCTATTTAGTTTGCCCGAATATTTTGGTTTCGGCAGAACAGATCAGCAATACAGCCTTTTGTTTAACTGGTTGAATCTTGTCTTGGCTTTACCCGTTTTACTTTATAGTGCGCGAGATTACTTTGTATCTGCCTACAAGAGTTTAAAGATGAAACAAGTTAACCTAGATGTCCCGTTAGCACTCGGAATACTAGTATTGTTTATACGATCGGCAATAGAAATTATCAGTAATAGTGGACCCGGTTTTTCAGACACTTTATGCGGATTGGTATTTTTTATCCTTATCGGGAAGTGGGTACAAAATAGAACATTCTACCATCTTTCCTTCGAACGCGACTACCGTTCTTATTTTCCAGTAGCAGTTACCGTTATCCAGAACGATGAGGAAAAACCGGTTGAAATCGCCGATCTAAAAGTTGGAGACCGGATATTGATTAGAAACAATGAGATTATTCCAGCGGACGCCATTGTTCTAAAGGGAAATGCAGCAATCGACTTTGGTTTCGTCACTGGTGAGAGCACACCCGTAAAAAAGGTGTTAGGAGAGATTGCTTATGCAGGGGGCCGACAGATTGGAGAAGCTATTGAGCTAGAAATAGTTAAACCAGTGTCACAAAGCTACTTAACAAATCTGTGGAACAACGAAAACAACAAGCACTACGATCGACAGTTTCAAACCTTTAGCAATTCTATAAGCAAATACTTCACCACGGTATTACTGTTAATTGCCAGTAGTGCTGCCGCTTTTTGGTTATTTAACGGAGATTCTTCGAAAGCCTGGGCTGCGTTTACGGCTGTATTAATCATAGCATGTCCATGTGCTTTGGCATTAAGTTCTCCTTTTACGCTCTCTGCAGCGCTCAGTATCTTTGATAAGAACAAGCTTTTTATAAAAAATACAGCGGCGATTGAACAAATGGCAAAAGTTGACACGCTGGTGTTTGATAAAACAGGTACAATTACATCTCCAAACTCAGAACATATTCAATTTATCGGAGATCTTAGTGAAAATGAACAACAAAAAGTGGCTTCTATTTGTCGAAATTCCAGTCATCCACTAAGCTTCCAAATCGTTAATTGGCTTCAAGTTGATAGTTTCTCAAAAGAAGTTTCAGGTTTTACAGAAACGCCAGGAAAAGGCATTCAGGGTATCGTCGACGGAGATACCATCCAAGTAGGCAGTGCTAAATTTACAGGAAACACAGTAATCGGAAATGCCGGTAGCAGGGTGTATATATCTATTGAAGATCAGGCAAAGGGCTATTTCAGCGTACTTCAGCCTTGGCGAAAAGGTCTGTCACAGCTAGTCAATAAATTAAGCGAACATCACGAATTACATCTGGTTTCAGGAGACCAAGATAAAGACAAAGTGACCTTAAAGGATATTTTTCAAGAAGACAAAATGCACTTCAATCAGTTACCAGAAGACAAATTGGGCTATGTATCACAACTACAACAAAAAGGTAAAGTTGTTAGCATGATCGGTGACGGATTAAACGATGCAGGCGCTTTGAAAGCGGCAGATTTTGGTATCGCGGTCAGCGATGACATCAATAGCTTTTCACCAGGCTGTGATGCGATATTAGAAGGCAATTCATTGAACATGCTGGATCAGTTCTTAGCTTTCGCTAAAGACTCGATGAGAGTGATTTATTTAAGTTTTGCTATTTCATTGCTATACAATATCGTAGGACTAACGTTTGCAGTTCAGGGAACAATGTCTCCCCTATTTGCGGCGATTTTAATGCCTCTGAGTACGGTTACGATCATCAGTTTCACCAGCATCGCAACGCATCTTTATGCGAAGAAAAACAAATTAAAAAACGCTTGATATGGCAATAATTTATTTTTTAATAGGATGTAGTATCCTCATCGCCCTGATTTTCTTAGGTGCTTTCTTTTGGGCGAATAAAACGGGGCAACATGATGATACTCACACACCTGCAATACGTATACTCTTTGACGATGAAATCGAACCAGAACCGGACGTGAAAAAGGACAATAAAAAGAATGACTAATATCACATTATCAAACAATGTATATCACGACCAAAAACAGAACTTGACAATACTTTTACACAAAAAAAACAAAACACACACCTATGCAACTAGAAAAGTTTTCCTATGACAACAAGATCGTCAGAAATTTTGCGGTGGCTACCATCGTTTGGGGTATCACGGGCATGACTGTCGGATTGCTCGCCGCTATTCAACTTTTTTGGCCATTCATGAACTTCGAAACGCAGTATACTACCTTCGGCAGGATTCGCCCGATCCATACAAATGGTGTTATTTTCGCCTTCGTGGGTAATGCCATTTTCATGAGTGTTTACTACTCAATGCAAAGATTACTTAAAACACGGATGTTTAGTGATCTTTTAAGTAGAATACATTTTTGGGGGTGGCAAGCTATTATTGTCGCTTCCATTATCACCTTGGCCTTAGGATTTACTACATCGCACGAATATGCCGAAATGGAATGGCCAATTGATATTGCCGTCGTTGTTGTATGGGTGATTTTCGGTATTAATATGTTTGGTACGATCTTGAAAAGGCGGGAACAGCATATGTATGTTGCGATCTGGTTCTACATCGCAACCTTCGTTACAATTGCCGTGCTTTATATCGTTAACTCTTTTCAGATCCCGGTAAGTGGCTGGAAGAGCTATTATATCTATGCTGGGATTCAAGATGCATTGGTCCAATGGTGGTACGGTCACAATGCTGTGGCTTTCTTCCTGACTACGCCATTCTTGGGAATGATGTATTATTTCCTTCCTAAAATGGCCAATCGACCAGTTTACTCGTACAAGTTGAGTATCCTCCACTTCTGGTCGTTAATCTTCATCTACATCTGGGCAGGTCCTCACCATTTATTATATACAGCATTGCCTGAATGGGTACAGAACTTAGGTGTTGTTTTTTCTGTAATGCTCATTGCGCCTAGCTGGGGCGGTATGATCAACGGTCTACTTACGCTGCGCGGTGCGTGGGATAAAGTAAGAAAAGATCCAAAACTGAAGTTCTTCGTCGTATCCCTAACATGCTACGGTATGGCGACATTCGAAGGCCCCATGCTTTCACTTAAGAGTGTCAATGCCATTGCACACTTTACCGATTGGATCGTAGCACACGTACACATTGGCGCCTTAGGTTTTAACGGTTTCATGGTTTTCGCAATTTTATATTGGTTAATTCCCAGAATTTATAAAACACAACTATACTCTGTAAAACTAGCGTCTATCCACTTCTGGCTAGGTACTTTGGGTATTTTATTCTACGCGATCCCACTTTATTGGGCGGCTGTAGTACAGGGTTTGATGTGGAAAGAATTCACACCCGAGGGGACACTACAATATGGTAATTTTCTAACTACTGTATTGCAAATCTTACCAATGTATATGCTCCGCGCAATTGGTGGTGCATTGTACTTGAGCGGTGTTATTTTAATGACCTATAACATTGTTAAGACTGTCAAGTCTGGCAAACTGGTTGCTAACGAGCCAGCTGAAGCTATGCCACTTGCTCCAGTCGTTAAAAAAGAACGCGGCCTTCACCGTCGTCTGGAAAGAAAACCTGCTTTATTTATGGTCCTTGCACTGATCGCCATCCTAATCGGCGGGATGGTTGAAATGATGCCTACCTTTATGATTTCGTCCAACGTGCCTACGATTTCCAGTGTAAAACCATATACTCCGCTTGAGTTGCAAGGACGGGATATCTACATACGAGAAGGGTGCATGGGCTGTCATACACAGATGGTTAGGCCATTCCGTTCGGAAACTGTGCGTTATGGTGAGTACAGCAAGGCAGGAGAATATGTCTATGACTATCCGTATCTATGGGGCTCTAAACGAACAGGACCAGATTTACATCGACTCGGTAACAAATATCCCAACAAATGGCATTTTGACCATATGTTAGACCCAACAATCACATCTCCAGGTAGTATAATGCCGGCATACCCTTGGCTTTTGGAACAAGACCTGGACTATGGCTCTACGCCAGCTAAAATTAAAGCAATGCAAAGTTTGGGAGTGCCCTACCCTGATGGTTATGCTGATATCTCAATTAATGAAGCAAGAAAACAGGCTGATGAAATAACAGCCGACTTACAGGCTAATCAAGTTCAAACAAGCAGCGACAAGGAAATCATCGCACTGATTGCTTATCTACAACGATTAGGTACTGATATTAAAGTAAATGCGAACGAAAATCAAGGAGAAGATTAATAATAAAACAAAAGAACATGTTTAAACAGATAACAGACTTAAACGGCGACGAAAGATATTTAATATTTTCACTATTGGTCTTCCTAATATTCTTTATTGCTGTGGGCATTATGCTTATCAGAATGAAGAAAGATTACTCAAAACACATGAGTGAAATGCCATTGGAAGAAAGCGAAAAAGAAATCACTAACACGCAAGAATAATAACTATGAAAACAATTATTCTAGATTCAACAGCAGCAGCAACGGAGGCGGCATTAGAACCGATATTCGAGCTAAGTCCGGTCAACATCTTAATTATTGTAACTTTAATCCTCTTTGTTATCCTATTAGTGGGTGCAATTACGGTTTTGAAATCATTGAAGACACTAGTTCGTGTCACCATGCCAGAGCTTGAAGCTGAAGAGGCTGCATTGGTTATTCCTAAAGCAGAGAGAAAGAAAAGGCGAAAAGCTTGGTGGAGCAAAGTATTGGGTCTCAATCCAATGGAGACTGAGGATGAGATTATGATCGACCATGAGTACGATGGTATCAGGGAGCTGGATAATCCTACTCCACTCTGGTTTAATGCTCTATTTTATTCAACCATCGTTTTTGCAGTAGGATATCTATTGGTATATGATGTATTTGGATGGGGGATGAACCAAGAGGAAGAATACCTTGCACAAATGGAGCAAGCGGAAGCAGAGCGCCTTGCTTTCTTGGAAGCATCGGGTAGCAATATCGATGAAAATTCGGTTACCGTTGATCTGTCTCCGGAGTTTGTAGCGGCTGGCCAAGAAATCTATCTATTGAACTGCGGTATGTGTCACGGTAATCAGGGCGAAGGCATGATTGGACCGAACCTCACTGATGACTTTTGGCTTCACGGTGGTGAAGTAGGTGATATCTTCAGAACGATTAAATATGGCGTTCCAGACAAGGGGATGGTTCCTTGGGAAGCGAACTTAACTCCCGTACAAATTGCTCAGGTGGCAAATTATATCGTATCTATCGTAGGAACGAACCCACCTAATGCGAAAGCCGCAGAAGGTGAGAAAATGGAAGGTCGGGCGAGCGATGCCACTAGTGCGCCAAGCACAGATAGCGATAATACAACAGAGGTTGAAGAAATAGGACCAGAAACGTCCATTTAAATTTAAGGAACATATTAATAAAGGAAGGGAAAGAGAGTGATGGCAAGTTCAGAATACAACCCCACAATAAGTGAAAAAAAACCACGTCCGCTTTATGTCAAAAAACCTAGCGGAAAGCTTTTAAATTACCGACAGTGGTTCGGTTACTTTTTAGTTATTGTATTCTTAATCATGCCATTTATTAAAATTAATGGTGAGCCTTTTCTTTTGTTCAATATCATTGAGCGCAAATTCGTAATCTTCGGTACCGTATTTTGGCCACAAGACCTGCATATTTTCGTGTTCGGAATGCTGATCGGCTTAGTATTCATCGTACTGTTTACCGTGGTCTATGGACGTGTGTGGTGTGGCTGGGCATGTCCGCAAACAATATTTTTAGAACTTATTTTCCGAAAAATTGAATACTGGATTGAAGGGGACGCGAATCAACAAAGAAAACGAGATAACGGACCAAATACTTCAGAGAAAGTCTTTAAAAAAACCTTAAAGCACGTAATCTACTTTATTATCTCCTTTTTTATCTCCAATTTATTTCTTGCCTATGTTATCGGTGTTGACGCACTTTATGAGATAATTACCGAACCAATAAGCCAACATATCGGCGGACTTGTATCGATGATTGTCTTCACCTTTCTGTTTTACGGCGTGTTTGCTTTTGTCCGGGAAATCGTTTGTACGCATATATGCCCTTATGGAAGACTGCAAGGCGTGCTGCTCGATGACCAAAGTCTGGTCGTAGCCTATAATTATCAACGTGGCGAACCCCGTGGAAAAATAAAAAAGGGATCTGAGCAACAAGAACTTGGCGACTGTATCGATTGTACGCTATGTGTACAGGTATGCCCAACCGGAATTGACATACGGGACGGACTGCAGTTGGAATGTGTAAACTGTACAGCCTGCATTGATGCTTGTGATAGCGTAATGGAGAAAATAAACCGGCCGAAACGTTTAATTGGATTTTACTCTTCTAAACAAATTGACGAAAACACGAACGAAAAAAATACAACGCGTATTATTGCATACTCAATCGTCTTGGTTATACTCCTTGCTATTTTCGGTTGGCTTATCCTGTCCCGCTCAGAAGTGGGGGGAACACTGTTGAGGGCAAAAGGCACGAGTTATCAAATCAATCAAGCTGAAGGTACAGTCAGCAATCTTTATAACTTAGAACTGATCAACAAATCAAACACCGAGCTACCTTTTGTATTAGAGACAGAAGATCCTAACTTTACAATCAGGCTGGTAAATCCGAGAGAGGTATTGAAGCCTAGTGAAACTGCACAATTTAGTTTCTTCTTAATCAGCGACACAGAGGATATCTCGACGTATAAGACGGATGTACGAGTTAAAGTTATATCGGGCGAGCGTACACTTGAAACTTTAAAGACAACATTTATATCACCACCTGGAAATTAAATATGAATTGGGGCGTAAAAATCTTTCTAACATTACTAATATTCGTCATCATCGCAGTCGGAACCGGTATTTACATGGTCAGTAATGATCATGATTCCCTTGTTGAAGAAGATTATTACGAAAAGGGACTTGAATACGATTCAACATACAATTACAAAACCAATGTAGTACAACTCAATTTGGAACCAACAGTGAAAATTGACAGTGGATACATGGTAGTCAACTTTAAAGAAACAAATAACAGAGGCAAAATTATTTTGCGCCGAGAGTCTGATTCTGATCAGGATATTGATTTCCCGTTCTCTACCGAAAACACAAGCTTCAGATTACCCATCAGCAATCTAACTAGCGGGCGCTGGAATGTACGAATCGACTGGAAGAATCAAAAAGGGATGCCTTTGTTGTTTGATAAAAGTATCTATATTCCATGAATGCAGATTATTTAGCTTTCTTTATGGGTTTGTTAGGCAGCCTCCATTGCGTTGCTATGTGTGGCCCGCTACTTCTCGCACTACCAACGACGGGTAAAACCCACGCTAAATTGCTAACAAACCGCGTTATTTATCAACTAGGCAGAATCATGACATACGCTGCCTTTGGACTAATTATCGGCACCATCTCTGTCGGAGCAGATTACAGAGGTTGGCAGCAAGGGCTAAGCCTGCTAACCGGTGGCATTTTAATAACGATAGGCTTGTTTACTCTTTTAGGGCATCAATCTAACCGGCTCATAGCAGCACAACAAAAGTTTTTTGCGCCACTCTACCGGAAAATGGGTTATTGGCTGTACCGACCCGGTGGCAACTTTCTCGCAGGTATGCTCAACGGCTTTCTTCCTTGCGGAATGGTATACATGGCTCTTGCCACGGCGCTGAGCACGGGAAGTACCCTTGCAGGTGGAAAGTTTATGCTACTCTTTGGTCTAGGCACGCTGCCTCTTATGTTACTAACCGGGATCGCAGGGTCTTACATAAAAAAATACATTCCTTTTAACCTTTCATCCTGGCTCCCTTTTCTCTTCCTTCTTATGGGCAGTTGGTTTATCCTCCGAGGTGCCAATCTGGATATCCCATACCTAAGTCCCTTAATTTACCCCGAAGGCATGGTAACTTGTACCTAAGTCCCTACCTTTGTACCATGTCTTCTAAAACAGAGCGGTATACCAAATTAATCAAAGAAAAAGCACAACGCTTAGGATTTCTTTCCTGTGGAATATCGAAGGCAGACTATTTAGAGAAAGAAGCACCTTATCTGGAAGACTGGCTTAAGAAAGGCTATCAAGGCAAACTCTCCTATATGGAGAATCACTTTGATAAACGACTCGATCCGAGACTATTAGTAGACGGCGCAAAGTCAATTATTTCATTATCCTATAATTATTACACCGATAAACAACAACGTGATCCCGAAGCACCCAAAATATCCAAATATGCCTATGGAATCGATTATCATTTTGTTATAAAAGACAAGTTAAAAGAGCTCCTCTCATTTATTCAAGAGAACATCGGCGAGGTAGGCGGACGTGCTTTTGTCGATTCAGCTCCTGTTTTAGATAAGGCTTGGGCAGAAAAATCAGGACTCGGTTGGGTCGGAAAACACAGTCTACTCCTATCCAAAAATCAGGGTTCCTTCTTTTTTTTAGCAGAGCTCATCGTTGATCTAGAGCTTAAATATGACCATCATATCGCAACTGATCACTGTGGAACCTGCACCCGATGCATCGATGCCTGTCCTACCGAGGCGCTCCAAGGAAATAAAATAGTAGATGCCAGCCGATGCATTTCATACTTGACAATAGAGTTGAAAGATGAAATACCAGACGAGTTTTCAGGAAAGATGGAGAATTGGATGTTTGGATGTGACATTTGTCAGGACGTATGTCCATGGAACCGTTTCTCTGTTTCACACCAAGAACCCAAATTTTCACCTCACTCTAAACTACTGGAAATGAATAAGAAAGAGTGGGAAGAAATAACCCAAGAAACCTTTAACGAAATCTTCAGGAAATCGGCTGTTAAAAGAGCAAAATACACCGGTTTAAAAAGAAATATATCCTTTTTAAATTTAAATAAGGAATAATAGCGTCTCCTATTTCTTAAATCTTTCCTGCAAACTTTTCAACATGTCAGATGTAATTGGCTTAGCTGACCTAGCTGGTCGTTCATTCACTTGCTGCGAGCCTCTTTTTACTTTTTTAGAACCAGCATCCGCCGATATCTCGACTGACGGGCCACCAGCAGTTTCCTTACGGCTGCTCGAGCGTACAGCATCATCCTTTGCCTCCTGTTTGCTACGATTCCATATTTGTTCCAAGCATTTTTTGGTGTACATCGGAAAATCGCCTCTCATCATCCAAGAGTAGTAACTAGGCTCAATTTTAAAAACTTCCGCTACGGGTTTCCCTTTGTGTTTACCAAAACCAAAGACCTCCACATTCTCATTATTATAAACCAAGCGCCCCGCAAAATCTACCGTACGATTTAAGTTTGTGAAATTATGCAAAGCTTCCACATCGTTCACAACAGGTACACTAACCTTTCCACTTCTATCTGCCCATTCTTGACCATCATAACGTTGTACCTGAGCTTTTAACACCTCAAATGTCGCTCTCACATCCGCTTCGGCTGAATGCGCATCCACAAGCTCCTTATCACAATAAAACTTATAAGCAGCTTTCAATGTACGCTGTTCCATCTGGTGAAAAATATTCTGTACGTCGACAAAAAATCTATTTTCAATCGAAAACTCGACATTTGCTCTCAGAAACTCTTCCATAAGAACCGGTATATCAAATTTATTTGAATTAAATCCGCCTAAGTCCGCGTCATCCAAAAACTCGGCTAACTCTTTTGCGACTTCTTTAAACGTCGGCGCATTGGCAACGTCCTCGTCATAAATCCCATGAACAACGGATGATTCATAAGGTATCGGCATCTCTGGGTTAATCCGCATTGTCCGAACTTCCTCCCTCCCGTCCGGGTGCACTTTCAAGATACAAAGTTCTACGATCCTATCCGATGCAACATTAACACCCGTCGTTTCCAGATCAAATATGGCTAATGGTCGTTTTAAATTTAAAGTCATGTTTTTTTGTAATAAAGAAAGGTTAACCAAGAATTATGATGCCGAGTAGAATACCGATAATCATCACAGCATATAACAACACCTCAGAACTAGCGTAAAAAATTAGATGTTGCCAAATGGTTTCCTTTTTCTTAGGTTTCATAAAATACAAAAGTACTAAATCAATTCTTAATAGATTATAAAATGGATCCCGCACGTGAAAAATACTTGTAATACCACGGGTCTTTTAAATTACTGATAATTACACCCTTTGAGGTCGATACATGTACAAAGCGACTATTTCCTAAGTAAATACCTACATGATCAAACCTTCTTCCCCCAAATTTAAAAAAAACCAAATCACCCTCTTTCAGCTGATTTTCGTATTTACGCTTCACAATTTTAGACATATCCTCAGCCGTACGCGGCAAGTCTTTACGATATACTTCGCGAACCAATTGGTTGGCAAAAGCAGAGCAATCAATTCCTCTCCGATCCTGCCCACCCAGTCTGTGCGGAATACCCATCCACTGATCAATATATTGATATAGCTCAATATTGTGGATATCCCCAACGTCAACGCCAATCATATCTGCGTACTTTTCAGACAAATTTTTGGCTGAGCGTATACTGTTTCTATCAGATGATTTTTTACTTACAGAAGTATTTGTGGGATATGGAGCACGTGCACGTTCAGGTCGAGCTAAACAACTTGACAAGATAGTTGCAGACAAAAACAAGACGCAACCTACTATAAAGTGTCTTCCAATCATAACTAATGATGTAGTTCTTCCGCTAATTGCTCTACTCTTACATGGTTATTTTCACTAATCTCGATCAATTTTGCAGCCACAATTTCGTTAACTAATAATGGATCATAAGGAATCTCAACCTTCACGTAGTTCGGTGTAAAGCCATGCATCAAACCTTTTTTCTCGTCTGATTCAAATAACACCTCACCTTCTTTACCCAACTGCTCTTCATAAAACAAACGTCTTTTTTTATCCGAAAGTATATGAAGCATCTTGCTCCGGTCTGAGCGGCTACTTCCCGGAACCGAACCTTCCATTTGTGCAGCAATTGTATTTTCGCGTTCAGAATAAGTAAAGACATGAAGATAAGAAACCGGTAATTCGTTTAAGAACTTATAGGTCTCTAAAAAATCCGCTCTCGTTTCCCCTGGGAAGCCAACAATAACATCTACCCCAATACAACAATCAGGCATCAACGACTTAATTGTTTTAACTCGCTCCGCATACAGCTCTCTTCGATAGCGCCTCCTCATTTTCCCTAAAATCTTATTAGATCCTGATTGCAAAGGCATATGAAAATGAGGAACAAAACGTTTAGACGCAGCGACAAAATTAATTACGTCGTTTGATAGTAGGTTTGGCTCGATCGATGAAATACGAAAACGCCTGATACCTTCCACTTCATCCAATGCTCGGACCAAGTCCAGAAAACTCTCTTCCCTCACACCATTGTGCAGCCCGAAATCCCCGATATTAACCCCGGTTAACACAATTTCCTTAATCCCTGACGCTGCAATCTCTTTAGCCTGGGTCACAATATCTGTGATATAACCACTACGGCTGGTGCCGCGGGCCAAAGGAATTGTACAAAATGTGCATGAATAATCACAACCATCCTGAACCTTTAAAAAGGTCCGTGTTCTATCACCAATGGAAAAAGCAGGCACAAAAACATTAGTCGTTTCGATGGGCTCATTATGAATAATAGCTTTGGGTTGCTTAGTTAATTCATTAATATGCTCAATAATATTAAACTTCTCTGCCGCGCCCAATACCATATCAACACCTTCAATTTCAGCTATCTCCTTAGGCTTTAGCTGCGCATAGCAACCCACAATCGTGATATAAGCTTCGGGAGAATATTTTAGTGCTTCCTTTACTACTTTTCGGCATTTTTTATCCGCGTGATCTGTCACTGAACATGTATTAATGACATATACATCTGCTCTTTCATTAAACGGAACAGGCTCATAACCGGCATCCTGGAAAAGGCGCCCGATCGATGAGGTCTCAGAAAAATTCAGTTTACAACCCAGTGTATAAAAAGCTACTTTCTTTGTCATATTATGCTGCAAAAATAAGAATTAATTCAGGATAACTAAGCTACTTGCGTATATTTGTAATAATGGAGACCAAAGATTTACTCAAGAAAGCTGCTGATTTTCAATTCCTGACCTTAGATGAGGGATTGTACCTTTACCATCATGCCTCTACGGCGGAACTGATGTACACAGCAAATGAACTTCGGAAGATTCAGGTACCTCATGGAAAAGTGACATGGCAAATTGACCGCAACGTTAACACAACCAATGTCTGCATTGCAAATTGCAAATTTTGCAACTTCTTCCGTCGCCCGGGTCACGAAGAGAGTTATATTACCGATATCGAAACTTATAAGACAAAAATAGAGGAAACATTTCGCTATGGTGGCGACCAGCTTCTTCTTCAGGGTGGCCATCATCCCGATTTAGGATTATCTTTCTACACCACGCTATTCAAACAGCTCAAAGAGCTCTATCCAGATCTTAAGCTACATGCACTAGGCCCGCCCGAAGTAGCTCATATCTGTAAATTGGAAGGCATGAGCCATACCGATGTGCTAAAGGCCTTGAAAGAGTCTGGTCTCGATTCCTTACCTGGTGCCGGCGCCGAGATCTTAAACGATCGGGTACGGCGTCTCATATCAAAAGGTAAATGTGGTGGACGGGAATGGTTGGACATCATGGAGGCTGCTCACCAGCTCCATATATCCACATCAGCAACCATGATGTTCGGTCACATTGAAACCCTGAACGAACGTTTTGAGCATTTGGTGTGGATCCGAGAAGTACAGGCGAAAAAACCAGCAGATGCTGACGGCTTTATTGCATTTATCCCCTGGCCATTCCAGGACGACGGTACTCTCCTAAAAAAAGTAAGGGGCATTTCTAACAACGTCACGAGCGATGAATACATCAGGATGATCGCACTGAGCCGAATCATGCTCCCCAACATCAAAAACATCCAAGCATCCTGGTTAACAGTCGGAGAAAAAACAGGTCAGGTTTGTCTCCACGCGGGGGCCAATGATTTTGGGTCGATTATGATTGAAGAAAATGTAGTCTCAGCCGCAGGTGCACCTCATCGTTTCACCTCACAAAGCATCCAAAATGCGATAAAAAATGCTGGCTTTGTACCTCAACTTCGCAACCAACGTTATCAGTGGAGAGAAATCCCCGAAAACATGGAAGAACAGGTTATCGACTACTAAAATAGTGTATTAACTCTTTAATCTATACATGATCGAGCAGGTAGAACAGCAAATAGAAGCCCTTATATTCGCCTCAGAACAAAGCATTTCAACTAAAGAGATTAAAGAAGTTCTTAATCTCACTTTTGAAAGCGAACTTTCCATCGAGGAAATCGATCAGCATATTGATACGATAGAAGCAAAATATGCTGAAGAGCAATTCGCTTTCGGACTTGTGCGGATCAATGGCGGTTTCCAGTTTCTAAGCAAAGCAGCCTATTATCCTGTCATTAATCAACTGCAAATTCACCGTTCTAAAAAGAAGTTAAGCCAGGCTGCTTTGGAAACTTTGGCCATCATTGCTTATCGTGAACCCATTACCAAACTTGAGGTAGAGCAAATTCGTGGTGTGAATTGCGACTATTCCGTACGCATGCTCCTGGAGAAAGAATTAATTACAATTTTGGGTAAAGCAGATAGCGTCGGCCGACCCTTGCTTTATGGTGTAAGCCCTCTTTTCCAGGATTATTTTGGAATCAATTCCAAGTCTGACTTACCCAAACTCAAAGACGTTATTTCTGAAGAAAATTTTATCGGATCTTCCGAAGAATAGCCTATATCAACCGTCAGGAAAGCTTTTGTAAAAAAAACCAAAAGAAAATTTAGGATTTTAATTTAAATACTTTGTACTTTTATAATAACAAAAGGAAAAGATAAAATTTAGATTAATCTATGAAAACGCCGGGAAAACTTCGTAAATCAGATTCGCTATCTGAGGGCATCGACAAGAAAAAGAAAGGACAAGACTCATTCGATGAGTTTGATGATGATATGGATTTCGATAGCTTCGATGATTTTGATGAGCTGAACGATTACGACGATGACGATGATGATTATTAAATCATCTTTATTAAAAACCAATAGGTAGATTGATGTTGTATCAATCTACCTGAAAATTTATTGGCGAAGTTTAATATTAACCTCGTACTTTTCTTAACTCCTCATAGAGTTCGATGACTTTCTTTTGCAAAGAAATAATTTCCTCCTCTCGACCATTCAGCTTTTCCAGCGTTGTTTCCAATTCACTGTTATATTTTCTCTGATCATCTGCATCGTTGTATGTTAGCAATTCAACAATGCTCAAATCAAATAATTGAGAAATTTGGTCTAATCTAGAGAGATTTACGTCTGTAATTCCCGTTTCTATCTTTGAAAAGGCTGGAATCGAGATATCTAAACGTTTAGCAACATCTTCCTGGCTCCATCCTCTTTGGTGTCTTAATAATCTTATTTTCTTTCCTAGATTCTTCATGAAACTGTATAAACTGGATAATATTTTAACTAATGGTATTAAGTCAAAGATACAATTAACAATTTAAGAAATAAACACATCGGCAAAATTAATTACGCTCATTCCTCCGAAGTTTCCATAGCTCATAAACAAGAGGTTTTTACCCTCAGAGCTCATATCTTTTAAATAATCCTTAAGTCCCAAAACTGTATTAAAACACCTAATATACTCATTATTAAATGCTTTTCTCAGCACATAATCGCTGACAGGTTCAAGGTTTTTCTGTTTGAATGATTCCTGATTAATAAAAATAACCGGCAAATCTGCCTTATTCATTGTATCCTTGTATCCAGAAAGAAAATTTTCATTCATGCTGGCGTTTAAAGGGATCTCAAGAATAGCAACCAGGGTTTTCTCCGGATATTGTTCTTTGACCGCCTGAACAGAAGCAGCAACTTTCGATGGTGTATACGCAAAATCTTTATAAACAACACTGTCTTTATTGCTTGTGACAAACTCAAGCCGCCGTGCCGCACCTTTAAACGACCGGATTGCATCGTAAAACTCTTGCCGGGTTACTCCAAGCCATTCACAAACCGTGAAAGCCGCCGCAAGGTTAGAAAGATTATGACGGCCAAAAACTTGCAAAGGCACCTCTCCTAGTGGAGTCGTAACCGAAGTCTGTCCTTTATTTATGGTGAACTCCGGCGTTCGGTAACCATGCTTATTGATGTTAGAGCTATCCTCAGCTACCAATTCCTGAACTTTCTTATCTTCTTTATTATAAATCAACGTTCCTTTCGGTTCGATACTTTTTATAAAGAGATTAAATTGGTGGAGATAACTGTCGAACGTCGGATAAACATCCACGTGATCCCACGCCAGACCACTGATGAGGCCAATATTCGCTTTGTAGAGTAGGAACTTTGGCCTTCGGTCTTCTACTGAAGCCAAATAATCATCACCCTCGATAATAATAACCGGAGCATCTTTCGATATCCGCACAGAATTATCAAAACCCTCTAACTTGGCCCCCACGACATAATCAAAATCACGGTCAAGTTCTTTCAGTACGTGCATGATCATTGAGGTAATTGTGGTTTTCCCATAACTACCACCAATCACCACCCGAGTTTTATTGACCGATTGCTCGTAAATAAACTCCGGGTAAGAATACACCGTCAAGCCTAGCTCCTTTGCTCGTAAAAGCTCCGGATTATCTTCTTTCGCATGCATCCCCAGAATAATAGCATCCACCTGATCGTCTATTTTTTCCGGAAACCAACCATTCTCTTTAGGAAGTAAACCATTGGCTTTCAAGTTAGTATAAGCCGGTTCAAAGATATAATCATCCGAACCGCTTACGATATACCCTTTTTTTGCCAATGCTATTGCCAGATAGTGCATAATACTTCCGCCAATCGCAATAAAGTGGACCCGCATAGCTAGTCGTTTTCTTTTTCAAATATAAATTTAGCTGCAACCCAGTCTTCCTTCTCTTTGTGTCCAAGAAAAGAAAAACCTTGTTTCGATGCAGCCATTTTGAGCATTTCTAAGTCTTCACCCTTGTAAAAGCCGCTCAAGAACAGGCTTCCACCCTTCGCAATACGATCTGCATAATACTCAAGCTGCTCTAACAAAACATTCCGATTGATGTTTGCCAAGATAATATCAAAACTTTGCATTGGGATTGTCTCACTTGACCCCTCCAAAACACTCATGTTCAATACATTGTTCAGCTGTAAGTTCTCATTGGCACTTTCCACACAAACCGGATCGTTGTCTATGGAAACAACCTCCCTTGCTAAAAGTTTTGCAGCAAGGATACTTAATATCCCTGTTCCGCAGCCCATGTCCAGTACAAACTTATCTTTCACATCCTCTTCCAATAAGCATTCCATCATCAACGATGTTGTCTGATGATGCCCCGTACCAAAGGCCATCTTCGGATCAATCACAATCTCATAAGGAAAGTTTGCTGCTTTCTCATGAAAAGTAGCCCGCACATACACTTGGTCACGGATAACGATAGGTTGGAAATTAGACTCCCACAGTTCATTCCAATTTTGATGTCCTATTGTCGCCATTTCATAGTGCACATCGAAGTCGCCTTCCAAACCCAACAAAAGTGTTTCTAACTCGACCGGATTGAAGTTAGCTTCCGCTGTATAAGCTTTAAATCCCGTTTCAGTCGACTCGAACGTATCGAAACCGATATTGGCTAGTTCATTGATAAACAAATCCTGTTGCCAGTCGTTCGAAGGCTTACAAATGAAATTAAACTCTAAATAGTTCATCTATATTTTCCCTATTGATTCAATACCTTAACGATATCAACGAAATCTCTTGATTTCAACGATGCCCCACCAATGAGTCCACCGTCAATATCCGCTTGTGCGAATAAATCAGGTGCATTCTTCGGATTACAGCTGCCGCCATAAAGAATTGTTGTAGCGTCTGCCGTTTCCTGATCAAAACTATCAGCAATTTCATTTCTGATAAACGCATGTACTTCCTGAGCCTGCTCCGGCGTTGCCGTAAGCCCTGTCCCAATTGCCCATACCGGTTCATAAGCTAAAACAATTTGCTTGAACTCAGCTTCAGACAATTTAAACACCGTTTCCTTTAGCTGCTTTGAAAGAACATCCCAAAAATTATCAGATTCACGTTCTTCCTGAGTTTCCCCAATACAGAAAATTGGTTTCAATCCATTTTTAAGAGCCTGATCAACCTTTATTTCCAATAGCTTCTCGTCCTCTCCAAAATAAGCTCGACGTTCCGAGTGCCCTAGGATCACATATTCCGCACCGGTAGATTTTACCTGCTTGGCCGAAACCTCACCCGTATAAGCACCGGCGTCATGTTGACTAATATTCTGTGCCCCTACTGAAACAGTAGAAGAACTTGCCGACTGCTGGGCAATATGGTGTAAGTGAATAAAAGGACTACATACGATTACCTGTTGATCCCCTCTAGCTTCATCACCAACCATGTGCAATATTTCAGAAAACAGACTGATTCCTTCTTCATAACCCAGGTTCATCTTCCAGTTTCCGGCTACAATTTTCTTTCTCATGTTAAATAATTTTTAATTTTTTCGATGTTTTTTTGTCAATTCAAAAACCGCCCGCAGGATATTTTTTTCAATTTCGTCAAATTTACTATTACGTCTTTGAAAAACCAATTCACAAGTCTGAAACATTTTGTCGATATCATAGACATCAAACCCTTCTGACCCTCCCCACGAAAAATCAGGAATAAAGTTTGGCGGCATTCCCCCACCAAAAATATTTGAACAACTGCCCACAACGGCACCCGTATTAAAGGAAGTATTAATTCCACAGCGTACATGGTCGCCCATCGTCACCCCGCAAAAGCCCAAACCGGTATCCCTCCTACTTTCAGATTGATAATTATACACTTTTACATTCTTGCTGTTATTCTTCATATTGGAGTTGCTCGTTCCCGCGCCAAGATTACACCATTCTCCGACAAGAGCGCTACCCAAGTAGCCGTCATGTCCTTTGTTTGTATTCCCCCAAATAACACTTGTATTTAACTCCCCCGCCACTTTACAATGCGGCCCCACCGAGACATTACTATAGATTTTCGTACCCATTTTCACAATCGCCCCCTCTCCCAAAGAAAAAGCCCCTCTAATCGAGCTCCCCTCCCAAACCTGACTGTCTTTTCCAAGGTAAATCGGACCTTTCAGCGTGTTAAAATTTGCACATTCTGCCAGAACACCTTCTTCCACGAAAATCTGGTCGCCCAAGACCCGGTTCGTCGAACTCAGATCGGCGCTCATTCTTCCTTTTGTTGCCAGCTCAAAATCCTTATTAAGTTCTGCTTCGTTCTGTATAAAGAGATCCTCAGGATAACGAATTTGCACCCATTCCCCATCATAATCAACAAGCTGAATATCAAAACTATCCAAACGATCTAAATCCAGCGAAGTCAATGTTTGCTTCGAAGATGCTGTTAGTTTTACCGCAATAACCGTATCATTTGAACACAAGCCCTCACCGATCTTCAGCTGGTCCACCGCCTCCAGAAGTTCATTATTTGGCAATACATTTCCACGAATAATCAGCACCTCACCCATTGGTTCGTCCATTGGAAACTTCTTATTCAGATAGTCTTCCGTGAGAAAAGAAACAGGAGACTGCAAATAGCGAGACCATTTCTCGTCGATCGTCCAAATCCCTGTACGTAGATTAGAAACTGGTCGGGTCAGGCTCAGGGGGAACAGCTTTTCCCTCCACTCGGCACGATCATAAAGCACTATTTGCATATTTTTGACTTTTTTGTTAGAAAGTACAAATACACCTAAAATTAAAAAGTCCCGGCAATACTACCGGGACTTTTATAAAATATTCTAAAAATCTTATTTTTTTGCGTAACGGTTACGGAATTTATCAATACGTCCTGCTGTATCGATCAACTTCATTTTACCAGTATAAAACGGGTGTGAAGTATGAGAAATTTCCAATTTAACTAGTGGATATTCGTTTCCGTCTTCCCACTCAATAGTTTCTTTTGTCTCAATGCAAGACTTGGTTAAAAAAGCATAGTCATTAGACATATCTTTAAAAACTACTGGTCTATAGCTAGTTGGGTGCAAATCTTTTTTCATTGTATTTATATTTTTGTACTGTTGTATCTCTAATCAGGGCGCAAATATACTATTTTTATATTAAAGTAGCGCAAATTTAGTTAAAAATTCAAGTCGGCCGCCACTTTAAACGTTTGACAATGTGCATCCACGATATACCGTATATCAGCCGAATACCCTCCGCCCATACTCACTTGTACAGGTATCCCTTTTTCTTTGCAACGTCCCAGCACCATTTGGTCGCGTTTCTTGCAGGCATCCATCGTCAACTTCAACTTTCCCAATTTATCGCTTGCCAGCACATCGACTCCTGAAAGATAAAACACAAATTCAGGTTTCACTTCTTCAAAAAGACGATCCAATGCCTCCTCCAGCTGTTTCAGATACAACGCATCTGAAACCCCATCCGCTAAACCGACGTCGAGGTCCGAACGCTCTTTCCTAAAGGGAAAGTTCTTTTCGCAGTGTATGGAAAAGGTGAAAACACGATCATCTCCTTCAAAAATATTCGCTGTTCCATTCCCTTGGTGTACATCTACATCCACAATCAATATTCGGGATAATTTCTTTTCGTTTACCAAATAACTGGCTGCGATAGCCTGATCATTCAAAATGCAAAACCCCTCACCCCAATCGTAACCTGCGTGATGTGTTCCTCCAGCAATATTGAAAGCACAACCTTCTTCTAACGCATACAAGGCTCCTTGCCGGGTACCTTCCGCTATACGCTGTTCACGCTCAATCAACTCTGCTGAAAGTGGAAAACCGATACGGCGGACTTCGGCTGAACTTAACGTCAAGCTCAATGCCCTATTCCAATAGGCTTCATCATGTGCGGCAAATACATATTGATTTTCAATCGGGTCTGGCGAAAAAAACTGAGCCGGTTCTACAATCCCCTGATATTGCAACTGTTCGTAGATCAACTCATATTTCAACATCGGAAAGCGATGCCCCGCCGGCAAAGGATGTACAAAAATAGAATGATAAGCAATCACGCGTTAAGTTCCCGTTTTAACAAGTAGACTCACAATCCGTTCCAGATAACGCTGATCCACCTCATCAAAATCGTTCAGTTCGTCACTGTCCACATCCAAGACACCGATCACACGACCTTGATCAATCAAAGGAACCACTACCTCGGAACGCGACAAGCTGCTACAAGCAATATGTCCAGGAAAAGCATCTACGTCCGGAACCACCAAACTGTGCTCGTTCTGCCATACCGTACCACAAACGCCCCGCCCTTTCTTAATCCGCGTACAGGCGATCGGCCCTTGAAACGGGCCTAAGACAAGCTCATCCGACGTATCCACCAAATAGAATCCCACCCAGAAAAAGTCAAATTGAGTTTTAAGAGCAGCTGCTATATTTGCCATGTTGGCTACCTTATTTGACTCTCCCTGAACAAGAGCTTCTAATTGAGGGAGCAGGCTTTGGTATTGTTCTTCCTTTGTACCTGAAACAGTTATTAAATTTTCAGACATAAAGCTTAGCCCTCTACAAATTCATGTTCTTTAGTGGCTAAGTAACGTTCAGCTTCCAATGCGGCCATACAGCCTGTTCCGGCAGCTGTTACAGCCTGACGGTACACATGGTCCTGAACATCGCCACAAGCGAAAACACCTTCTATATTAGTCTGGGTACTATCAGGCTTTGTAATCAAATAACCGTTCGCATCCATATCAATTGTATCAATAAACAGCTCCGTATTCGGCTGATGACCAATAGCAACAAAAAAACCAGTCACATCAATCGTTGACTCCTCATTCGTCCGGTTATTAATCACTTGGACACCAGTCACATTCTGTCCGTCGCCCAATATCTCTTTAGCTTCTGTATGGTAATAAATCTCAATATTCGGTGTATTCAGAACCCGGTGCTGCATCACCTTCGATGCACGGAACTCATCACGACGCACCAGCATATGTACTTTCTTACAAAGCTTAGCCAGATAAGTTGCTTCCTCAGCTGCCGTATCCCCGGCACCTACGATAGCTACCTCCTGACCTTTGAAGAAAAAGCCGTCACAAACAGCACATGCAGACACACCAAAGCCATTGTATTTTTGTTCACTTTCCAGACCCAACCACTTAGCACTGGCTCCCGTAGCGATGATTACCGTATCCGCTGTAATCGTTTTATTACCGTCAATTACCGCCGTATGAACCGAACCTTTAAAGTCCACCTTACTCACATGTCCAAAACGGATATCAGCACCGAAGCGTTCGGCCTGCTTTCTAAAATCTTCCATCATCAGAGGTCCTGTAATCCCTTCCGGATAACCCGGATAGTTCTCAACATCATTGGTTGTAGTCAACTGACCTCCCATCACAATTCCCGTATACAGCACAGGCTTTAGGTCAGCTCGCGCAGCATAGATCGCCGCAGTATATCCCGCAGGTCCAGAACCAATAATCAAACATTTCACATGTTCTGTTGCTTGTATATTTTCTTCAGCCATTATTTATAGTTTTATGAAAAACAAAAGTAATAAAATTTAACCTGTCTATTGTCGGTTAAACTTCAAAAGATGCTTCAAAGGGCACATCAAAAGGTCTAGGTCTGAATGACCCCCACGTTAAACTTTTGAGTAATGGGCGACTGATTTGCAGCCTCGATCCCCATAGATATCACCTCTCTGGTTTTTAACGGATCGATGATTCCATCTACCCATAACCTAGCAGCCGCATAATAGGGATTGGTTTGCGACTCGTAGCGTTCCTTAATCTTGTTCAACATCGCTTCTTCCTGATCCGGACTGAGCGCTTCGCCCCCTTTCTTAGATTTAGCAGCCCGAATCTGCAATAGAGTCTTTGCTGCCTGTGCACCGCCCATAACGGCAATTTTTGCCGAAGGCCATGTAAAGATCAGACGTGGATCATAGGCTTTCCCGCACATCGCGTAGTTACCAGCGCCGTAGGAATTACCCACCACGATTGTAAATTTCGGCACAACAGAATTGGCTACTGCGTTCACCATCTTTGCACCGTCTTTAATGATACCGCCTTTTTCCGAGCGACTGCCTACCATAAAGCCGGTTACGTCCTGCAAGAATACCAAGGGTATTTTCTTTTGGTTGCAGTTCATTATAAAGCGGGTGGCTTTGTCTGCCGAATCTGAATAGATAGCACCGCCGAATTGCATTTCCCCTGTTTTCGTTTTCACAATATTTCGTTGGTTAGCAACGATTCCCACCGCCCAACCGTCAATACGCCCCAATCCGCAGATAAGGGTTTTTCCGTATAGCGCCTTATATTCTTCAAAATCTGAATCATCTAATAATCGGAGGATAATCTCTTTCATATCATAGGGTTCTTCACGCGATGCAGGCAAGATCCCATAAATATCTTCCGGTTTTTCTTTTGGTTCTTTACTCTTAATCCGATCAAAACCGGCCGATTCCGGTGCACCAAGCATGCTCATGATGTTCTTAATGGAATCCAGGCAAGAAGCATCGTTCGGAAATTTATAGTCGGTTACCCCAGAAATCTCAGAATGCGTTGTAGCCCCACCTAATGTTTCATTATCAACCACCTCTCCGATAGCCGATTTAACCAAATAAGAACCTGCTAAAAACACCGAACCCGTACCATCTACAATCATCGCTTCGTCGCTCATGATGGGCAAATAAGCGCCCCCTGCCACACAGGACCCCATAATGGCCGATATCTGCACAATTCCCTCGGCACTCATCTTCGCATTGTTCCTAAAAATGCGCCCAAAATGCTCTTTATCCGGAAAAATCTCATCCTGCATCGGAAGAAACACCCCTGCTGAATCGACAAGATAGATAATCGGCAACCGGTTTTCCATCGCAATCTCTTGTGCGCGGAGATTCTTCTTTGCCGTCATCGGAAACCAAGCCCCCGCTTTGACAGTCGCATCATTGGCGACCAGCACACACTGGCGTCCAGACACATAACCAATCCCCGTTACCACCCCCGCCGACGGACAACCACCATGTTCCTCGTACATACCATCAGCCGCCAAGGCTCCAATTTCCAGCCAAGGCTTATCCTCATCCAGTAAGTAATTGATTCGTTCGCGGGCCAGCATTTTCCCTTTTGCCCGTTGTTTTTCAGCGGATTTCTCCCCTCCTCCTAAGAATACCTTTTTCAACGTATTCTTAAGAGAGGAAAGTTGTTGTTTATTAAAATCTTCGTTCTTATTAAACTTTAGGTTCATGACCGAAGATAATTCTATTTTTAGAGAAATAGAACTTTATCGACTATAATTCGGAGCTTCTTTGGTAATCGCAATATTATGCGGATGGCTCTCACGCAGCCCGGCACCTGTAATCTTCACAAATTTTGCTTCCTGAAGTTTCTCAATTGTTCCGGCACCACAGTAGCCCATACTGGCTTTCAGTCCGCCTACATACTGATAAACCACTTCAGCCAAAGTTCCTTTGTATGGTACCCGACCTACAATCCCTTCTGGTACTAATTTCTTGATATCATCTTCCACATCCTGAAAATACCGATCTTTTGACCCTTGTTCCATCGCCTCGATAGAACCCATCCCACGATAGGATTTAAATTTCCGTCCTTCGTAGATAATCGTCTCACCCGGTGCTTCTTCTACTCCTGCAAATAACGATCCCGCCATAATCGTGCTGGCACCCGAAGCAATTGCCTTGGCAATATCACCTGTTTGCTTAATTCCACCATCGGCGATGATGGGAACACCGCGGCCTTTCAGAGCCTTCGCGCATTCATAAACCGCGTACAATTGAGGTACACCCACACCCGCGATGATACGGGTAGTACAGATAGAACCCGGACCGATTCCCACTTTCACCGCGTCTGCCCCTGCATCCGCAAGTGCTGTTGCGGCCTCACCAGTCGCCACGTTACCAACGATAACCTGCAAGTCTGGGAATTTAGCCTTTACTTCCTTTAATTTATCGATTACCCCTTTCGAATGACCGTGAGCGGTATCGATCGTTACCACATCAACACCTGCTTCCACCAAGGCCCCTATGCGGTCCAGTGTATCATGTGTAACGCCAACAGCTGCACCTACGCGTAGGCGACCGTGCTCATCTTTCGCGGCACTCGGGAAGTGTTTAAATTTCTGAATATCTTTAAATGTGATCAATCCTTTTAAAATACCATTCTCGTCAACGACCGGTAATTTCTCAATCTTATGATCCTGAAGAATTTCTTCTGCCTGTACCAGATTGGTGCCCACCGGAGCAACCACCAAATTATCTTTGGTCATTAAGTCTACAATGGGAATACTCATATTCTTCTGGAAACGCAGGTCGCGGTTGGTAACAATACCTACCAATTTATTACTTGCGTCAACAACCGGAATTCCACCGATCTTATTTTCTTTCATAATCTTAAAGGCGTCCTGCACAATGGCTTTCTCATTTAACACCACCGGGTCTTGGATCATTCCACTTTCGGAACGTTTTACCTTCCTAACCTCTTGTGCCTGAGCCTCAATAGACATATTTTTATGCAACATACCGATACCACCGGCCTGCGCTAAAGCAATTGCCAGTTCCGACTCGGTAATGGTATCCATCGCTGCCGATATCAGCGGAATGTTAAGCTGAATTTTTTTAGTAAGAAAAGTTTGGGTATCCACTTCGCGTGGTAAAACTTCTGAATAAGCCGGTACTAATAATACGTCGTCGTAGGTAAGGCCTTCTGCTACGAATTTTTGTGGATCTAACTGCATGGCAAAACGATTTGGAGTTTATTTTTGCCGGGCAAATTTACTGAGAATAATCGGAAATTAAAAGAAGTGTTCCGAACCATTTCGTCAAAATACTTTCATATTTTTTTATCTTTGCCGCCATGCGTAAACTATCGATGGATGAGCTAAACCGTCCGACCGTAGAAGAATTCAAAAGTAAGAAGAAATTACCAATTACCCTGCTGCTTGACAATATCCGCAGCCTGCACAACGTCGGCTCGATATTCAGGACGGCAGATGGTTTCGCCATTGAGAAAATCATACTCTGTGGCATCACCGGTCATCCACCTCACCGTGAAATCGAAAAAACTGCACTGGGTGCTACCCAATCCATCGCCTGGGAATATGAAAAGAACATAACGGACGCTATCAACCAACTCCGTTCAGAAGAATATCAGATTATTGCGATTGAGCAAGCCGACAACAGCAGGTATCTCAACGAATATCATCCCAGCGCCGATCAAAAATATGCGCTAATACTTGGAAACGAGGTGAACGGTGTTTCTGAAGAAGCCATGGAAATGATCGACACCTGCATAGAAATCCCCCAATTCGGCACCAAACACTCCCTTAACGTTGTTGTGTCTGCGGGCATTATCTTATGGGACTTTTACTCGAAAATTAGCAAGAGCTAAAATTTTACTGGTTTATTTTCTTTTGTTTCTAATATGCTGTAAATTTGTATAAATGAGCACAATAAAGGATATATCGCAAATCTTTCCCAAACACTTATTTTGGGATGTCGATCCAAAAAATTTAGACATTCAGGACGACAAAGATTTTATTATCCCTAGAGCGCTAATCGCTACAACAGCGGAAACCTTTGATAAAGATATCCAACCTTTGGAAAAACTTTACAGCAAAATGCAGATTGTTAGAGAATTGCAAAAAACAAAAGAACGAATTAGTAATGAGGTCTGTAAACTTGTTGCTCGTCGTTACCACGTTAAGCAATTTTTACGTTATCAATAATGTCCGCTATTGCTCCAGGTCTATTAAAGACTATTCGTGAGTTACAATCTTTTGAAAGTTTTGAGGGGTCTGCTTTAGGTGGGGGCACTAACCTGGCTATTCGATATAATCATCGAATATCTACCGACATTGATATCTTTTTCCCTCATATTATCGGAAAAGCAGGTTATGACCGAATTAAAGACGAGGTCCAGAACTTTTATAGCGCACGCATATTTGGCCTCCAATTTCCATGCGATATCGATGACCAATATATCTTTCTTCGTTTTTTTATTGTATGCGAAGGAGAAACAATTAAGGTAGAGGTTCTTCAAAATATGAAAATGCTCGATGCCATCGAAAATATAGATGGTATCAAACTCGTTTCGGAACTGGATATCGCATTATTTAAGATGATGTCCGCTGCAAACCGCGCCACTGAAAAAGATATTTATGATCTTGACCTCCTTTCTGAAAAATTCCCATTGATATACCTTTTTGAGCAGCTCGAACGAAAACGTTCTCTATTTTCAGCAAAGGAGCATTGCACCATTTTTGATCTCGATGGAGAAACCAATCCAATAGATCAACCTCTGACTTTATTGAAGTTTGACGACGGAAATATACACGGTAGAAAATCAAGGCCTCACCATTCACAAAACAGAGTTGATATTCTAAAAGATCAAAAAAGTTGGCCAGTTGCTCGATCAAGTTGGCGAAAAAAGGTTCGAACTCTCTTCCACGAATTAAATATAGAATTCCCAGGCCCGTCCCCATCAGATGTGGAAGAATAGAATTTTATTTAGATATACCATCTATTAAGTATCTGCGTTGTATTCAGCGTTGATAGCTCCAGATTCTAAAATGTTAAAAAAATTAACCAATGATAAATTGCCCCAGCCTTATTATGCTCTTCTTTCTAATAAACAGTGGAAAAACCCTCCTAAAACAGTGGTTAAACAGTCCTTTTACCACAGGTTGACCACAGTTAGAGGACTGTTTAAGGACTGTTTGACCAACGTTCTTCTCGAACAAGTTAATAATGTTTCTTAAAAGATTATACTTAAAGAAAAAGGCCGTACAAATGCACGACCTTTTTCAACTTAAACAACATGAAAGATTTTTAATTACTCTTGCTATACTACCGGCAAGGCATCTTTGGTTTCTAATTCGGATACTCCCATTAAGAACTCATCCACTTTTCTAGCGCATTCACGACCTTCGGAGATTGCCCAGACAACGAGCGATTGCCCCCTACGCATATCGCCAGCTACAAAAATCTTATCAGCCGATGTCTGATAGCTGCCTTCCTGAGCTTTTACGTTTCCACGTTGATCGTATTCCAGACCGAGCTGATTGAGCAGGCCTTCGTGCTGCGGATGCAGGAACCCCATAGCTAATAAAACCAGCTCGCAAGGAATTTCACGTTCGGAGCCTTCAATTTCCGTGAACTTGACCGGGCGACCGAGTTTGTCTTTCTCCCATTCCAGGTCGACAACCTTCAGCGCTTTTAGCTTACCGTTTTCATCAGCGATAAATTCTTTGGTGTTAACCGACCAATAGCGTTCGCAACCTTCTTCGTGCGATGTTGTAGTCTTTAACAAGATCGGATAAGTCGGCCAAGGCATGGCCTCGGTGCGACTGGCCGGGGGCTGGAACATCAGCTCAAACTGGGTGACAGACTTTGCGCCGTGACGGTTTGAGGTACCAACACAATCGGACCCTGTATCACCACCGCCGATAACCACGACATGTTTGTTGGTTGCCAAGATGTCTTCATCATCAAAGGTTGAGTTTCCGACACGCTTGTTTTGCTGTTTTAAGAAATCCATCGCAAAATGAACGCCTTTAGCATCTCGACCGGGAATCGGAAGATCTCTCGGGATGGTTGACCCGCCAGCCAGCACGACCGCGTCGAAGGCATTCAAATCCTTTGCGGTAACGTCTTTACCTACTTCTGTATTGCAGATGAAATTCACACCTTCCTCTTCCATAATCCGAATTTTGCGGTCAATTACCCACTTGTCCAGTTTAAAATCCGGTATACCATAGCGCAACAGCCCGCCCGGCTTATCTTCACGTTCAAAAACGGTGACCTGATGACCTGCTTTACTCAACTGAGCGGCAGCGGCCAACCCTGCAGGGCCAGAGCCAACAATTGCAACGCTTTTTCCACTGCTGATCAATACCGGCCGTGCTTTTGCATAGCCTTTCTTATAGGCTATCTCTGCAATGTGTTTTTCGATTTCTTCGATACTCACCGGTGAACGGTTAATCCCTAATACACAAGCGGACTCGCAGGGTGCGGGACAGATTCTACCCGTGAATTCGGGGAAGTTATTGGTAGATGAAAGTATTTCGTAAGCTTCCTCCCATTTGCCCTTATAGACTGCATCGTTAAATTCCGGAATCACATTGCCAAGCGGACAGCCCGAGTGACAAAAGGGTATTCCGCAATCCATACAACGCGCTGCCTGACGGTTCAGTTCATCATCAGTCAACGGTTTCACAAACTCGCCTGAATGTTTTAGACGATCAGCTACTATTTCTTTTTCAGGAGCCTTTCTATCAAACTCCATAAATCCTGTTATTTTTCCCATGGTTCCTGTTTCTTAATTGTTTACCAATGATTTAGCTAATAAAACCTGTTTGTATTCGCGTGGGAATACCTTGATAAAGAAAGGTTTAACATCCTGCCAATGATCCAGAAGATGTGTTGCCAAATCACTACCTGTAAGGTGTATATGTTTTTTCAGTAAGGAAATAATTTCCGTTTCGTCTTGCGTGTCCAGTTTCTCCAGATCGACCATCTCACCATTGCATCGTTCATGGAAAGTTCCGGAAACATCGTATATCCAGGCAATACCGCCACTCATCCCCGCAGCGAAGTTCCGGCCGGTTTCACCAAGTACCAGAACCCTTCCTCCGGTCATGTATTCGCATCCATGATCACCCAAGCCTTCTACTACGGCCGCAGCACCAGAGTTACGCACTGCAAAACGCTCACCGGCCTGCCCACGAACAAATAGTCGACCGGAAGTTGCGCCGTAGAGAGCCACATTTCCGATGATGATATTTTCACTGGCGTTGTAGACACTCTCTTTTCGCGGATAAATGGCTAACTGTGCTCCGGAAAGCCCCTTGCCTACATAATCATTAGCCTCACCTTCCAATTCGAAAGACAAGCCTTTTGCGGCGAAAGCCCCGAAACTCTGTCCGGCATAACCAGTAAATTTGTAATTGATGGTATTGTCAGGTAAGCCTTCAGATCCGTAAACTTTCGACACCTCGTTCGACAACAGCGTACCGATGGTACGATCTGTGTTTTTCAAATCAAAGGTTCCAAAAACTGGTGTTTTGCTTTCAAGCGAATTTTGTGCTTGTTTCAACAGCTCCCAATCCAGAATACTGTCCATTTCATGATCCTGTGCCTCGGTATTGTACAATGCTTTGGGATCCGCATCATGGGCCACATATAATACATCACTTAAATCGAGCCTATCAATTTTCCAATGTGAGATTTCTTCCTTACGTTTTAAAAATTGAGCTTTACCCACCATTTCATTGATCGTCCGGAAGCCTAATGATGCCATGATTTCACGGAGCTCCTCGGCGATGAACTGAAATAGGTTGACGATATGATCCGGTTGACCGGTAAACAATTTCCTCAGTTCCGGATCTTGCGTAGCAACGCCCACGGGACAGGTATTCAGATGGCATTTACGCATCATGATACACCCTCCTGCTACTAGGGCGGCTGTTGCCACGCCCCACTCTTCTGCACCTAAAAGTGTGGCGATTGCAATATCTTTAGCCGTTTTCATTTGTCCATCTGCTTGAAGGACCACCCGACTGCGCAAGCGGTTTTTCACAAGGGTTTGATGTGCTTCTGCCAAACCAAGTTCCCATGGCAATCCGGCATGCTTAATCGAGCTGATAGGCGAAGCCCCCGTTCCGCCGTCATAACCGGCGATTAAAATAACATCCGCATGGGCTTTGGCAACACCCGCAGCTATTGTACCGACTCCGGCTTTTGAGACCAGTTTAACATTAATCCGTGCCGCACGGTTCGCATTTTTCAAATCGAATATCAATTGCTTTAGATCTTCGATCGAATAGATATCATGATGTGGCGGAGGTGAAATCAAACCTACCCCGGGAGTGGAATGGCGAACTTTTGCAATCCAGTCATCCACCTTATGTCCGGGAAGTTGCCCTCCTTCACCGGGTTTAGCGCCCTGTGCCATTTTGATCTGTAATTCATCAGCCTGGCTCAAATAGTGAGAGGTCACACCAAAACGCGCTGAGGCGATCTGCTTAATAGCGGAACGCATCGAATCGCCATTTTCCAGCTTTTCATAGCGAATTTCATCTTCTCCCCCTTCACCTGTATTACTCTTTCCACCAATACGGTTCATCGCAATAGCCAGTGTGCTGTGTGCTTCATGTGAAATCGATCCAAAAGACATAGCCCCCGTAGCAAAACGCTTCATGATGCTTTCAATCGGCTCCACCTCTTCTAACGGAACTGCCGGACGATGGTAAGCAAATTCAAGGATATTGCGCAACGTATAATACTTATCGCTTTGCTGACTGATTGTCGCTGAATAAGCTTTGTATGTCTCGTAGTCGTTTGTACGACAAGCTTTTTGGAGCAAATGGACGGTTTCGGGGTTAAATAGATGCGACTCACCTCTGCGCCTCCAGGAGTACAAGCCCCCTTCTGGTAATAAATGACTTTTTGATCTACTGGAAGTAAAACCCCTTCTGTGTTTAATTAGAACCTCTTTTGCAATCTCATCCAGACCGAGCCCCCCGATTCTGGAGACAGCGCCACAGAAATAGCGATCCACAACTTCCTTATTGATTCCCAGTATTTCAAAAATCTGAGCACCGTGATAAGATTGCAGTGTCGATATACCCATTTTCGAGAATATCTTCAGCAGTCCGGCACAGATCGACTTTACATAATTTTTTTTCAGATCTGCCCATTTCAGATCGGTACCAATAGATCCCTGTTCTTTTAGCGTGCGGATGGAAGCGAGTGCAAGGTATGGGTTAATGGCTGTCGCCCCAAAGGCCAACAGACAGGCAAAATGATGAACCTCCCATACATCCCCTGCTTCAACAACCAAACCAACCGAACCTCGATGACCTGTTTTAATCAAATGATGATGGACAGCCGAAACCGCCAATAACGAAGGTATAGCCGCATGTTGGGAGTCGATTGCCCGATCGGATAAGATAATAACTTCAAAACCGTCTTTTACTGCATCTTCAGCGTAGCGACATAGTCGCGTTAATCCGTCCTCTAATGCGCCGGGAGTTTCATCTGCACGGAAATAGGTCTGCAAAGTTTTGGCCTGGAAAACCCCTGTATCGATACTCCGCAGCTTTTCCAGTTCTTTGCTGGTCAATACCGGGTGCTCAAGTGCTACACAATGACAGTGCATTTTATTTTCATCGACGATATTGCCACCGTTACCTATAAAAGTAGCCAAACTCATGACCAATCGTTCGCGGATCGGGTCGATCGGCGGATTGGTTACCTGAGCGAAGTACTGTTTGAAATAGCTTGAAAGATGTTGCGCCTGATTGGACAAAACGGCCAGAGGCACATCGGTACCCATAGCTCCAATCGGTTCTTTACCTTCTAAAGCCATCGGTATTAAAATATCCTGTATATCCTCTCTGGAATAGCCAAAGGTCTGCTGATAACGGAATACAGATTCTTTAGCAAGATAGGTAAAGGTGACACGTGGTTCAGCCAGATCATCCAACCTGATCTTGTATTGATCTAACCAATCGGCATAAGGTTGTTTATTCGCAAGTTCGGCCTTGACAGTTTCATCGCTGCTGATTTCACCTTTTTCCATATCGATTAAAAAAATCTTTCCTGGTTGCAGGCGACCTTTTTTAATAACCAACTCTTCATTCAGCGGCAACGCACCAGTTTCTGAAGCCACTACCACCCGGTCGTCACTTGTAATCGAGTAGCGCAGCGGACGAAGTCCATTGCGGTCCAACATTGCCCCGATCATCTTCCCGTTTGTAAAACATAGCGCAGCAGGCCCATCCCAAGGCTCAACTAATGTGGCGTGGAATTCGTAAAAAGCTTTTTTTATCGGATCCATCTGCGTATTGCCATCCCATGCCTCCGGAACCATCATCAGCATCACATGAGGAAGCGAACGCCCACAGTGCATCAATAGCTCGGCTACGTTATCCAGACAAGCGGAATCTGACTGACCCTTATCAATCACCGGCAAGAGAATTTCCATTTCTTCTTCCGAAAAATAAGGCGAGACCAAGGATTCCATTCCTGCATAAAACCAATTCAAATTTCCGGTTAATGTATTAATCTCACCGTTATGAGCTACAAAACGGAAAGGCTGGGCCAACTTCCACGAGGGAAACGTATTGGTTGAAAAACGTGAATGCACCAGTCCGAATGCTGACACAACACGCTCGTCATGAAGATCCGTAAAATAAGACCGGACCTGAGCGGTGGTCAATTGACCTTTATAAACAATGGTTTGGCAAGAAAGAGAAGTCACATAAAAGTGCTCCTGTATTTCCTGCTGTGTTTTTTTGATTTCCTGAACAATCAGTCGGCGGAGAACATATAGCTTACGCTCGAAATCTTCAGTTGTTTTGATGTCACGGGGACGATCTACAAAGAATTGAACAATGGAAGGTTCTACACTTAACGCAGTTACACCAATCCCTTCAGGATTAACAGGAACTTCACGAAAACCAAGAAAATCAAAGCCTCTGTCGATGGCGGCTGCCTCAATGATGGCGCGACAACGGGCATGAGCCTCTTCTTCTTTCGGTAAAAAAGCCATACCGACACCATAATGCCCCGGCTCTTTCAGTAGAATATCTAAAGAAATACATTCATCCCATAAAAACTGATGTGGAATTTGAAACATGATCCCTGCGCCGTCACCACTATCCGGATCGCAACCACAAGCTCCGCGGTGCTCCATATTCTCCAGCATAACCAATGCATCAACGATCTGCTGATGCGATTTCTCTCCTTTTACATGGGCCACGAACCCCACCCCGCAAGCATCGTGTTCAAATTCAGTACGATACAAGCCTTCTGTCTGTGTTAATTTGTTCATTGTTTCTGTGTGTGTTCAAATATGATTTGATTTGCTAAATTAATATTTTTTTCGATATTTTATTATACTTTCAATACTTTTTCTCATTTTTTTTATAAAAAACGTATATTAAATGGTTTATTTTGAATTTTTCTAAATTATAGTGAAAATTATTTTATTCGTGAAAGGAAATGCTTCAAAGTAATATCGGCGACTACTACAACCTGAACCATTATGCGAAACCCACCGAAAACAAATCGCATAGGAAACAAAAAATTAACATTAAGATTACCAAGCAAATAGCAACAAAAGCCACGTTCTTTATGCAAATACGACTTTTATTGCTACTTTTGCGGTGGGTAAGTCTTTTACGACCAGCTCCCTTTAAATCCCCCAGGGCGGGAACGCAGCAAGGGTAAAAGGTTGTAGCGGTGCGATAAAAGGGGCTTGCCCATTTTTTATTCCTGATTTTCTCGTGCGGCCTCTTTCTTTTTTCGCCTGCCTCCTTTTTTTAATCTTTACATGATACATGCAGAAGTAGCGCCTTTTAATCTTTAGTACAATAGGTTATAAATTGATAATTTTATTGGCTAAATTTGTTCACGAATTCATAGGGAATTTTTAATAAAATTTAGATCAAAAGAACAATCGATGAAATTTTTTATTGACACAGCCAATCTTTCTCAGATTAAAGAAGCACAAGATTTAGGTGTTTTAGACGGTGTAACCACCAATCCAAGTTTAATGGCTAAAGAAGGTATTAGCGGAGAAGAAAACGTTATTAACCACTATAAAGCTATTTGTGATATTGTTGAAGGGGATGTTAGTGCAGAGGTAATCTCTACAGACTATGATGGGATTATCAAAGAGGGTGAAGCATTGGCGAAACTAGATGAGAAGATCGTTGTCAAAGTTCCCATGATTAAAGACGGTGTAAAGGCATTGAAGTATTTTAGCTCGAAGGGAATTAAGACCAATTGTACGTTGGTATTTTCAGCGGGTCAGGCTTTGTTGGCCGCAAAAGCTGGTGCCACCTACGTATCTCCGTTCATCGGTCGGTTAGATGACATTTCAACAGACGGCTTATCATTAATCGAAGATATTCGTATGATTTACGATAACTATGGTTTTGAAACTCAAATATTAGCTGCATCCGTAAGGCACACCATGCACATTCTGGAGTGTGCGAAAATTGGTGCAGATGTCATGACAGGACCTCTATCTGCAATTTTAGCTCTTCTAAAACATCCGTTAACAGACAGTGGACTAGCTCAGTTCCTTGCTGATCATGCGAAAGCGGCTGGTAAATAAACATTCTTAATTTAAATGCGAGTCAGTAGCTTAATTGATATACTTATAATCGGCGGCGGCCCCATAGGTTTAGCCTGTGGGATCGCCGCAAAAAAAGCTGGTTTGTCGTATTTAATCCTTGAAAAAGGATGTCTTGTTAACTCCCTTTACAACTACCCTCTAGGAATGACTTTCTTTTCTACAGCCGAAAAGCTGGAGATTGGAGGGCTGCCTTTTGTTAGCATCAATCCGAAGCCTAAGCGGGCGGAAGCGCTGGAATATTACCGTCGGGTTTCACTCACGTATGACCTGGATATTCACCTTTTCGAGGAGGTGAAAAATATTGCTGATGAAAAAGAGCACTTTACGGTAAAAACAAGTAAAGGAGAGTATCATGGCAAAAACGTAGTTATTGCAACTGGTTTTTACGACGAACCCATGTTATTGGATATACCGGGTGAGAATCTGGACAAGGTATTCCATTATTATCGCGAACCTCATTATTTTGCTAATCAAAATGTCGTGGTGGTGGGAGCAAGCAACTCTTCGGTAGATGCAGCTTTGGAGACTTACCGAAAAGGTGCTAATGTGACCATGGTGGTACGCGGACAGGAAATTGGACAGCGTGTAAAGTATTGGGTGCGACCAGACATAATGAACCGAATTTCAGAAGGGTCTATTCAGATTTATTTTTCTAGTAATCTGACCGAAATTCGTGAGAACGAAGTTGATATCCAGACACCGGAAGGACAGATAACGATCCCGAACGACTTTGTACTGGCCCTGACAGGGTATCGACCAAACTTTTCTTTCCTAAAGAAAATCGGCATCAAAAACAGCGATAAAATTAGTAAAACGCCGGTTTACGATCCGGTAACAATGGAAACTAATGTAGAAGGCATTTACCTGGCTGGCGTTGTTTGTGGGGGACTGAACACTCATTCCTGGTTTATAGAAAATTCAAGGATCCATGCGGATCAAATAATTCAAGCGATCATTAATAAACTAAATAAATAATAAATGGCAAAAGAGTTTTATAGCGATTTGCGGTTAGGCATTCTGGGCGGGGGACAATTAGGCCGGATGCTAATCCAAGAAGCAATTAATGTTAATGCGAGCATTTCAGTGCTTGACCCGGATGCTAATGCTCCTTGCAAGAAGCTATGTGATTATTTTGAAGTGGGTGCGCTGGATGACTTTGACACTGTTTATAAATTTGGAAAACGGGTCGATCTCCTCACCATAGAAATTGAAAAGGTGAATGTGGATGCTTTGGAGAAATTAGAGGATGAAGGTGTTGTGGTATACCCTCAGGCGCGGATTATCAGACTGATCCAGGATAAAGGCTTACAGAAAGAGTTTTTTAAACAAAATGATATTCCGACTGCACCTTTTCAACTAATCTCATCGAGAGAAGATCTGAAAACAACACATTTTAAACTTCCTTATATTCAAAAGTTAAGAAGGGATGGTTATGATGGGCGGGGTGTTATGAAAATCATGTCAGAAGGTGATATTGACAAGGCTTTTGAAGCACCAAGCCTGATTGAAACCTGGATAGACTTTGAAATGGAAATCAGTGTCATCGTGGCTCGAAATGAAAATGGAGAGGTAAAAGCTTTTCCGGTAGTGGAAATGGAGTTTAATCCTGATGTAAACTTAGTTGAATACCTGATCTCCCCTTCGCTCCTTCCCCTAGAAGTTCAGCAAGGTGCAGAAAGGCTAGCCATAAAAATTGCGGAAGATCTGCAAATTGTTGGTCTGCTAGCGGTAGAAATGTTTCTGACGAAAGAGGGTGAACTTCTTGTTAACGAACTGGCGCCAAGACCTCACAACAGTGGGCATCATAGCATCGAAGGGAATATTACCTCCCAATTTGCGCAACATTTACGAGCAATATTCAACCTGCCACTTGGGAGTACGGACGTTTTGACCAATGCCGTGATGATTAACCTGCTTGGTGAACCAGATTTTCAAGGCTTAGCACGTTATACCGGACTGGAAAAAATATTAAAGATGGAAGGTGTCTATGTACACCTATATGGAAAGAAGTATACCAAGCCGTTCCGAAAGATGGGACATATTACCATTATTAATGAAAATCGTGAAAAGGCGATCGAAACGGCAAGGACGGTTCAACAGACTATTAAAGTAATTGCTTAATTATAGAAATATGGCAAATCATAACCTCGCGGAAGTCGCTATCATCATGGGTAGTAAATCTGACCTTCCTGTCATGCAGGATGCAGCGGATATCTTGAAAGAACTGGGTGTGCACTATGAAATTACAATTGTTTCTGCGCACCGCACACCCGAACGTTTGTTTGATTTTTCAAAGAGCGCGGCTTCCCGTGGATTGAAGGTTATCATAGCCGGTGCCGGCGGTGCAGCGCATCTTCCTGGTATGGTGGCCTCGATCACGCATGTACCTGTTATTGGAGTTCCGGTTAAATCGTCCAACTCGATTGATGGGTGGGATTCGGTTTTATCGATTCTACAAATGCCCAATGGTATCCCAGTAGCGACGGTAGCCCTGAATGCTGCTAAAAACGCGGGTATCTTAGCAGCGCAAATCTTAGCCACCTCAGACGAACAGTTAGCTCAAAACCTGATACATTATAAAGAACAACTAAGACAAAAAGTTGAAGAAACAGCGAAAGAAATCGAAGAGCAAAACAATAAGTGAAGAGCAAAAACAATAAGTTTTTGACTTTCATCTGAATTTTCAAAGCTGAGTATCTGTACTTTTTGACTTACCTTTGCAAATTCAAATTAATATTATGAGCAAAAGAGGAAGAGTTTTAGTGGCAATGAGTGGCGGCGTGGACAGTTCGGTAGCTGCCGTTATGCTTCATGAACAAGGTTATGAGGTTATTGGCCTGACCATGAAAACATGGGACTATGCTTCTTCTGGCGGTTCATCAAAAGAAACGGGGTGCTGCAGTCTGGATAGCATTAACGATGCTCGTGCATTGGCAGTAGCCTATGGCTTTCCGCATTATATATTGGATATACGAAATGAGTTCTCGGGATCTGTTATAGATAATTTTGTTGAAGAATATATTGCGGGGCGTACACCCAACCCCTGTGTTTTGTGTAATACACACATCAAATGGGAAGCTTTGCTCAAAAGAGCGAACCATTTGGATTGTGAGTTTATTGCTACAGGACATTATGCCAATATACGCGTGCACGATAATGGCCGCTATGTGGTGTCAAAAGGAAAAGATGAAAATAAGGATCAGTCTTATGTACTCTGGGGCGTGTCTCAAGAGAATTTAGCGCGGACTCGTTTTCCGTTGGGGAATTTTAGCAAAACGGAAATTAGGCAAATGGCTGAAGATATGGGGCAACATGAGCTTGCTACCAAATCAGAAAGTTATGAAATATGCTTTGTACCAAACAATGATTATCGTTCTTTCCTTCGCCACCAGGTAACGGATCTGGATGATCGTATCGGACCAGGTAACTTTACACTAAGCGATGGAACCGTTGTGGGGAAACATGAAGGCTATCCTTATTATACTATTGGTCAGCGTAAAGGCTTGGGCATTGCTTTAGGGCGCCCGGTATTTGTATTGGAGATTATCCCGGAAACCAATACCGTAGTTATCGGCGATGAGGTTGAATTGCAACGCTCTGCCGCTACTGTCCGAAATATCAACCTGATGAAATATGCCTCGTTGGAAGAGCCCATGGAAGCAATAACTAAGGTACGGTATAAAGATGCAGGAATGACCAGCACACTTAGTCAAAACGGAGATACGATGCAGGTAGAATTTCACCACGCAGTGAAAGGAATTGCACCTGGGCAATCCGCTGTTTTTTACGAAGGTAACGATGTGATCGGCGGTGGTTTCTTGGCTTAAGGCAATTCTTGTTTTCGGCCTTCCTTGATGATTAAATATTTCCATTCATTTGAAAATCCCTTTTTTATTGCCTTTATTTGCAAAAACCAACAACGTTAATGGCAAAGAATTTACTGATTGTAGAGTCACCCGCAAAAGCGAAAACAATTGAAGGATATTTAGGAAAAGATTTTTTAGTCAAGTCAAGTTATGGACACATCAGGGATCTCGTAAAAACTGATGAGGCGATTGATGTAGCGAATAACTTCAAACAAAAATATGAAGTTCCAGCGGATAAAAAGGCTGTAGTTAGTGAATTAAAAAAGTTGGCAAAAGCTTCTGAAACCGTATGGTTGGCATCTGATGAGGACCGCGAGGGAGAAGCTATTTCCTGGCATCTTTTTGAGACGTTGGGCCTTGATGAAAATAAGACCAAGCGTATTGTTTTTCATGAAATCACCAAGCCTGCTATCGTTAAAGCCATTGAGAACCCACGAAAAATTGATTATAATCTTGTGAATGCACAGCAGGCGAGACGAGTACTGGATCGCTTGGTTGGTTTTGAACTGTCACCAGTGTTATGGAAGAAGGTAAAACCTTCCCTTTCTGCGGGTCGTGTACAATCTGTGGCGGTCCGCTTATTGGTAGACCGTGAACGCGAATACAATAATTTTGTTCCGACGGCTTCTTTTAAAGCTATCGGGATATTCAATACCGGAAAACCGAAAGAACTTTTTAAAGCGGAGCTGGCAAAACGTTTTAATAAGGCTGAAGAGGCTGAACAGTTTTTAAAAGACTGCTCTGATGCTGAATTTAAAATCAAGTCTCTCGAAACGAAACCCGGCAAACGTTCGCCAGCAGCACCTTTTACAACATCTACACTGCAACAGGAGGCGAGCAGAAAGCTTGGCTTCTCGGTTGCCCGTACGATGCGAGTAGCGCAACGCCTGTATGAAGCGGGTTATATCTCCTATATGCGTACCGACTCGGTAAATTTGAGTCAAACCGCAATTGACGCAGCGGAGCAGGAAATCAAAGGTGCATATGGAGAGAAATATCATAAAAAAAGACAATATAAAACGAAGTCGTCCGGAGCGCAAGAAGCTCACGAAGCTATCCGACCGACGAACTTCGCTAGTCATACCATCCAGGGAGATGCAGCTGATAAACGGCTTTATGAATTGATCTGGAAACGAGCAATCGCTTCGCAGATGAGTGAGGCTGAATTCGAAAAAACAACCGCAAAAATATCCATCTCCAGCCGAGAGGAAGAATTGACAGCGAACGGCGAGGTTATGAAGTTTGATGGTTTTCTGAAAGTCTACTTTGAATCAACAGACGAGGAATCTGAAGTAAACCTAGAAGACAATAGCGACAATACACTACTCCCTCCTCTTTCGGTTAACCAAACGGTTAACTTAACGGAGATGAGCGCTACAGAGCGCTTTACACGACCTCCAGCGCGATATACAGAGGCTAGCTTAGTTAAGAAAATGGAAGAACTGGGGATCGGGCGACCATCAACGTATGCTCCGACGATTTCCACGATACAGAACCGGGGTTATGTTGTGAAAGAAGATCGCGATGGAAAACCAAGAAACTATCAGGTATTTACACTTAGCGACGGGAAAGTTTCCTCTGTTGTTAAGACAGAAATGACGGGCGCTGAGCGCGGAAAGCTATTCCCTACGGATATTGGGGTTATGGTGAACGATTTCCTTGTTGAGCATTTCCAGGATATCGTGGATTTCAATTTTACGGCGACTGTTGAAAAAGAGTTTGACGAGATAGCGCAGGGATTGAAAGAATGGACCAAGATGCTCAGTGATTTCTATGGCCCCTTTCACAATGATGTAGAAAACACCTTGGAGACTGCCGAGCGGGCAAGCCATGAACGTGAGTTGGGTATTGATCCTGAATCAGGTAAAAAAGTCATCGTGAGGGTTGGACGATTTGGGCCGTTAGTTCAAATTGGCTCCACAGATGATGAGGAAAAACCACGTTTTGCGAGTTTGCGTACCGGTCAAATGATTGAGACCATCACTTTTGAGGAAGCAATGGAACTATTTAAGCTCCCCAAAAAGGTTGGCAACTTTGAAGACAAAGACATGGTTATTGCGGTCGGCCGTTTCGGCCCCTACATCCGTCATGACGGAGCTTTTTATTCTTTACCGAAAGGCAGAGATCCGCTGGATGTAGAGGAGGACGAAGCAATAGAAATTATTCAGGTAAAACGACAAAAGGACAAAGATAAAATCATAAAAACTTTTGAAGAAGACCCGAATGTCCGAGTTGAAAATGGACGTTGGGGTCCGTTTATACGTTTTGGAAAACAGAATATCAAAATCCCAAAAGATACAGTTGCAGAAGACCTGACCTTTGAGGAAATAAAGAAACTCGCGGGTGAGCAACCAGCTACTAAAAGGGGTGCGAAGGCTGCGAATAAGACAGCCAAATCCGCTGCTACGAAGAAGAAGACACCCGCAAAAAAGAAAACGACAAGTAAAACGAAAGCCAAAGAGAATTAGTATGTCATGAAGAAGGATTTACCTGAAAATATTGTCGAGGACATTAGTATTGCGGTTAGCTTGGAAGGTGGGACTCCTGAGACGAAAATATGGCGCGTCTATCTGATCAACCAGAAAAACGAAACACTTAGAAATGTGTTGGTAACGTCAAAGGGATACGATCGCAGTGAGGGAAAAGATATTAAGACAAGTATTTTGCGCCATTTTCTTGGCGATGTTAAAGGACGATCCTCAGCGTTAATCGAACCAATCGATGATGCACTCTTTGGCCTCACCAATGAGTATTGGTTAAGTTATTATATCGATGACGTTATCTATGACAAGAAATTCATCTTTCTACCCGAAAGTATCGTCGACTCTAACTTTATAAAATTGCCACTTCTGAATAAACCGGGTGTATTGATTG
The DNA here is from genome assembly GCF_003449035.1 of Pedobacter indicus. Classification (NCBI taxonomy): domain Bacteria; kingdom Pseudomonadati; phylum Bacteroidota; class Sphingobacteriia; order Sphingobacteriales; family Sphingobacteriaceae; genus Albibacterium; species Albibacterium indicum. The sequence goes on from NZ_QRGB01000001.1 coordinate 2,932,563, forward strand.
GGTGAGGATTTGAACCCAATCAATACACTGAGAACCGGAGCTCTTTGCTATAATTAAATTTAGATAAGTTTCAAAAAAAACTCAATAAAAAAAGAGCTGCTTCTAAGAAACAGCTCTTTTTTTATACATATATAGTTGAAAACTCCCTAATTGAGCGAGTTCATTTTCTCTTGGATCTCATTAACCTTTTCAGTATTTTCTTTCAACTGATAATAGGTTCTAAGATTCTGCCAAGCAACGGCCGACGTTGGATCAATTTCAGTAGCCTTCTCTAAAAAAGGTAATGCCTCGTCAACCAGTTGATTACCAATTTTGGCTTGTTCATTATATTTCTGTTGCTCATTAGCAGGCAGCTTACTAGCCTCTCTAAACACCTCGATACCTTTGTTCAGCATTAGCCCTCCTAAGTTAATATAGGCATTAACCGACTGAGGATCTAACTCGATTGACTTCTTATATGCGGCTTCAGCTTCATCATTTTGACCACTAGCTCCTAACGCAATACCATGATAGTAATGCAACACGGCATTCGATGGATCTTTCTCTATCTGTGATGATATATCAGCAATAACTTCCGCTTCATTGCCTGCTTGCAAATTCAGCTCAATATTTTGCGTAGCCAATTCTTGGTTCTCCGGGAATTTAGCTGACCCTTCTTTTGCATATTGAATGGCAGAAGTTGTGTCTTCTTGCATCAAATATAGACGCGACAAATCTAAATATACCTGTGAAAGACTTGAGAAATCATCATGATCCAGAAGAGTCTTATATTTCTCTATTGCGTTTGGATAGTCTTGCGCATTAATTGCAGCTAAACCTGCATAATAAGAGAACAAGGTATCTCCAGGCAAATACTCTAACCCTTTGGCAAACGCAGTATAGGCACCAGCAAAATCTTGATTTTCGAAGGCTTTAACACCGACAGTTAATTCGGCTTGTGCAAGTGTTTTTGCAGCTACATCGATGTTCTCGGCTTGCTCATCAGCACCTTCTGTAGATTTTGCTTTTTCTATCGCTGCGAGTGCTTTTTGCTTGTACTCGTCAGCTCCTCCTGTAGAATCAAGCAATACATAATCTGAATAAACCAATGCGAGATATGTCCAAGTCTCAGATAAATTATTGGTCTTATCATTTTCAGCAGCTTTTTCCAATGAGGTTTTTGCGGCTTCTAAGTCTTTTAAGCCTAATTCAGCGCTACCAATCTGTTTAACCTCGTTAAACTTGCTGTAGCTTGCTTTTCCTCTATTCAGTTCACCCTTTTGCGCAAAAGCAACAACTGAGCAAAACAATGAGGCAATTAATAGTAGTGATTTAATCTTCATGTTAATTGAATGTGTTCTGATTTAATTGATTACTTACTCGTTCATATTGGATAGTATCACCCGACTTATCAAACAACACAGCCAAAGACTGTAATGCATTAACAGAGTTCGGGTCAATTTCGTTTGCTTTAAGCAAATGTTTTTCGGCCAAATCTTTCTTCTCCATATTTGCCGTATCACTTACAAAATCTCGCAAGTAAAGCAGCCCTAACTCGAAATTGGCGTTATAGTTATTATCGTCAAGATCTAAAGTAGTCTTATAATATTGCTCTGCTTGCTTTCGATTACCAGTTACTTCATAAGCATAACCTGCAAGATAATTTAACTCCACATTTTCAGGCTCTAAACGAATGGCATGTTCTATCAAGGGAACGACTGCATCATAGGAACCATTGCCTGCGTAAATATTGATAATCTGAAAAAGAATGTCTTTATTATCCGGATAAGAATCGGAACCCGAGAGCAAAACATTTAGTCTTTCATTTTGGTTGCCGGTTTTATTATACAAGTCAGCCATAATGAGTATATCCTCTGCCGAGGCGTTGTCTTTACTCTCTAGATATGCATTGTAATAATGAATAGCTTCGTCATTTTTTTCGAGCTGTGAAGCGAGTACAGCGAGATTACGATTCACTTGAATATCTCCCCGGCTAAGGGTATCTACTTGTTTCAAATGATTATAGGCTTCTTCATATTTATTATTGTTCAAAGCCCGACGTCCGAGAATCAAATGCGCATTCCCCAGTTTTCTATGAATATAGGTTATTTGCGCCTCATTTTCGTAATTAAGCTGTTCGTCATTCAACTTCGACAGAGCAAACTTTGCTTCGTCGATTGGATCCTTTGAATATTTCAAGCTACGATTTGAGTCTGCCACCGCTAAACTACTATATACCAATGCTCTTAAAAGATTGTTCTTATAGGCACTAGAGTCACGGCGTTCCTTGTAGGCATTATCGGAGAACTTTCTGGCATTCTCCAATTGCTTGAAGTCTGCTGTCTTCGCATACATAGCAAAGGCGTTGTTTCCTTCCTTCTCGTCCGATTGTGCCCACACAATAGGCTGTCCCATCATGAACGTTACGAAAAATAATAAGAAAGCTTTTTTCATTTTACAGTATGCTTTTTCTTTAATCTTCTGTTGGTGTATCCGGTTCATTTTCATTTCCCGTTTCTGCAACATCACTCTGTGTATTTTCTTCCACATCTATTTCTTCATCTTCCTCGCTCTCTACTTTAGCGACAGAAGCAATTTGATCTCCTTTCTTTAGATTGATCAATTTCACTCCTTGTGTCGCACGTCCCATCACCCTCAATTCTTGTACAGAAATACGAATAACAATACTTGATTTATTGATAATCATCAAGTCGTCCTGATCCGTAACATCCTTAATAGCAACTAATTTACCAGTTTTTTCGGTAATATTAATTGTCTTAACTCCTTTTCCACCTCTATTTGTGATTCGATAATCTTCCAGATCGGTTCTTTTTCCGTATCCATTTTCCGAAACCACTAAAATAGTGGATGCACTATCATTCACACTAATCATGCCAATGACTTCGTCCTGATCGTCAGCCAACGTAATCCCCCGCACACCTGCAGCCGTTCTACCCATCGGACGTACAGTTGACTCGTTAAAACGTATGGCTCGTCCCGAACGTAAAGCTATCAATATTTCACTCTCTCCATTTGTCAGATTAGCTTCGATAAGCTGATCACCCTCGTGTATATTAATCGCATTGATACCATTGGCACGTGGACGAGAATAGGCTTCCAACGAGGTTTTCTTTATTGTACCTCGCTTGGTACACATGATGATAAAGTTATTATCCAGATACTCTTGATCTTTCAAGTTCTTCACCTTGATATAAGCCTGAACCTTTTCCTCCTTCGGAATGTTGATTATGTTTTGCAGTGCGCGACCTCTTGATACTCGCGACCCTTCCGGTATTTCAAATGCACGCAACCAAAAACAGCGACCCGCATCAGTAAAGAATAACAGGTAGTTATGGGCTGTTGCGGTGATGATATGTTCCGTAAAATCAGACTCTTTTGTATTCGAACCTAAAGCTCCTTTTCCACCCCGGTTCTGTAGTCGGTATTCACTTAGTGGAGTACGTTTTACATAACCTTCGTGCGAAATCGTAATGACGATCTCCTCGTCATCGATGAAATCCTCCATGCTCATATCACCCGCAGAGTGAACAATCTGGGAGCGACGCTCATCGCCGTATTTCTCTTTGACTTCTGTTAGCTCATTTTTAATGATTGACATTCTCAGACCTTCATCAGCTAAAACCGATTTCAAATACTCGATCGTCTTCATCAATTCCGCATATTCCTCTTTGATCTTATCACGTTCCAATCCGGTTAAGCGTCTGAGTGTCATATCCAGGATAGCTCTGGCTTGGATATCAGACAAACCAAATTTCTCCATTAAGCCTGTACGAGCTTCCTCGGGAGTGTTTGATGCACGAATCAACTTAATAACCTCTTCGATATGATCTAGAGCTATCAAAAGACCCTCTAAAATATGTGCTCTTTTTTCAGCCTCAGCCAGTTCAAACTTGGTTCTTCTGATTACCACTTCGTGACGGTGTTCTACAAAATGGTGGATCAGGTCTTTTAAGTTCAACAGCATTGGCCTTCCCTGTACCAATGCAATGTTATTAACACTAAATGAACTTTGTAAAGCTGTATACTTAAAGAGGTTATTCAGTACGACAGAAGCATTAGCATCCCGTTTTATGTCGTATACGATACGTAAACCCTCTCTGTCAGATTCGTCGCGAATGGATGAGATTCCTTCTATTTTCTTTTCATTGACCAACTCGGCTGTCCGCTCAATCATGGTAGACTTATTGACTTGGTAAGGAATCTCAGTGACAACAATCTGCTCACGGTCATTTTTAGTCACTTCAATCTCAGCCTTTGCGCGCATAATGATACTTCCTCGGCCAGTCTCAAACGCACTCTGAAGTCCTTTATAACCGTAGATAATACCCCCTGTTGGAAAATCAGGCCCCTTTACATGCTGCATTAATTCAGGGATCTCAATATCCCGGTTATCAATATATGCGATGGTGCCGTCAATGACCTCTGAAAGGTTATGAGGCGCCATATTTGTCGCCATCCCAACAGCAATCCCTGAAGCTCCATTTACCAATAGGTTGGGTATCCTGGTGGGCAATACTGTAGGTTCTTGCAGGGTATCATCAAAGTTCAGTTGAAAATCAACTGTTTCCTTGTTGATATCGGCCAACATCTCTTCGGCAATCTTCTGCAATCTGGCTTCCGTATAACGCATGGCCGCGGGTGAATCACCATCAACCGATCCGAAGTTACCCTGACCATCAACCAAGGTATAACGCATGCTCCAGTCTTGAGCCATCCTAACCATCGTACCGTATACAGAAGAGTCTCCGTGTGGGTGGTATTTACCCAGAACGTCACCGACAATACGGGCAGATTTCTTATAAGGTTTATTACTGGTAACACCAAGATCCAACATACCATACAATACCCGACGATGTACCGGCTTCATGCCATCGCGCACATCAGGCAATGCTCTTGAAACGATCACCGACATTGAATAATCAATGTACGCTGATTTCATTTCATCTTCAATATTGATAGGGATTATACGATCGTTAGCTGGTATTAAATTGTTTTCGTTTTCTGTTTCGTCAGCCATATATAATTAGTTCAATTAAACTATAAACTCACACATAGTGAGCGTTGCGAAGTTAGCAAAAATAAGCATATTTACCGAATTGAAAAGCCCTTTTAGACTGCTTTTTATAGAGAAATCCAATCAACCCCCTTCTTTAAAAAGCGAAGTGTTTTCTCTTCGTCACTACCGGGCTCAGCTTTGTAGTTATAAGTCCAGTTTGCATAGGGTGGCAAACTCATTAAAATAGATTCGATCCGTCCGTTTGTCTCCAGACCGAACTTGGTCCCAGCGTCATAAACCAGGTTAAACTCCACATAGCGCCCCCTCCTCATAAGTTGCCACTGTTTTTCTTTTTCGCCGAAGGGTCTATTCTTATTTCTTTCAATAAGTTCTCTATAGATAGGAACAAAGGAGCGACCAAGCTCTTCTGAAAACGAAAAGAAATCTTCATAATCTAAGGATGTTTTCGCAGGATTTAAGCGATCATAAAACACACCACCTATCCCTCTTGTTTCATTTCGATGCTTAATAAAAAAATAGTTATCAGCCCAAGTTTTAAATTCGGGATAAAAGTCAGCCGAAAATCGGTCGCAGACATCTTTTAAAGAACGATGAAAGAATTGCGCATCTGCTGTGTTAATATAGTGTGGGGTCAAGTCAATCCCTCCGCCAAACCAGCGTGTTTGTTCATTGAGTTCAAAATATCGGATATTCATATGAATAATCGGAACCCAAGGGCTCTTAGGGTGAATAACAATAGATACACCAGTTGCAAAAAACTGATCGTCTTGTACTCCAAATGATTTTTTGATGGGTTCAGGTAGTGTGCCGTGCACAGCTGAAAAATTAACACCACCTCTTTCCAGTACAGAGCCGTCTTGTATAATTCGTGTACGCCCGCCGCCGCCGCCTTCTCTATCCCATAATTCTTCTTGAAACTTTGCGCTGCCATCTGCCTCTTCAAGTCCACGACAAATTTCATCTTGGATCAGCTTATAACTCTCTGCTACCTTTTCTTTAAAGTCCATAAAGGCAAATATCCATTAATTTTTGAAAAGAAAGAAATAGCTACTTTGGGTACTTCTCTGTATCTTTGAATGATATGCGGGTATCAGAAAATATACTTAAATGGGCCATGCGTTTCTACCCTCCTCTGCTGTTTCAAAGGGTTTGGGTTAAAAAATTCCACAAAGACTTCCGAGGTGTTGAAGTAAAGATTCACCGCAGTCTTCTGAATCGAAATTATAATGGTTCTATTTTTGGCGGGACGATTTTCTCAGCAACAGACCCTTTCTATGCCATCTTGTTTGACCAGATCCTTCAACGCGAGGGATACAAAGTGTTAATCTGGTTAAAAAGCGCACATATTCAATATAAAAAACCAGCACGGAAGAACCTTGGTTTTTCAATTACAATTATTCCGACCCAGATAGAACAAGCTAAAATTGATTTAAATGAAATTGGGAAACATGTCGTTGAGTTCGAATTCGACCTGCATGATCAGGAGGGGCTACTGTGTGCAACGGTCAGAAATGAAGTCTATATCCGCAATTTAGATTTTGGGAAATAATAGTTTGTATATTTGTTCAAAAACAAGACCATGAAAAACATTTTCTTACTTTCATTGACCTTCGCTCTTTTCTTTGTCGGCTGCAGTTCTTCGTCTGACAACAATCGCAAGATTCAGGATGAAATGATCGCTATCCATGACGAGGTAATGCCGATGATGGGTACCTTTGTACGCGATATTCAGAAAATTGATTCAATTTTGCTAAATATAGACGAATATAAGACTCAAAACCCACGTTTGGATACTGCAGAGCTGACCCAGCTTCGCGATCGACTGGAAACGACCCATGACTCTATGAACGACTGGATGCATGACCTCAATTTAAATTTCGAAGGTAAATCTGACGATCAGATTAAAGCCTATCTGGAAGTTGAAAAGGACAAAATTCAGGATATTAATAACGAGTTTATTGAAGTATCCGACGTTGCAAAACAAACACTAAGTAAATACCAACTTTAAAATGAAGAAATTTTCCGTCTTATTACTAGCTATTGCCTCGGTATTTTTTTATGCTTGCCAATCTTCCGAATCCAACAAAACGCTTCCGATACTTGGATCTAGGGAACCGGTAACAAAAGAAGTAAACGGACAGACAATTACCGATACGGTCTATCATCAGATCCCTGCATTTGAGTTCTTGAATCAGGATAGTGTTTCAATCACTAATAAAACTTTTACAAATGGCATTTATGTCGCTGATTTCTTTTTCACTTCCTGCCCTAGCATCTGCCCCATTATGCACAGAAATATGCTTAAAGTATACGAAAAATACAAAGGGAACGATGATGTAATGTTTTTATCACACAGTATTGATACCAAATATGACAAGCCTAGTGTCTTAAAGCGTTACGCCGAAAAATTGGGAGTAAATGGTAGTCAATGGCAATTCGCTTCAGGTACTCGTGAGACAATCTATGGCATCTCACCGGCTTACATGGTGTTTGCAGAGGAAAATGAAGCTGCACCTGGAGGTTTTGAACATCAGGGGTGGTTTATACTTGTTGATAAAGACAGGCAAATACGCGGTGCTTACAACGGCACAGAAGAATCTGAAGTAGAGCAAATGATGAAGGATATGGACATACTCCTTAAGGAATATGAGAAATAAGTCTATCTATGCCCTATTTACCTGTTTGACTATCGGTATCCTGATTTCGTCTTGTAAAAACAATTCACAAATCGAGGAAGCACGCTATTATATCAACGGAAAAACAACCTACGAAAAACATTGCCAAAACTGTCACGGTGCCAAGGGAGAAGGCTTAGCATTGTTAATCCCGCCTCTTACTGACACCGCTTATATAGCCAACAACAAAAACAAGCTAGCGGCGATAATAAAATACGGAATGGAAGGCCCTATCACGATCAATGGAAAAGTTTATGACGAAAAAATGCCTGCTGAAACCCATCTTACTCCCATTGAAATTACTTATATTATAAATTACATTGGCAACTCCTTTGGCAATAATATTGGCTTTTACACCAAAGAACGGGTACAACAAGATCTAATAGATCACCGACCTTAGAAAACATTTATGATCCTCTGGTGTTTTATTTAGAAAACATATTATGAAGGATCACAAAGACATAGAAGAGAATTATCCAGAGAATCAACAGAACCCTGGACCGTCGGAAGAAGCGGTTACTGAAAAGGATGACAAACCAGCCAGCCGCACCCTGAACTGGGTAATCATTATTGCTGTAGTGATTTTGGCAATTATTATCTTTATGTATTACTATTAAAAGAATTCAAATTCCAATCATCAAGAAGGTTTGATTGATTTTCTATTAAATCCTCTTGGCGATCGCAAAGCCAGCCGCCCATGCCCATTGGAAGTTATATCCGCCTAACCAGCCGGTGACATCGACACACTCACCTCCAAAAAATAATCCGCCTACTTTCTTTGCCTCCAAGGATTGGCGATCTAGTTCATGTGTAGCCACCCCACCACGCATAACTTCCGCTTTATCATAACCTTTATCCCCTGCTGGTTTTACTTCAAAACGATGTATAGTAGAGTCTACCAGTTTTGCGTCCGCCTTACTCATAGAAGCAATCTTTCTATCTGTGGGCAAGCATTTACCTAAGGCTTCAGCTAATTTCTTGGTAAAAAGATCTTGCAACAAATGAATCAAAAGACGCTTTCCGCCTTGTGAACGCTCCTTTGCGATCAAGTCTGACATGGATTCATTAGGAAGCATATTGATACGGATAGATTGACCCGGGCGCCAGTAAGACGATATTTGTAAAATAGCTGGTCCGCTTAGCCCCCAGTGTGTAAATAAAATATTTTCCTTAAATCGGACACTCCCGATCGAAACTTCACTAAAAACCGTATTACCTGCTAAATCTGCAAACCACGGCTTATCCTTTCCAGTGATGGTCAGAGGAACCAACGCAGGAGCGGTTTCCACGAGATCCAGATCGAAGCTCCTTGCGACCCTCAACGAAAAGTCGCTCGCACCCATTTTTTTTATGGGTAAGCCTCCACTCGCCATCACTACCTTATGAGATTGTAGCTTTATTTCCTGACCATTTTTTTCGTAAGTAACTTCAAATAAATCTCCATTTTTCCGAACCGCTTTAACGTCCGAACTTAACCGTAACTCCCCTCCATACTCGCGGAGCAGATTGACAAAAACAGCTACGACGTCCTTAGCTTTATTGCTTACTGGAAAAAGCTGACCCAATGTCTTTTCCTGACCGCGGATGCCATTGCTCTCAAAAAAGGAAACAGTATCGTCGACAGTCCACTGATCGAGTATATCTTTACAGAAATCAGAATCTGCCGAGATAAAATTATCAAAATTCGCATACAGGTTGGTATAGTTGCAGCGTCCTCCTCCTGAGATTAATATCTTTGCTCCTGCTTTATCATTTTTTTCTAGAAGCACAACTCTCTTCCCCTGTATTGCCGCCTGCACCCCACACATCAGTCCACAAGCACCCGCTCCTACTATAATTGCATCATATATCATGGATTATTGCATGTTGAACCCCGCGAAGATAGATAATCACAAACATAATTTATATTTTTAGCTTTATTTTACTAAAAACACATGCCGTATGGGTAACTTCCCTTTGCTGTCTATATTGGATAATGACTTTTATAAATTCACCATGCAACATGCTGTGGTGAGGCTTTTCCCAAGGGCAAAAGCCAAATATAAATTTATTAACCGAGGGGAGCATCCGTTTCCAGACGGGTTTGACCAGCTATTGAAAAAAGCGGTTGATCAAATGGCCGGACTTTCCCTTCTGAAAACAGAGAAAGAATACCTCGAGAAAACCTGCCCTTATTTAGCGCCAACCTATCTTGATTTCCTTCAAGGTTACCGATATGACCCGAGTGAAGTTGAAATATCCCAAACAGGCTCTAATCTTTCGGTTGAAATCTCCGGACTCTGGTATCGGACCATCATGTGGGAGGTGCCCATCATGAGCTTGATCTGTGAACTGTATTACCAAGCGACTGCCCAAGAAAGAATTAACGATAAACAGGTAATATCAGTGGCTCAAGAAAAAATCAACAAATACAAGGCACTCGACATCAAATTAGCAGAATTCGGCACCCGTAGAAGGCACTCATATCAAGTGCACGATCTCACAACAAAAACCTTGGTTGAATTCGGAAAAGACGTCTTCACTGGCACAAGTAATTTACATTTGGCGATGAAATATCAAACCAAACCCATCGGCACACATGCGCATGAGTGGTTTATGTTTCATGGAGCGAAATTTGGCTTCAAGATGGCTAATTTACTCGGACTAGAAAATTGGTCAAATGTCTACCGTGGCGATTTAGGCATCGCCCTATCAGACACCTATACCAGCAAAGTGTTCTTCTCTCAATTTGATAAAAAGTTCTCGAAGTTATTCGATGGTGTCCGTCATGATAGCGGAGATCCGTTGCAATTTGCAGATATGACCATCCGGCACTACGAAGAAAACGGTATTGACCCAAAAACTAAAACCATTATTTTTTCAGATGGTCTTAACTATGAAAAAGTTGAACGAATAGCCAACTATTGTCGAGGTAAAATCAAGATCTCGTTTGGCATAGGAACAAGCCTGACAAATGATGTCGGATTAAAACCTATGAACATCGTCATCAAAATGACTGATGCGCTTCCTGAAGAAGGTGACTGGACACCCGTCATCAAATTATCCGACGAGAAAAACAAGCATACGGGTGACCCAGAAACAATAGAACTTGCAAAACAACTTTTAGATATAAACGATTAGATGAACTATACCGATATCTACGGCGAAGCTCTCGACGATTTTTATCACGACCGTTTCAACGATGAACTGATACTTTACACCAATGATCAAGATCAGGAAACCATGCCGGTCGACTTGTTTTTCCGGGATAGCAATGAGCTACCCGATCAAGAATTAATCGCCCTAGCACTCTGTGACGGCAAGGTATTAGATGTCGGGGCAGGCGCTGGCAGCCACGCACTCTATCTGCAAGAACAGCAAATGGATGTAACTGCATTGGAAATTTCGGAAAAAGCTTGTGAGGTCATGAAACAGCGTGGTGTAAGAAAAGTAATTCATCAAGATATCTTTTCATACGCTGGCGAAAAGTTCGATACAATACTCTTTTTGATGAACGGTATCGGGCTGGCTGAAACCATTGATGGACTTATCAAACTATTCGATCATTGCCGAACACTTTTAAATCCCGGAGGACAGTTACTATTCGACACATCGGATATCAATTACTATTACGAATCAGAAGAATTAGCTAAACCCGAACATTATTATGGTGAAATTAGATTTCAGTACGAATATAAGGGCAAAAAAGGAAAGCCTTTTGGCTGGCTTTATATTGATCAGGAAGAACTAATCAAAATTGGTCATAAACTGGGTTGGGTAGTGCAAATTCTAGATGAGGATGATCATTACCAATATCTGGTTCGAATGGAACTCAGAGAAACTTTTTAATTTTTTAAGAGTCGCTGAATTTCGTCTAACTTCATTAGTGCTTCGACTGGTGTCAATGTATTTACATCTAAATTATTCAGCACATCTCGGATTTTGACCAAGACCGGATCATCAATCGAGAACATTTGCAATTGGTAAGCTTGCTTTTGAACCTTCTTAAGACTATTTTTTATATCCTCCCCGCCAGTGCGTTCCTGTTCCAGGCGTTTTAGAATTTCGTTTGAACGTTGAATTACAGCTGCTGGCATACCCGCCATTTTCGCCACGTGGATTCCAAAACTGTGTTCACTTCCCCCTGGAACCAGTTTGCGAAGAAAAATAACTTTATTATTTATCTCTTTAACAGCAATATTATAGTTTTTGATCCGGTTAAAGCTATTCGTTAGCTCATTCAATTCGTGATAGTGCGTAGCGAATAAAGTTCGCGCTTTCGCCGCCGGATATTGATGAAGGTACTCAGCGATAGCCCAAGCTATAGAAATACCATCGTACGTACTCGTTCCTCTACCAATCTCATCTAGCAAAATCAGACTTCTTGATGAGATATTATTTAAAATACTCGCAGTTTCACTCATCTCAACCATAAATGTAGATTCACCGCTCGACAAATTATCAGACGCACCCACCCGCGTGAATATCTTATCTGTTAAACCCAGTCTCGCATCTTTGGCCGGCACAAAACAACCCATCTGGGCCATTAGCACGATGAGCCCGGTCTGCCTCAATAACGCTGATTTACCGGCCATATTAGGTCCGGTAATAATAATAATCTGCTGTGTATGGTTGTCTAAAAAAACATCATTGGTAATATAATCTTCGCCCAGAGGCAATGTTTTTTCAATTACCGGATGACGGCCACCCTTAATATCTATTACCGTATCCTTTGTTATTTCGGGTTTCGTATAATGGTTTTTTCTTGCTATCAGCGAGAAGTTCAGCAAAACATCTAGTTGTGCGATTAGCTGTGCATTCAGTTGAACCGGCTTAATATATTCTACTAATGATCTTAGAATATCCGCGTAGATTTGAGTTTCGAGCGCAAATATTTTTTCTTCCGCACCCAGTATCTGTTCTTCGTATTCCTTCAGCTCAGTCGTAATATATCGTTCAGCATTTACGAGCGTTTGTTTTCTTTGCCAGGTATCAGGTACTTTATTTTTATGTGCATTCGTAACTTCTAAATAATATCCGAAAACATTGTTAAACGAAATTTTCAACGAAGGTATACCGGTACTCTCCGACTCCCTTTTCTGAATCTCTAGTAAAAAGTCCTTACCGCCATACGCGATACTTCTTAACTTATCTAGCTCTTCATTAACCCCTTCGGCGATCACATTCCCTTTTGCCACTGAAACCGGAGGCTCAGAATGTATCTCTGTATCAATTTGTTCACATAGTAGTTTACAAGAATTTAACTGATCAGCAATCATCCGCAAGGGTTTGGAATCTACGTCGTGAATAGTCTCCTTAATTGATTGGATCGCATATAAAGAACGTTTTAACTGAACTATTTCGCGTGGATTCGCTTTCTGCAGTCCAATCTTACTGATCAATCGCTCAAGATCACCAATTTGTTTAATCTCAGTTAAAAGCGAGTTTTGCAACTCCTCATTCTTCAACAGAAAGTCGACAACATCCAGCCTCGACATAATCGGTTTCTGATCTTTTAAAGGCATCACAATCCACTTTTTCAAGAGTCTGGCACCCATTGGTGACGACGTATGATCCAGCACATTCAAAAGTGTTACCGCATTTTCATTATGAGAGTCGACTAATTCCAGGTTTCTGATCGTAAAGCGGTCGAGCCACATGTAATTCCCTTCTTCTATCCGCGAAATTGTCGAGACGTGTTGTAAGTTCCGGTGTTCGGTTTCATTCAAATAATGCAAAGCAACACCGGCTGCCACCACAGCAAGCCCCAGCTTTTCAATACCGAAGCCTTTGAGTGTACTTACTTCGAAATGTTTTAAGAGCAATTCCTTCGCATAGTCGCCCGTATAAGGCCATTCATCAAGAGTATACGTATAAAATTGCGTACCAAAAAGCTCAGTGAAGAGTTTAAAGCTAGATTTATTCAGGATGATTTCATTCGGTTTATAGCTCTGCAACAGCTTATCGATATACTCTGCATTTCCTTGAGCCGCCAGAAACTCACCCGTCGAGATATCTAGAAAAGAACAGCCGATATATTGGCGTTCGAAATAAAGCGAGGCCAGGTAATTATTTGACTTTTGCTGAACAATGTTATCGTTATACGAAACGCCAGGTGTAACCAATTGCGTTACCCCCCTTTTTACAATTGTCTTCGTGCTTTTGGGATCCTCTAACTGATCGCAAATTGCTACGCGTAAGCCTGAGCGTACCAATTTTGGCAAATAGGTCTCTAATGAGTGATGTGGAAAACCAGCCAAGGCAACCTCTGAGGCTGTTCCATTTCCGCGTTTCGTAAGCACAATCCCCAAGACATCAGCCGCTTTAATCGCATCGTCCCCAAAAGTCTCGTAAAAATCGCCAACTCGGAATAGTAATAAAGTACCTGGGTATTTTACTTTAATGCTGTTATACTGCTGCATTAAAGGTGTCACTTTCTTTTCTTTCTTTGCCAATACTTAAAAAATTAAATTTTGTAGAGATAAAAACCAGTGTGACCGTTAGAGAATCTGATACTTATCCAGCTTATTGTAGAGAGTTTTACGATCAATATTCAATAGCTGAGCAGCTTTACTTTTATTATATTTAACTTTCTGCAGCACGTCAATGATTAACTGACGCTCATGTGCTTCATTCTTTGACTTCAGATCGTCGCCCGAAATATCGTAGGAGTCTTCATTGCTTGCATTTTTCATCGAAAGCACCATCTCCTCTGGCAATGCAGATACTTTCGCAGTTGAATCAGCTGTCAACAACACCATACGTTTCACCACATTCTTCAACTCTCTTAAATTGCCGGGCCAGTCGTAAGCAGAAAAAACAGACCACACCTCTTCGTCCAATTCTTCAACATTGCGGCCTAACTCTTCGTTGGCCTTTTCCACAAAGAAGTCTGTAAACAAACGGAGATCGTTTCCACGCTCCCGTAATGGCGGAACCAAGATTTCAAATTCATTGATACGGTGGTACAAATCTTCCCTAAAGTCACCCCCCGCCGTGCTTCCCAACAAATCATCATTCGTTGCAGCGATTACCCGCACATCAACTTTGATCTGTTTATTAGCGCCTATTGGCTGAATAACACGCTCCTGCAATGCTCGAAGTAGTTTTACCTGAACATCATAGCTTAGGTTACCAATCTCATCCAAAAAAAGTGTCCCGCCAGAAGCCTCTTCAAATTGACCGCGCTTATCGGCCAGAGCTCCTGTAAATGATCCTTTTATATGACCAAATAACTCGCTCGCCGCCAACTCTTTTGATAAAGTTCCACAGTCAATAGAAACAAAAGGCTTATCAGCCCTTTTGCTCTTCTCATGAATTGATCGTGCTACATACTCTTTTCCTGTACCACTTTCTCCCCGGATCAGAATGGACATATCCGTAGGTGCCACCAAATTAATATATTCCTGCAATTTTACAGCCTGCTTGCTCTTGCCTTCGATGTATTCAGGGAAACTCGACGAAGGTTTATTGAATTTTGATCTTTCTTTGACAGCTGCCGGTTTAATTTCTTCTGGACTCCCCAATGCTCCTTTTAAAATCATCAATAGCTCGTCCGGATTAACGGGTTTGGTAATATAATCATAAACACCTTTCCTCATTGCTCTTACGGCCGTGCGGACATCGCTAAAACCCGTCATCACAATTGCAGGTATATTCATGCCCTGATCCCGCGTATAATCCAACAGTTCAAATCCATTACCATCGCCTAATCGATAGTCCAAAAGCAACAGATCGTATTTATCGTTCTTAACCGCTTCCATCCCTCCCGCAATCGAGAACTGCACATCAACATGATATTGATGTTTCTTTAAATAGTTTTCGATAATAGCAGAAAACGTTGCGTCGTCCTCTACTAAAAGTACTTTCGTCATAAATATTTTTTCCTTTCAACCAAAATGGATTGATTAGCCAATATGCTTAATGATCTCGTCAGCAAATTCACTGGTCTTTAACAAGACAGCATCGTCCATTTGATTATAAAAATCAACCGTCACCTTTTTACTCTGGATAGCTGCTGCTACTGCAGACTTAATTAACTCTGCGGCCTCAGTCCACCCCAAGTATTCAAACATCATCACACCGCTCAATATTACCGATGAAGGGTTCATGGTATTTGTGTTTGCGAAGCGGGGAGCTGTACCATGCGTAGCTTCAAACACAGCATATCCGGTTTTATAATTTATATTCCCTCCCGGTGCTATCCCGATACCGCCTACAATTGCTGCCAAAGCATCAGAAATATAGTCGCCATTTAAATTAAGTGTGGCAATTACTGAATAATTCTGTGGATTTAACAATATCTGCTGTAAAAAGTTATCTGCAATCACATCAGTCACAATCAGCTTTCCTGCTTGCTTTGCTTCCTCTAATTCTTCATTTGCTTTCTCTTCACCCTGCTCAGCTTTTGCTTTCTCCCACTGCCCCCAAGTATAGGCGTGATCAGCATATTCCTCCTCTATTAATTCATACCCCCAGTTCTTGAATGCACCTTCCGTAAATTTCATAATATTACCCTTATGAACCAGGGTCAATGTACTCCTTTTATTTTTAAGTGCATATTCAATTGCCGCCTTAATTAGCCTCTTCGAACCCTCTTCCGATACAGGCTTGATACCAATAGACGGATTAAACTCAAACGAATAACCAACTTTCAACTCCTTTGTAAGAAACTCCCTAACCTTCTTTGCTTCCAGAGAATCACCCATAAATTCAATACCCGCATAAATATCCTCCGTATTCTCGCGAAACAACATCATATCTGTCTTTTCTGGATACTTTACCGGCGACGGAACCCCCTCAAACCATTCTATCGGCCGAACGCAGGCATACAAATCCAACTCCTGACGAATGGCAACATTTAATGAGCGAATACCACCCCCTACCGGCGTTGTTAATGGCCCTTTAATAGAAACAATATATTCCTTCATTGCATCCAGCGTTTCTTTCGGAAGCCATTCCCCCGTTTCATCAAAAGCTTTCTGACCCGCTAGAATTTCTTTCCATTCCACTTTTCGTTGTCCTTGATAAGCTTTTTGCACGCCGGCATCAAAAACCCGCACTGCTGCACGCCAAATATCTGGCCCAATTCCGTCACCAATTATAAACGGGATCACCGGTTGGTCAGGAACCCGTAAACCTTGTTCTGTTTTTACGATTTTAGCTGTCATGAGATGAATCCTTTCTTAAAATATTACCAACGCGTCGTGTCAAATTCCCCATGGTTTCCAATCCGGGTGCATAGGGTGCGCGATGGATATCTGTCAAATCTATTGTACTTCTGTATCTGCGGCTCGGATAAATCAAGAGCAAATTACTTGACGGGAACATATCACTAACCCGGCGAGGAAATGAATCAAAATGATGATCGTATGAAACATCTCCAGTTCTTGCCAACACAAACACAGCAAAGTCCTCTGGCTCCAAATACTTATTTAACTCTTGAATCTTATCATAAAAGAGCGAGTTCTCAAAGGTCATATTGATACTAACTTTTCTCTTCTGTATATATTTTTCAATAGTATTTTGTGTTCGGACATTACATATACAGTTTACCGGCAAGCTCAACTCCTGAGTAAGCAAAATAACCTTATTTAACCAATACTGGAACCCTTTCTCAGCTTCGGCCATCGGCGGCACAAACAGCACAATACGTTTGTGCCCTACGAGCGGCTTTTCTAGCCGACACATAAACAAACTAACATCTGTTAAATTGAGTATACTTTCAGCCTTACCCCCTACTAATTTATCAACTATACTCGTTTTACTTGGCCATCCAATCAAAATTCCTGTCGCAAGAACCTCCTTTGAAGCACGACTAATACCTCCTGCAATATTATAATCGATTGTCGTCATAATATTCACTTCTGTTTCACTTCCCGAAGCATATTTTGCTATTGAGTCCAAATTCTTCCTAGCTTTCTTTAAATTCACTTCAGCCATCTCATTGTTAGGAACAACCGAAAGCACAGTTAGCGGATTTGGAGATTTTTTACTTTGGATCAACGACGCAACATCTAATAGCGCCTGCATATTATTTAGATTTGCAATCGGCAGTATAATATGCTCCTCAGCAGCTTCATCTTTTGCATTGGGTTCAATAACAACATCCCCTTCCAGTACAACCTTCTTCGACGCAGATTCAGCTGCAAAAGTTGCAATTACGCAAGAAACCAAAATCAGTAGAATTGCTCCATTCAGGACATTTTCTCCGACGATATTATTTTGGAAGCCCACCATAATCACCGCCAGCGTAGCTGCCGCATGAGCCCCGCTCAAACCATATATTAGCTGACGTTGTGCTACCGAATACTTAAAAATCTTTTGAGTAAGAAAGGCCGCAGACCATTTACCAGATATCGACACAGCGATCAGGGCTAAGGCAATCAAGATTGCCCGCGGATCATTGATCAGTACACTTACGTCGACAAGCATTCCGACACTAATAAGGAAAAACGGAATAAAAATTGCATTACCGATAAAGTCGATTCGGTTCATCAGGGCAGATGAATGCGGTATAAACCGATTCAGCGCCAATCCCGCCATAAAAGCTCCAATAATAGGTTCTAGGCCACAAACTTCTGCAATAAAAGCGGCGAAAAAAACTATTGAAAGAACAAATATGTAATGCGATGTCTTTTCAGCCTCAACCTTTTTAAAGAACCATTTGGCCACACGGGGGATAATGACAAACATGATGAAGAGGAAGATCGAAAACGATATACCCATTTGTAACCAAAATTCACCATTTAATGCCCCTGCAGAAAACCCTACAATCACCGCCAAGGCTACCAGCACAGCTGTATCCGTTAAAATCGTTCCTCCAATGGCTACCCCGACAGCTTCATTCTTCGCGATCCCATAACTTGTTACTACCGGGAAAGCTACCAAGGTATGTGTAGCCATCATAACTGCAATCATGATACTCGCAGCAGGATCGTAGCCAAAAACAAAATAAAACAAAGGATATGCGAAGATAATGGGGACCAAGAAAGTAAAAGACCCAAAGGTCAGGCTCTTATATTTATTTTTCCCAAAATCGTTCATATCGAGTTCAAGACCAGCCACAAACATGATATACAGCAAACCGATGGTAGAGAATAAGTCGACTGCTATATTCCGTTCAAGAATATTCAATGCATGAGGACCTATAATAACTCCCGAAACGATCAAGCCAATGATCGCAGGAACCTTTACCTTCCGCAAAAGTATTGGGGATAATAAAATGATAAAAAGGATGAGAGCAAATACTAAAACCGGGTTTGATAAAGGCGTTTCAAATGCGTGTTTTATATGTTCTATAAATCCCTTATCCATAAGATTTTTCTATGCGTTAAATTTAAAAGTACTCCTGCAAATGCAGCAGTTTTTGATGTTTTCAAAGATAGAAAATTTCGGTTAAGTCTGGTCTAGGCAGTCTCTTGTTTTTCTGCTAATTCACCATCAATCATTTCATACGGTGAATTTTTACTTAAAAATTCGGGTACAATCAGTTTCATCTTCCTGACAATCGCTTCATTATTATGGCGCTCGTTAACAGATATCAGCTCGATGATATTTTTATTAGTTTCCAAAAAAGGATAGCTTACAACCTTGGCAATACTGATTTTTTCATGATGCGTAGGCAGAGTAAGCTCTTTTATATTGAGAAGTTCCTCGTATAGCTTTTCACCTGGTCTCAAACCGGAGAACACGATTTCGATATCCTTCCCTTCTTCCAGATCAGAAAGCTGAATCATTTTCTTTGCAAGATCAAGAATCTTAATGGGTTTACCCATATCGAAAACAAAAATCTCACCCCCTGTGCCCATGGTGCCCGCTTCCAGTACAAGCTGCACAGCCTCGGGAATTGTCATAAAGTAGCGTGTAATTTCCGGATGGGTTACTGTTATTGGCCCTCCTTTCATTATCTGGCTCCTGAAGCGGGGAATCACTGACCCGTTGGATCCAAGCACATTTCCAAAACGTGTTGTGATAAACCGGGTCCGACGTTCACTAGCACCGTTTTTTGGACTACCATTTTCCATTACTGGGTTTACAATCGTCTCAACAATATCCTGTCCGGCGTTGAGCGACTGAATATAAATCTCAGCAAGGCGCTTCGACGCGCCCATAATATTTGTTGGGTTTACTGCTTTATCAGTCGAAACCATCACAAACTTCTCTGTACCATAACGAACCGCGAGGTCAGCCAATGTTTTTGTACCCAAAACATTGGTTTTGACCGCTTCAAATGGATTGCTTTCCATCATCGGAACGTGCTTATACGCTGCAGCATGATAGACCATCTGAGGACTGAATTCTTCAAAAAGATCCTTCATTCTTTTTTGATCACGCACATCCGATATTTCTATCTGTAGCTCTGCGTCAGGGAAGCGATCATTCAGTTCTAATTGAAGTTCATGCAAGGGAGATTCCGCCTGGTCACATAAAATCAAAAGAGAAGGATGGTACTGTAAAACCTGACGCACAATTTCCGAACCGATTGAGCCCGCAGCCCCGGTAACCAACACACGCTTCCCTTTCAGGTCATTACTCACTCGGGTCTGATCGATCTTAATTGGTTTGCGCTGAAGCAAATCTTCAATACGCAAGTTTTGTATTTGTTTACGATCCAATTTACCAGACAGCCATGTCCCTGCCGGCGGAACTGTTATTACTTTAATACCTAGTCGTAGCGCGCGTTCAATCACCACCTTTTTATCCCGTTCGTCCATACGCTCATTGATAATCACCAGCTGATCAATTTTCTTTCTGGATTTTAATATCGGAAGGTCTTTGAAGTGATAAACCCGCTTCTGCTCCATATAAGAATTCAACCGCGTCCTGTCTACATCCACAAAACCCTCTACCACATAATTTACTGCCGATGTATTTTCAAGAGCTTGCTTAACCAGAATTGCATTTTTATCTGAACCATAGATTAAAACCCTCACGGTTTCACGCTTCCCGTAACGTCTGATCAGAACATAAAAAGCAGCTTTGGCAAAAATGCGTAGCATGATCAACAAAGAAGACGTAATAAAGAAATTGATAATGAGTACACTAAGTAGGTGGCGCGAAGAAATCTCTAAAACCCCTTCGATAAATACCGCATTGACCAATGCGTATAAAAGACTGAATGTTAAGACAGCTACGAAAATTCGTAACATATCTTGTGTGTTCGAGTAACGAAGCAGTCCTGTATGCAGACGCATAAAGTAAACCGTCGGTACCGCTAATGCGCAAAATATACCAGTATAAACGAGATAATGCCCGCGCACCATGTCGCTAAACTCAAACCGTTCGACAATAAAATATGAAAAAGTGAATGACCAGCTAATGATAATCATATCAACAACAAAGATCATCCATTTTGGAAGCGTTCGTCCCTGAAGTAGAAATTCTTTCACGTTCGAGTTTTTATGTTAACAACAAAAGTTTCCATCCAGCCTATGAGCCAAAAACGATACAAAAAGTGTACCATGAACACCCTGTTATTTAACGGAAACAAAAATAAGCAGAAAATGTTTAAAACACTCTGCTTATTTCTCCTTTCTTATATCCTCTAACTCAATTCGTTAAAATACTTATAGAATAGTGGTATGGTTTCAATCCCTTTTAGGTAATTAGCGATATCATATTTTTCGTTTGGCGAATGCAAATTATCACTATCCAGACCAAAGCCCATTAATACCGTCTTAATCCCTAATTCCTTTTCAAAAAGCGCAACAATAGGAATACTTCCACCACCTCTGGTAGGGATCGGCGCTTTACCAAAAGCATCTGTAATTGCCTTCGCAGCTGCCTGATAAGCTTTGCTGTCTGTTGGGGTTACCACGGGTTCGCCTCCATGATGAGGCGTTACTTTTACATTTACATTCTTCGGCGCAATGCTCTCAAAATGTTTTTTAAATAACTGTGTTATCTTTTCTGAATTTTGATTGGGCACCAAGCGCATCGATATTTTCGCATTGGCTTTTGACGGCAATACCGTCTTTGCCCCTTCTCCAATATATCCACCCCAAATACCGTTGACTTCCAGCGTAGGTCTGATACCGGTTCTCTCTAAACTGGTATAACCCTTTTCACCCCAAACATCATCAACACCCAGGTCCTTTTTATATTCTTCTAAATCAAAAGGTGCTTTGTTAATTGATTTGCGCTCCTCTTCAGAAAGCTCAATAACATCATCATAAAATCCAGGAACTGCAATATGGTTATTTTCATCGTGTAAAGAGGCTATCATTTTCGCTAAGATTGTCGCTGGATTTGCAACCGCCCCACCATATACACCAGAATGTAGGTCACGATTTGGCCCCGTAACTTCAACTTCAACATAGGAAAGACCGCGCAAGCCCGTTTCCAATGAAGGGTTTTCTAAGCTAATCATCGCTGTATCAGAAATCAAAACCACGTCGGCACTCAGACGTTCTTTGTTCTTTTCAACGAAAATTCCCAGATTAGCGGAGCCGACTTCCTCTTCTCCTTCAATCATAAATTTTATATTGCATTCCAACATGTCCTTTTCCTGCATCAGCTCAAAGGCTTTTACATGCATATAAAACTGCCCTTTATCATCACAGGCACCACGTGCAAATATTTTCCCATCCCTTACAGTTGGTTCAAACGGAGGGGTCTCCCATAATTCCAACGGTTCTGGTGGTTGCACATCGTAATGGCCATAGACCAATACCGTCGGCTTGGACGGATCGATGATCTTTTCTCCGTACACAATCGGATAACCCGCTGTTTCACACAATTCAACATTGTCAGCGCCCGCACTACGTAATTTCTCAGCCACAAATTCAGCCGTTTTCACTACATCTTCCTTGTATTTCGGATCGGCACTGACCGAAGGTATGCGGAGGAGATCGAACAACTCATCAAGAAAACGTTGCTGATTTTCTTCTACATATTTTTTTATTTCTTGCATAGCTCTATAATTTTTCTAAAAATCAAAGGTAATAAATTGAGCCGAGAACCCTCTTGATACAAAAAAAACCTAAGTTTGCAGTGCAATTCAATGAGCAGACAAAGAGACGTATGAAAAAGTTTATCCGATTGTATATCAGCGCCTACAGTGGTTTATCTCAACCCGCCTGGATGCTGTCGCTTGTAATGTTGCTGAACAGGATGGGTGCTATGGTGATCCCTTTTCTCGGACTCTATATGACCGAACATCTTCATTTCACGTTGAAAGAAACAGGTTTGGTGCTTAGCTTTTTTGGAATCGGAGCCATTTCAGGGTCTTATATCGGTGGGCGACTTACCGATCTCGTGGGGCACTTTAAGGTCCAAGCCTCTAGTCTCTTTCTTAGTGTACCGCTATTTTTCGTAGTTCCGGTCCTACAAACGCCATTTCAATTAAGCATCGGTATTCTTGTGTTAAGCCTCGTCACCGAAATTTTCCGTCCAGCCAACTCGGTATCCATCGCCTACTATGCAAAGCCCGAAAACCTGACGCGGGCTTTGTCACTCAACCGCATGGCCTTGAACCTCGGTTTCTCAATCGGCCCAGCAGTTGGCGGATTCTTAGCGGCCTTATCTTATAACTGGCTTTTCTATGGCAACGGACTCAGTGCTGCTTTGGCCGGCTTCGTATTTTATGCGTACTTTAGAAGACGAAAAGGAAATGAGAGGCTCCTGAACAAGAACGCGTCACAACAAAAAAATGCTCTGGGTTCCGACCTTAAAAATGAGGCTCAAGTGCGTTCACCGTACAGAGATAAGTACTTTCTGATTTTCAGCTTCCTATGCCTGTTATTTGCCATTTGCTTCTTTCAATTGCTCAGTACACTTCCGTTATTTTATAAACAAGAATTCCACTTGGAAGATAGTGGCGTCGGACTCATTCTGGCGTTCAACGGATTTATTGTATTTCTACTCGAGATGCTTTTAGTGCATCTGGCCGAAAAGAAGATGACTACCTTCCAGTCGATCGTTTTCGGAACCCTTCTTCTGAGCATATCTTTTGCACTCTTACTTATTCACAGTGGCATTTGGGTGCTTTTTGTTGCTATGTTTATTTTTAGCGTATCCGAAATATTTGTTCTTCCGTTTACCTCGACCGTTACTTTAAAACGAGCACACAAATCCAATCAAGGCGCCTATATGGGACTGAATGGACTTGCTTTCTCGGCAGCACATATCGTTTCTCCTTCCCTCGGAACGCAAATCGCCGCCAATTACGGTTTTGACGCCCTGTGGCTATCCATAGCTATAGTCTCGTTGCTAGTCACGTTCGGATTCTACTTTTTACGAAATAAATTCAGAGCCTAAAGTCCAAACAAATTCATTCTATAAAACAGAAGATCAAAACAATTGTTATTCTCTTACCAATCATAACATTAGGAAAGGAGAACGACATGAACATTGAAAACGACAGCAAGTACGGCAGACCCGGAAAAGAGACCCACGATAAAATCGAAAACGAACCAAACTGGGGAGATGATAAACGCAAGGTAAATCCTGCGAATGAAGATGAACGAGCTGAAAACCGAAAAGTAAGCTCAGAAAAGTTCGAGGAAAAGAGTGCTGACGAAGAATCTAAGGACAGCACCCACCCCGATCATAAGAAAGACACCCAAAGCAGCCAGAGCAAGGACCCGACACGAAAAAACGAGGCTAATCAAGGTTCAAGCGACCTACGTACCCGCACCAGAACTCATTTTCGGCGTGAAGGTGAAGGGCGTCCGGAACCTGAATAATTCGTTGAAATGATTTTGCCGTATGTATTATTTAATGCAATTTTGGAGCATTAAATAATACATCTATGAAAAAAATATTCCTTTTTATTTTACTCGCAGCCACTACCTTTTCTGTAAAAGCAGATGAAGGAATGTGGTTTCTGATGCATATTGAGCGCCTCAACGAACGTGATATGCAGAAGATGGGTCTCCAACTGACGGCAGAGGAGATCTACAGCGTTAATAATTCAAGCCTCAAAGACGCCATCGTACAATTCGGTGGAGGCTGTACTGCTGAAATGGTATCCAGCACAGGATTAGTCATGACCAATCACCACTGTGGTTATGGAGCAATTGCAGAGCTTTCTACTCCGGAGAACGACCATCTAACCAACGGTTTTTGGGCTAAGACCAAAGCAGACGAGTTAAAACCGAAGTCCCTTTCGGTACGTTTCTTCGTTCGCATGGATGACGTCTCAGAACGCATCCTAGGCAAGGTAAATGATGAGATGAGTGAAGAAGAACGCGAAAAAGTGATCAACCAAGAAATCGCTTTAATCGAACAAGAAAACAATGAAGGCGGGAAATACACCGTATCCGTAAAATCTTTTTATCAAGGTAACGAATACTACTACTTTGTATACCAAGACTATACCGATGTTCGCCTAGTAGGGACACCTCCAAATAGCATTGGTAAATTTGGTGGCGATACAGATAACTGGGAATGGCCACGTCACACCGGCGATTTCTCTTTATTTCGTGTGTATGCAGACAAAAACGGAAACCCAGCCGAATACTCGAAGGATAATGTACCTTTAAAACCTAAACATCACCTTCCTATCAGCCTAAACGGATTTAAAGAAGGCGACTTCGCTATGATTTTAGGATATCCGGGGCGCACCAACCGTTGGATGCCATCGGCAGGGATTTCTCAAAACGTAAATTTCGCCTACCCAGCATGGGTTGAAGCATCCAAAACTGGCATGGACGTGATGAAGAAATACATGGATCGCGATCAGGCTATCCGTTTGAACTATGCATCCAAATATGCCGGAGTTGCCAACTATTGGAAAAACCGTCAAGGAATGATTGACGCTTTGAAACAACATCAAACTGCAGAGACCAAAGCAGCGTCTGAAAAGAAATTTAACAAATGGGCTAAAAAACGGAAGAATCGCGAAAAATACGGCAATGTCATGCAGGTGATCAACGATTACTACTCTTACACCAATGAAATGTCACGCCATGACAACTACATTTCGGGTGGTATCCTTCGCAGCAGTTCACTAGCACCACTACCCTATGTTATTGGCAATGGCATATCATTCTACATTCAGCAGAATGATGCTAAAAAAGCAGAGCTATTACCTAAATTATTGGAACAAGTAAACAATTCGTACGAGAAGCTGTACATGCCGCTTGAGAAAGACCTACTTACTGCGCTTTTAAACCTCTATGTACAAAAAGGTGGTGATGAGCTGATTGCTCCTGGAATTGCCGAAATCGCTAAAGAAAACAATGGCAACTTTGGCCCTTACCTCAATAGCGCATTTGAGACGAGCATCTTCGCTGACAAAGCGAAGCTATTAGCATTTATCAACAACCCAGATGCTCAACAATTAGCGAACGACCCACTATATCAACTATCAAATGATATCATCGCCCGTTACCGCTATGTTTCAGATGAAACCAAAGAAAAGCAAGCTGAATTCGAAAAAGCATACCGATTGATGGTACAAGGCATGCGCAAGGCCAATCCGAAAACCAAATATTATCCGGATGCAAACAGCACATTGCGTCTATCTTATGGAACCATCCGCGCATTACCTGAAGATCCAAGCAATGATGCTGAAGTCAATAACTACACTACCCTAAAAGGCACCATAGCGAAATACAAACCAAACGACCCAGAGTTCGATTTGCCACAAAAATTAATCGATCTCTACGAAGCAAAAGACTTTGGTCAGTATGCCGACAAAGAAGGTTACATGCCTGTAAACTTTCTTTCAGACAATGATATCACCGGTGGTAACTCAGGATCCCCTGTACTAAACGGTAAAGGCGAACTACTAGGCTTAGCTTTCGACGGAAACATTGAAGCCATGGCCGGAGATGTGATCTTCGACCCAGAGCTACAGCGTACCATCAGCGTAGATATTCGCTATGTATTGTTTATCATCGATAAGTTTGCAGGAGCAAGCCATATTATTGATGAATTCACATTAGTAAAAGATTAACACAAGGCATCGGCAGAGGAGCCTCGATATATTAATCAAATAATCTCATCTGGCAGTGGACCTTATTCACTGCCAGATTTTTTTTGTATCTTTGTACTCTTAAATAACCATGGGGTCGACCGGAATTGACAGGATGGAGACGGTTATGTAAGCATGCAGCGCGTTGTTAGTCTAGCGCTATAATCTGAACTTTCAACTTTTTAAATGGCGAAAATAACTACGCCTTAGCTGCCTAATTTAGAATTAGAATAGCTTTTGTCCAGTCTGGGTTTTGTTCTGTAGCTTAGACAAACGGGCATCGAATTATGGAACTAGCTACTTCAAAGCTGTGGTGAAGTAGCGAAACAAAGCAGATAAGGATATGGTATAGGTAAGCAACCAACCTTCCATATCTCGAAAACCAAATGGAAGCTAAGCATGTAGAAAGCATATACAGTACCATGTTTGGACGAGGGTTCGAATCCCTCCGACTCCACAAAGACAGCTGTAAACCAAGTGTTTACAACACACACCCAAAACTACACCCAGTTTTGGGTGTTTTGTTATAGTCTAAATAGATTTTTGGGAATAGCTGAAAATCATATCTTAACCATTCTTTGAGATTCAATTCTGTTAATTTCTTGTAACGTTATTTCATTATTGATGATTAAATTTTCAAGATGTCTTCGATTTAATATTGTAATGTCATTTGACTTGGCTAGAATATTTGCAGAATTACTATAATCATTGTTAGTGATAGTAAGCAAATTAAATTGCTCCTTAAATATGTCTTCGTAATATTTCTTTGCTGTACAAATTTCTTGTATTGCTTCATTCCCAACCAATGATTTTGTTTGCTTGGCTTGTATGAGGTAATTTCCTCCGTTCTTTAAAGCTACAACATCTACACCTTTATCGTTGGAATAAGGTGTAAGGTACACTTCAAAGCCTTGACTTTTGTAAAGCGATGCTATACTTGCTTCAAAAAGATTAGGATGAAGTCTGTCAATATCTGTCAAAGTAAGTGTTTTCGGCTTACTCTCTGTTTTTGCGCCAAAGATATTTCCAAAAAGCTCATCAGGAGTAATTTCCGCTTGTTCTGTAGGGAACAACGTATTAATTGCTAATGCTTTTTTATTGTTCAATAATGTATCAAGAATTTCATCGAAAGACTTCAACCTGTTTCCTATTTCATCTTTCATTTCCTCTGGAAAAATTGCCATTGGATAATATACAAACACTTCCTTTTGTTGACCGATTCTGTATGCTCTATCTGTAGCCTGTTCTTCTTTTGCAGGATTCCAATGTCTTGTATAATGAATAATATGATTAGCTTTTGTAACATTCAACCCAACACCTGCGGCTATTGGGGACATAATTATTACATTAAACCCTTCTTCTTCCTGAAAACGGTCAATAGTTTGCTGTCGGCTTAATTTTGATTTGCCTTCCAATTTCTTGGTTGTTGGTGTGTCTCCGTTGATAATGCTTGCAAATATTCCGAAAATATCATAAACTATTTTCTGCAACATTTTTTGGGTTTCTCGTCTGTCTGCAAATACAATTACCTTTTCGTTTTTAGATTGTATATCTGTCAAAATCCCTACTGTTGTTTGTAGTTTAGAAGAGCTTTCTATCAATTCATCACTTGTGAAATTTAATATTTGGCTTTCTAATAGATAAGGATGGTCGGATATGTCTCTAACTGCCCAAAGTGATTTTAATTTTTGATTTCTTTTATCTACACCTTCTAAATCTGAATCGTTTGCCGTTTCAATTTCCTGTTTATATCGGTCTAATTGAATTGTAGGCATTACTCTTTTAATTCTCGAATTGGCATTATCGTGTTTTGCAGGCAAATCTTTGGCTACATCGCTTTTCAATCTTCTTTTGATAAAAACTCCAATATTGTTGCGAAGTTGCTCGGTTAGTGTTTTAATATCGGTATTTTCATCGCTCAACGGCTTTTGGTATTCCTTTGCGAAATCTTTAGCATTACCCAAAAGACCGGGTACTGCAAAATCCATTAAACACCAAATATCTACCAATGTGTTTTCGACTGGTGTTCCTGTCATTGCAATTTTAAAATCGGCTTTCAGGGCTTTACTTGCGTTTGTAATAAGTGTTCCTGGTGTTTTTATTTTTTGTGCCTCATCTAATGCAATAACAGCAAAATCAACTAAACCCAAACTAATTTGGTACGACCTTAATGTTTCATAATTGGTTAGAATGATCTGTTTGAACTGTAGTCGTTTTGCGTCCTGCTGATTTTGAACTGGATTATTTTCTTTTGTTAGGGAAACTCCTCCATATAGTTTACATAAAGGTAAGTTTTGCGGGTTAAAAAACTTCTGATATTCATTTTCCCAATTTTCGAGTAGGCTGACAGGTGCTACAATCAAATAAGGTTTATTATCATCGCAGTTTTGGCTATGCCATTCTATGAAATAGAGTATTTGCAAGGTTTTTCCTAAACCCATATCATCGGCAAGCAATCCTCCTGCAAAGTTTTCTTTGAATAACGACTGTAGCCACGAAACACCTTCTTTTTGGTGTTGTTTTAGACTTATTCCGTTATTCAAATTTGGTATTTCATAGAAACTATGTTTTAAGTTTTCTGGCAACTCATTTCCATTAGAAAACTCTGTTATCTCTGCATTTTCTTTGATAATGAGGACTTCGTTGTCAGCTTTCTTTTCCTGTTTTACAGGTTTGTTAGGGTTTTCAAATTGCTTTTTTGCTGTTTTAATAAACTTTTCTGCTTCTTCTATCGGAATTTCTGCATTTTCCCATTCAAAGGTTTGCTTCTTTTCTTTTACCGCTTTTACCTTTTGCTCTATAAAATCATTAAGCTTTTCAGTTGTTTTGAAAT
The DNA here is from genome assembly GCF_003449035.1 of Pedobacter indicus. NCBI lineage: Bacteria > Pseudomonadati > Bacteroidota > Sphingobacteriia > Sphingobacteriales > Sphingobacteriaceae > Albibacterium > Albibacterium indicum. The sequence continues at coordinate 2,961,989 of NZ_QRGB01000001.1, forward strand.
AGATTTTTTTCTCTCCGTGTACTTTGTCTTTGATCACAATTCCGGGAATCCATTGCGATTTATAAGGACTTGCAAAAGGATAGAACTTTGGACTGTAAACACCAATTTCTTTTACCCTGTCGCTATAAAAAACTGCAAAATCAACTTCATCATCATTAAAAAATAATTCGGGATGCTCAATGATTTCTTGAATTATTTCTTTGTCAGAAACTTTTCTTTTCTGCTTTATTTTTTGTAATTCTGTTTTTTGATTTTCAGAAATTACTACTCTCGTTGTTTCTCCATTATTTCCTGATACTGGATACACATCACGAATCATTGGTAATTTGTCAAACGTGTTGGTAAAGCCAATAGCATTATCAATTTCTACGGTTGGGATAATTTCAAAAATGCCGTTATTGAAGTCAACGTCCAATTTGATTTTTTCAGGAATATATAATTCTTGATTGTTTAAAAATTGCTCTAAGGTCAATCCACTCTCTTTTGAAAATGATTTTAATTCTGATAATTTTTTTAGATTGGTTACATTTCCTTTCTCGCTATCGGATAAGTTGTTGAACTCGTCAATAGCCAGACAAAGCAAATATTGGTTTTCAGAAAGTAGATATTCGTTTTCTTCTACTTTTAGTAACGCTCCGTTTCGGGATGTTCTTAGTCTTGTGCCATTTGGAACAAAATCATAAAATCCATATTTGAACTTAAATGAATTATGGGTTAAGGTTCCGTCTGATTCTACAAAAATCTCATACGGATAAACGTTTGGTAAATCCAATATTTGCTTATCAATATCGTTTAGTCTTAAAATATCAATACTTTCAATTTCGCATGAGTTGTCCGTATAATCTGCTAAACCATTATCGTGTAACTCTGTTAGAATTGCAAGTTGAGATAAAAATTCTGATTGTAATTTTTCCCATTCATACACAGGAATTTTACTTCCCGATTCGTTTAGGAAATAGAATGAAAATTTGTTTTTGTCCTGTGTGTATTTTAAAATCATCCAAATATTTTTTTGTTCATCCAGCTATTAAACCTTGTTTCCCAAATTTGTTTACCGTCTCTGTGCGTTAGTCTTCCTTCATCGTTAAAATAATCGTAGTAATTATCGCTTTGAATAGCCATCGGCATTGACGCATTACGCAAATCGTCCACACTATTTAATTGATAACTCAAACTTGGTTTATATGGACTGTTGATTTTATAGGCGTAAAAGGCGTAGCCTTCGTTGCTAAATTCAATCAACATATAATCTCCAATGTATAATATAAATGCTGAAACATCTCTTTTGCTCGTTACCGTTTCAAATCTCGCATCTACATATTCCGCTATCCTTTCATCATGTTTCAGTATGCTTTTTGTGTGAAGCGGTCCATAAACCTTAAATGATGATATTTTGGAAGCAAAGCGAAGCCAAAATTTCTTTCGTCTTTCATCATTGATACAAACATTGAAAAATACATTGATAAATTGTTGTGTAATCCATTCATTTAGAATATTTCTTGCTTCAATGATTTCTCTCCGTTCAATTTCAGTTGCATTCTCAAAAGCTGTCCAATTAGCAATATTACTTGGGTCGCCAATTTGTGTGAAGGCTATTTTTTTTATTTTATCTTGTACTGTTGCAAATTGAGGTTGATTTGCTTGGATGATAACTCTACTAATCAATCTTTTATTAGTAATCGAACTATTATGTGTTAACAATACATCATTCAGATTGTCAATTTCGTCTGTTATTCTGTTTTTATTTCTTTCGTAATAAGTTACAATGACCTTTGAAAAATAAGTGTATGCCGACCACGATTCAGGAACGCCTAATATTTTAGTAGCGTCTTGAATGGGTTTATTGAGTTTAGCGATGGTATCACCCAAAATCAAATCTCCATTTTTTAAATTGAAATAACGCTTATTGTTTTTGAAAGAAATTAGTGTGCTTCTGTTTCCTGAATAATTCTCTAATTTATTAGCAATGAATTGTTCTAATTGCTCTAATGATTTCGGATATTTAGTTTCCCAATTTCTTAAAAAGCAATCTATCAAGCCCACTAAAAACGAGTCTCGCCAATTTGAATCTAACAGCATTAAGGCATATTCTAACTCATTCTCATTGCTGAAAATTGGTAATGAATTTTTTTCTGAATAATTTAAAGAATAAGTAAGTGTTCTTAATTCTCTACGTTCAAAACTTGTATTGTTATTATTAATGGAACTTTTGAACTTTCTATAAACTTGTGGAATGAGATTGTCTCCCGAAAATGAAAAAGAACTTGCTCCAACTTCTTCTGTTATTTTTTGAAGTTTATCAATTCGATGGTCGTTCAGCGATGCAAGAGTAATCGGAATAATCTTTTGTGCCGACTGCTGAAATGTAGTCGGTGAAAAATGAAATTGTAATATGTCTTGCGTAGTCGGCATATTAGTTTCTTCTTCCGTTTAATTTGCTAAGTTGTTCCGTTAATTCTTCCAAAATATCTTCTTGTTTAGAAGATGCTCCTGCCAGAGCTTCGGCAGTTTTGGTTAAATGGTCAGTATATTTCCCTAAATAGGTTTCAAGACTTCCGCTCACAGTATTTTGATAGTCTTTTAGTCCTATTGTTATTTTAGCAAAAATATCTTGCAATCCTTTTTCAATAATCTCAAACTTCTGTGCGTAGTCGACAGAAACTCCTTTTGCAGTTTCTAATGATTTTTGTATTTCTGTAATTGTGTTTGAGTTGTTTTGCAAGAACTGGTTAGAATGCTTTGAAAATTCATTTTGCGATTCTCCAAATCTGCTTGATGATGTATTGATTTCCTGCGACACGTTTCTGAACACGGAAATGACTTTTTCCAATTCTGTTTGAGCTTGATTGAGTTTTGAAATACTTCCGTTTACTTCGGTAGAAAGTCCGTTCATTTTTTCAATACTTGTATTGAAAGCACTTAAAAGGTTTTCGGAAACTTGAAGATTTTTAGATTGTTCTGTTAATAATGTTTGTTGTCCTGTTTGTAAATCTCCAACTTTGCTTCGCAGAATTTCGCTCATATCCTCAACTTGTTTTCTCATTTGGTTGGTAGATTCTTCCGATTGAGAAAGTGTTTGTTTTGAAATTTGCTGCACCACCTCTTGTAATCCTCTGAAATTTTCATTCAGATTGTCGGTCATATTTTGCAATTTGGTTGGGAAATCTGTCAATGAACCGCCTGCTTGTCCTAGTAGTCCTGCTAAACGTTCCATTTCATTTTTAGTATCTCCGCTCATTGAAGTTTTAAATTCTTCAATCATTTTGCCCATAGATTCCTGTAATTCCTTTACAATATTTTGGGTCATATCGGTTGCAGGGTCTTTGAGTTTATTTCCTAAGTTTTCGATTTCGGTTTTTACTAATTTTAGTTCTGCTACAACTCCTTCGGTTGGATTATTCAGAATTTGTTCAAAACCTGCCGATATAGTCAAAGCTAAATCGGAAGAAAAGGTTTGTAACGAAGTTGATTGCTTTTGGGATTCTTTATAAATATCACGAAACACATTCCCAGGCTTAATAGTATTCCCATTTTCATCTGTTGAAGCAAAATCGTTTCTCAATTCGTTAATGGCTTCAATTAAATTGTTGATTGCTTGTGTTTCATCGCTTAAAACACCTTCTTCCAATTTTTTCTTTTTATAGTTTGTCCAGAATGAAAAAATAACCAACAAGGCTACTCCAAATATTGAAACCAGAAAGGCGGTTTTTAAACCGTTCATCAATTCGGGGATACTCTTTTCAATATTGTTACTGTCAAAATTCCATAGTCCAATAGCAATACCTAAAAATGTAAATAGAATTCCTAAAGTAGGGAATAGGTTAGGAATGAAGTCAAATAAATGTTCATTGTTGTTTTCCTTTGTTCTTTTGTTAATATATAGACCTGCCCAAATTGCAAATGCAGATATAATAACAATTCCAGTTATAATTTCAAATGTCATAGGTTACTCAATATTTTTTAGTGCTTCGTTAATAATCGCTTCACTTGTGGTTACTATTCTAAATTCAACTCGTCTTGATTTATCATTATCAATAGGTTGTTTACTATCGAATGAAAGTTTATAATCTTTATCAACAGTTCGACCATAGGAAAGCCCATTGGCTGTAAGCCAATATTGTAGTCTTTCTTTTTCTGTTGGTTGTAAGTTAATAAAAGAATTTTGTGATCGTAAAAACGCTAAAACATTTCTTCCTCTGTCTTGCGAGAGCTTCATATTGTCAATGTATGGGTCGTTTGTTAAACCAATCGGTTTTGTGTCAGTGTGCCCTTCGATTCTAATTTCTGCTATTTTGTCCTTGTATTTTTCCTGTAGTACAACGGAAAGATATTTTGGAATGAATTCGGTTAAAATGGTTTGAAAATGAGTTGTGATCTCTGATTTACCTGTTGGGAAAAGCACTTGAGGATTAGTGAATTTGATTGATAAATCATTATCAAGTTTCAAATCCCATTTAGCAAAATCATCTTTAAATACCTGATTTAATTCGTTGTATAAAGCAACTTTTGATTCTTCGTAGTCTTTGAAAATTTGGTTTTGTTCTTTTTGCTTTTTTTCAACCAATGCCATATAAGAAATAGACATAAACAGAAAAATAACCATTAATACCGTCATTAAATCGGCTAAAGGAATCCAGTGACTATCCTTTTTTGTCCCAGACATATAGTAAGATTATATAATTGATTTATTAATTATCGTTGGACAAATATAAACAATAACCTAATAAAAGTATAAGTCTACGGCAGCAAATCCTCATATTCACATCGGAGGATTTTGACCATACCGGACACTTTACAGCGTTTGACTTTTTCTGTATCGTAATTTGGAAAGCAAACCGAGCTAAAACAAAAGTTGCTCAACGACTATTAAAGTATAATCCTGACATTGACCAAAGCGTTAAGGATTTAACGAGTAAAATCTTTTCGGCAATAGACGACCGACAAAAACTGAAAGTTCTCATAGTCGACTACAAGTTTCGACTACCAATGAGTTCGGCTATTTTGTCTTTGCTGTATCCTGACAACTTCACAATTTACGATGTTAGGGTTTGCGATACCTTGACAAATGTCAAAGGGCATGACGCGACCACAAACTTTGAAAAATTGTGGTTAGGTTACAAGAACTATATTGACAATGTGAAAAAATATGAGCCGCAAAATCTTTCACTTCGGGACAAAGACCGCTTTCTTTGGGGCAAATCATTTTACGAGCAATTAAACAGGGACTTAAAAAATAACTTTAAAAAATAAAATATGAGGGAGGGTAAACGTTAGGGTTTTACATCCTTAGAGGATTAACAGTTTTATTGCTTTGGCTTGGTCGGGATAAACATGAAAAAAGAAAATAGGTATATAACACCTAATCAGTATACGAAGCTACTGGGGGTTACAAATTACTATGTATACAGGCATATAAAGGAAAGCAAGATCAAATCAAAGAAAGTACCTAATGGTCGGGTTAAGGCATTATACCCTAGTTTAGGGCGTGTGTCGTCTTATACGGTCAATAAGGTCGACAACTTTTACGAAGCACAGCTTGGCAAAGTATTTGGCAATGGTTCAATGTGGAAGCATCGAACATTCAGAACAATATTTGACCCGATTTCAAGTAAGTGAAATGGAACTGACTACGATAAGCAGGTTCACCTTATCTTTGCCTTTTATGCGGTGCTTCCTACTTAGCATCGAGCTCAATCACATAAACACTGGAATAAAATTTGCACTTTTTGAAAAAATGCTTTTTGAAATGAAATCTATATCGATACTCTTCTTCGTTCTTTTTTCTTTAGGAGCCTGCACCAACCGTCAGACTGAACGTAATGATGAACATAAAGACTCCGTTGAGCCTCATTCAAACGAAACTAAGCTAGAGGCGGACAGTAATGTAAAAGATGAATTTTTCAAAGAAGATCTAATAAGTCAATCGGCACTGTCGGCCGGAAGTTTCGGAGATGTGATCAATTCATACGACCATCCGATTCTGGAAGGAATAATCCTCGATATCACCAAAGAAGACCCTACGGAAGGTGCTAGAGCAGCATATTTCGAAGAAGAGCCGAATGATTTTAACATGGTAGTCACTATTCAATTAACCAAAGTTAATCCTTCACCCTTTGATGGTTATGACAGAAAAATTGGTGACAAAGAAACGTTTCACATTCTGGATTATAATCACATGTCAAAATCTGACTTGATTGCTTTCGAGGCAATTATGGTTCCCGGTCAAAAAATACGTTTTAAATCATTTTATTTTGGCTACGGAGCAGAGGATATTTTTTATATCAAGAAATTAAATTAAGCTCCTATCCGCTTTAGCTTATTATTAAAGATTTGAAGATATCGTTCTTTATATTCCTCAGTTAAAAAACTTCTTTCAATAAGGTTCGCTACGTTCTCAGTTTGTTTTGAAAAATCTTTATAGATATTATCACGCACCAACTCGGATAAGCCTAAACTCATTGCGAATTGATCAAAATCAGATCGTCTAACCTTTCGTTTACGACCACCTAGAGTCAGCGCCAAGTCATCCTTATCTTTTGGATAGATTAGGTTTACATTCAGCAAATCATAAGCTGGTGTGAATAATATACCTTTATCCGTATGCAGTAAAGAGAAATTCTTTAGATGCATATCATTATTTCCAGTCAGAAAACTGAAGAGTACCAACCTAAAATATTTAATCACATCTAAACCAGAATTAGTAGCATATTGCTTAATAATCTTCCCTACTCGCTCATATGAACTTTTGTATTTCTGTTCGGTGAGTAACTCAGACAATTGACATAAATCTTCTACGTGAACTTTTTTCCCTTTTACACGGTCAAATCTTTTCGTAATATACGCCAGTTCTCCTTCTGAAGTACGAATAAGCGCATGATTAGCGGTCTCAATTTTAAACAACCCAGCAAGGTGCATCGTCAAGTCCTCTACCTCTGGCATATACATAAATTCCGAAGACTGAGGTTTTAAGATATAATCTCCCCAAAGCCCTACAAGGGTTAATCGTTTATTCCCTTTTTCCCCATTTAAGGTTAACGATATTTTGGGCTGAACTCCTGTCAAAGCCAATCGCTCACCAACAGCCATTTGAGCCAATTTATTCAATTTCTCACGGTCCAATTCTAGATATGGAACTTCAGCTATATCAAAGAACTTTTTAGAACAAGATGGGTGGTACTCACCAGTTTCAACCAATTTATAGCAAAACAAACAATTAGGCATTGTCCTCCGCCTCCATCGGATATACAGCTACAGCACCTATTGTATCTCTACACAAATTGATTAATAATTCGAAACGATCTCTTGGATTCAATTTCCAATACTTTTCCCCAATTTCCAACAACCACCCTTCTGGAATTAAACCGTCAAAAAAAGGAAATAACACATTACTATGGAAAGGATACGCTGAAATTGGCAATGTTAAACTAATCGGCTTAGCATTATCTAACTTTAAATATTGTTCGTCATATTTAAACACATATCCTCCATCACCTTCAATAAGATAGCCTGCTAATTGATCTTGATAATATATTTTAGCTTGACGTAGCATTATTCTCTACTTTTATCAACAACCCCTACTTCCTTACCAAACAAGGCAAGAACATCATTTACTTTATCTAAACGGAGTGTCCTTTTTCCTTGTTCCAAATCACGTACAAAACGCAATCCTACTCCAGCATTCAACGCCAAATCCTCTTGTGTAAGCTTTAACTCCTTACGCTTTTGTTTAACAAATAGTCTGATTGAATCCATAACTATACCTTTTCTGATATAAATATAAGAAAATTTTTAGTTTCTATATCTAATCGGGTATAATATCTATATTTTATACCTTTTTATACCTTTTTGGGTATAAAAAGACTTTATGCACCCTACTCCTTTTCAACCGGTTCAAAATCTGAATCTTCTATCCAGCTGGTTTTCATTTTTTCCCCTTTCATAAAGCGTTCATAAAAGTTAGCTAGGTCGGTTCGCGAGTATGGGTATTTATCAAACACGGAACCTTTTCCGAACATACGTGGATCTTTCTGTGCTTTCAATTCCGCTTCCATTTGAGATTTTAGGGTGTCTTTAATTTCAGCATAATTGGGATCATCAGCTAAGTTATTCATGCTATAAGGGTCAACATCAACCTGATAAAGCTCTTCTGTGGGTTTCTTTCCGAAAGACAAGAGCCATAAATCTTGATGTCGCCCGTGCCGGTTAGCATTCAGCAGGGTTGTCTTTGTAGGTCCGCCATCGGTTTCCATATAGCCGGTTTCAGGATTACCCGAAGGCCAGCGATTAGGTTCATAGTTTTTGTGAAAAATAAAGTTATCCTTAACAATGGCACGAACTGGATAGCCGCGATCTTGCGGTCGCCCTACGTCTGTCCGCTCCCTACCAAGAAGCACGAAATCACGTAAAGGCTTTACATGATCATTGTCTTGCGATTTCAATATATCCAGTAAAGATTTCCCTTGCACAGCTTGCATATTGGCTGATTTGTCATTGAGTCCGGCTAGATCCAAAAACGTAGGTGCAAAGTCAATAAAGCTGACATACTCACTAATTACCCTTCCCGGATTTGATATTTGCCCCTTCCACATGATTGCCAGCGGAAGATGATTGTCATATTCATACACATGACCTTTGACGCGAGGAAAAGGCATGCCATTGTCAGAGGTAACTACAATGATTGTATTTTCAAGTTCACCCGCATCTTCCAATACTTGAAGTACTTCACCCAGTTGCTTATCAAAATATTCCACCTCCAAGGCGTAATCAAGCATGTCGTTTCTAACCGTATCGTTATCCATCCAAAAGTCTGGAACGTTGTCAATATCGCTTAGCTTCTTCCCTCCTTTTTCTACACCTGATCCATACTCATATCCCCGATGAGGCTCAAACGATCCAAACCAAAACATAAATGGTTGACTTTCAGACTTATCATTAAGAAAAGCAGCAAAGTTTGCGGCATAATCTAACGTTGAAATATTTTTCGTCGGCGCATTAGCTTTTTTTATATCGCTATACTGAGCACCAGTAAGCGATCTGGGTTCTCCGTTTTTATCAACAGCAACACCCGGTGCCCAGCCTTTCCCGGTGTAGCCGACATGATATCCATGTTGACCTAGCGCCTCCATAATCGTAGTGAACTTCGTCGGAAAATAAGGGTTATGATTTCCCGCTTCCTCTAGCTGCCAAGGATTACGACCGGTTAGAATACTGGCTCTAGAGGGTGCACATTTAGCATTTGGTGTGTAAGCATTCGTAAACAGTAAACCCGCTTCTGCTACCCGATCAAAATTGGGCGTGCTCACCCAGTCTACCTGACTATACGCACTCATATGCTGCCAGGAAGCATCATCAGCAATACAAAATAAAATATTAGGTTGCTTTACTTGGTCTTGTGCCTTAACTGAAAGAAAGAAAAATGAGGTAATTAAGCATAAGGCCAACAATTTCTTTATTAATTTTAGAAATGAGCTGTTTTTGAGCAAGTGATTCATAAAAGGCGCACTTAGATTTACTCAAATCTAAGTTTTTATTACATAAATACAATATACATATCCGTTATCCGTATCATCAAACATATAATTGAGTCGAGGTAACTCAAAACTAATTGAATAGCTTCATCGATAACATTAATTTCATGATTTTCTTTTATCCTAATTAATAAGAATTATCAAAAAACCATCTGAAAATAGTAAGTTTGAATACGATAACCAGAGTACTGCCGATGAGCCAGATAAACTGTAAGAATTGTGATCAGTCTTTTATAGGTAATTTTTGTCCAAATTGCGGACAAAGCGCCAAAGAGCAACGCATCGACCTTCATTACTTTGTACACGATGTCCCCCACTCTGTTTTCCATATCGATGCGGGCTTTTTCTTTACCCTAAAAATGCTTTTTACGCGGCCTGGAGTGATGGTTAAATCATACATTGACGGTAAGCGGGCTAAGCATTTTAGACCTTTTGCATACGTCATGATTATGACGGCTATAAGCGCATTACTGGTGAATCTTCTAGATTGGGGAAAGGAGATGCTTATCCAAAACAACTCCCCTGCACACCTCGCAGCTGAAAGTCACAATTTTTTCGAACATTATTTCAGTGTTTTCGTATTTCTAATGATCCCTTTTGCCAGTTTAGTCACGTGGTTGGTTTTTATTCGCAGACCTTATAATTTTTGGGAACATTTTCTGGCAAACACCTATATTTCAGCACAGCTGAACGTCATATGGGTTTTGATACACTTGGTTGGTTTTCTAAGCGCATTGTTCGCCTCCAACGATTATTCAGTAACTAAACTGGTCTTTTACATCTGTTTCATGACTACTTTCCTATATATGTATGGTAGCGTATTTGGGTTCCTAATGAATGATTACTATAAAAGATGGAAGCTGATCCTTATTCTAACAGGAATGAACCTTATCCTGTATTTTGTCTATTCTATTGGTTTTCATGTCGCCGGACTTTGGCAGATAACTAACCTTACTATATAGCACTACCAACAGCTTACTAATCGAAAACTCCTCAATCAAACCGGCACATTAACATATCTTCTCCTACATTAATACACATTTTGTCATTTATCATAAATGCCAGTCCACCAAACATATTCTTTTCTTCGATTTTTAGTTTGGGAATAGCTAACAGATACTCTCTTACCCTATTTGCAAGTTCGCTGCTATATGCCATAAATTATTGGTTAATGACGTAATCTGTCTGAGATTGGATAAGATGAAGCGCCCCCACATTCACCACCAAAACCCAGTCTTGCTGATCGGTCGATGGTGGAACAAAGCTCTGTGCACCCTTCGTAGATTTATTTTTTACTCGCGTGTACTTTCCTGTTGCCGGATTAAACCAATGCACCTTCTTTTTTCCTTCAGCTAGTCGATCCAGATCAACACGAACCGGCTTGACTTGCGGCAAGTGAACAGACGTGTCGCCAGTAAATATTGGCGGATTTGAAGCTGTATAGCATGAACTACTCTCTCCACTCCCGCCGGTATGATACCCTTGCTCCTTCCTCTTATCTAGGTAATAGATTACATCTTCCCTAGTCATTCTATGAAATAGTTCCAAAGCGGTGTCACCCAACCAGACGAACGCTTCGCCCGTTCTTGTATCAACAAGAAATTTTTGGGATTTATCAACTTTGATCTGTGCGTGCACGAGTCCCATCCAGACTGAAAACAGTAAAACTAGAAAATATCTCATATTTAAGCGCTTCACAACTTTCTTCTAAGTTAAGTTTTCTTACCGGATTCCCCGGAGTTTTTTCAACGATTTTTCACAGCAATTCTGTCTGAATAATGTACTAATATTGTTCTGAAAATGGAACTATATAATGCGGACATTAGTCGGACTTTGTTCGGACATTGTTCGGACTTTAGTCGTGTAAACACGAGTTATATCCGATGAATATCCGATCGACTTCAGTATAAAATCCGTTGTATATAAAAACGAGTATATTTCATGTTAACTGCATATCTTTTATTTAACTAAAACTATAATTGAGAATTTATTTTCAATAAGCGATGATTGCTTATATACGATTTCCAGTTTCGGCACGTTTTTAGAGTTGACTTGATTAAAACCGCATATCAAAAATTTCTATGAAAAAACTCTTATTTTTTATTTTGGTCGCACTAGCAGTGACATCTATTTCATCTTGTAGTAAAGATGATAACACAAAACCCAGTCTTGAAGGCTATTGGTACATCCACAAGGAAAGCATTGTTATCGACGGAGAAACTGTTCACGAAGAACTATGGGAAGATTGCAAAGCTGAAAGTCATTTCCAGATCAAAGAAGACAACTCAGTGACTTATCGAAGGTTTCTCATCTGTAATGGTTACACTACCGAAAACGGAGTGTACTATCCCGACTCGGATCAGATCATCCTGGAGCATGAAGGTAAGAAATATGTCTATGAAGTTGAATCTGTAGACGGTGAGCTGTTGTTAAGTATTACCGCTACTGTAACTTCAAATGACGAGGAAATCGACGAAACAACGATATATCACTGCAAAAAAGGTGAGCCCATGCCGGAGTAAAGAGATAGGCTAATAAGCTTCTTTCTTTCTATTAATGCATAATTAATGGCTTGGTCGAAAGACGAAGAATCGAATTTTTTATATATTTAGCTTATATGAAAACTCGATTCCTTTTATTTGTTTTTTTGATGCTTTCGGCCTCATTATATGCACAAGATCAATCAAGACCGAATATCATTGTCTTTATGGTGGATGATCTTGGCTGGCAGGACTTGTCCGAGCCTTTCTACAAGGAAAAAACGGCAATCAATGAACGTTTCCATACGCCAACTATTGAAAAACTGGCTAGGGAGTCAACTAAATTTACAAATGCTTACTCTACGTCAGTTTGCACTCCGACGCGGATCAGCTTACTGACGGGGATGAACGCAGCACACCATAAGGTAACGAACTGGACGCACCCCACCGCAAATAAACCAACCGACGCTGCCGATGAAATGTTAACCCCGCCAGATTGGAACATTAATGGACTAAGCCCGGTACCGAACATTTCGCATACGGTCTATGCTACACCATTACCTCAGGTATTAAAAGAAAACGGCTATTATACCATTCATGTCGGGAAAGCACATTGGGGAGCAGCTGGTACTCCTGGCGCAAACCCTACTAATCTGGGTTTTATAGTTAATATTGCGGGACACGCGGCCGGACACCCTCAAAGCTATTATGGGACGGAGAACTATGGAAATATTCCCAACAAAGCAAGTTATCAGGCGGTACCTGATTTAAGTGAATTTCACGGAACCGATACGTTCTTGACGGAAGCTTTGACTCTCAAGGCAATCCAGTCGATCAAGGAACCAATCCGTCGAAAAGAGCCCTTCTTTTTAAACCTATCTCACTATGCGGTTCATGTACCAATACAGCCTGATGACCGCTTTGTACAAAAGTACCTTGATCAGGGGCTGGATTCTACCGAGGCGGCATACTCTTCTCTGGTAGAAGGCTTTGACAAGAGTTTAGGTGATGTCGTGGCTTTTCTTAAAAAAGAAGGGATCTATGACAATACCGTTATTATCTTCATGAGCGACAATGGGGGCTTAAGCTTAGCGCCACCAAGATCGGGCGAAGAACACACACAGAACCGTCCTTTAAAAGCCGGAAAAGGCTCGCTATACGAAGGAGGTATCCGGATTCCTCTTCTGATTAAAAAAACAGACGGCAAACCGGCGCAAAGCGAGCAACCGGTTATCGTAGAGGATTTATTTCCGACGATTCTGGATTTCGCTCAGGTGAAAGAAAGTAATCTCGTTCAGGAAATCGACGGTATGAGTCTAAAACCTGTCTTGGAAGGACGGGAGAACAACAGCTGGAAAGAACGTGCATTGATCTGGAACTATCCTCATAAATGGGTACCAACAGATGGTCATGGGATTAATTACTTTTCGGCTATTCGCCTGGGTGACTACAAGCTGATTTACGACATAAAACACGGGAAACTGGAACTCTATAACCTTAAAAAAGATATCGGAGAACAGCATAATTTGGCTTCAACGATGAACGCTAAAACCAAGAAGCTAAGCAAAATGCTCGCTGATCAGTTAAGAAAATGGGATGCCTTGCTACCGGTTTATACATCTTCCGGAGAAAGCATCCCATATCCTGACCGACTCTAAAATGACCGGCTCTAAAACTCAATATCATCAGCCACTCCGCCGGTACCATTTTCTTTGGCGAAATGTGCTGCATATTCTGCTTTCTTCTGGTGATCCATTTCATGAATCATTGCTTTCAGATAAGCTTCATACGCAGGTGTAGTTGCTTCCTATAGTAATGTAAAATTGCATGTAAAAAAGTACACGGTCAATAGAAGCATTATTGCAGTACATATACAAATACCGAATAAGCGACTACAAACTGACTACACATGAAAAATTACAAGGAATTCGAAATATTTTTCATTGGTTTTAAATCCAAATATGTAAATTAGATTAAAACCGAAACATCAAAATCTAATTTTATGGGAAAATTTGAAATTAAAACCAGAAAAAACGGCGAGTTCCAATTTAACTTAAAAGCGTCAAATGGTCAGGTAATTTTGACTAGTGAAGGTTACAGCAGTAAGGCTAGTTGTCTCAACGGCATTGAATCCGTGAGAAAAAACTCTCAGGATGAAAGCAAATTTGACAAGAAAACCTCATCTAACGGCAAGTACTATTTTAATCTAAAAGCCACTAACGGTCAGATCATTGGCGGAAGCGAAATGTATCAATCTTCCTCGGGAAGAGCTAATGGTATTGCTTCGGTAAAGAAGAATGCACCAGAAGCGGCCATTGTAGAAATTGAGAAATAGGTTTACCCAAAAAGCATAAGAATTTAATAACCCATAGTGAGGTCAACAAGGTCTTCTATGGGTTTTTTATTCATAAAACGATCTAAATTCCTAAGAAAACGACCTATTTTTCCCTGATCCTCGTCAATGCTTCCGCCACCGGTATGCTGTGTAAGGATCACGTTTTCCATATCCCATAGTGGATTATCCTTGGGCAATGGCTCTTGGTTTGTGACATCGATAATAGCGCCGCCTAATTTCTTCGACTGTAGGTTCTTGATGAGTTCCCCCTCATTCGTTGTATTACCTCTACCCACATTTGCGTAAACACTCCCCTTTTTCATAGATTCAAAAAACTCTTTTGAAACATATTGTTCAGCGGTACCGGGAAGCGTATTTATAACCAGGTCAGTATCGCTTAACACTTTCAATACATCTGAAAAGTCATGGATATCAGCTATTGGGCTTGTCCTTGCACTTAGCTTCACTTCCGCCCCAAAACCTTTTAACATTTTCCGGATAGCTAACCCGATAGTTCCACTACCTAATATCAAAACCTTTTTATCGCCAAGACAATGGAGTGTTCTTCTTAACTGTAACCCTTCCCACTTTTTCTTCTGTTGAAGCTTTATCAGTTTATCCATTCCTCTATAATAGGCTAATATTCCAGCCAACATGGTTTCAGCACACGCTTGAGCGAATAAGTCGCCCATATTAGCAACTGGGAAAGGTAACTTCAGCCCTTTATATTGATTAAAACCAGCCGAGTCAATTTGCCAAAACTTGAGCTTCGGGGGAATATTCTCAAACCATTCAGGTGGTGGGTTACCCATAAGAACATCGCATTCCTCGAATGCAAGGCGAGCTTGATCGTTGCGCATCTTGTCTCTAAAGACAAACTGTATTGTTGTTAATTTTTCATTTTTAAATTCATTATAAAACTTCTCATTAAAGGAGCTGTATATAAAGACTTTCATGACTATTGCTTTTCTAATTATTTGTTTGCACCCTGAACGATGGGTCTTAAAGATAGCATAAAGAAAGAACTTTTTCGTATTTTGGTTCTATGATATCTGAACCTACCTACCTGGCAGCTAAAATGGTTTCCTCTACTTTGCGAGAACATTTCGAACAGCAATTTCCCTCTTCAGCGAAGAAAACCAAAAAGAACCCTTTGGCACCAGATCAATATGTAATCGAAGGGCTTATAGATGCAGCCTTTTGGGCCAGCCTACGTCACGAGGAAGGTTACGTACCGAAAATATCCATGGCATTTCTACCGCCTGCAGCTGGTGAAAATAACCTTGTGTTCAACGAGCCGCAGCGACTGACACCTCACAATTTGGTTAAACTATCACCTGCTGTTATTTTACCGGGAGTCCATCTGGGTATTTGGAGAGACGAGGATCGGCTTATTATCTGGGGAACAACCCATAAGGTACCAACATCTTGCTTTGTACTGGAGGTTATTGAGGCAGGTTTGCTAGTTGTGAAACAAAAGAACAATGATATTGGGGCCAAGTTTATCAATATCGCCATGTTACGTGGTAATCAGATAAAATTAGTAGACGAAAACCAATGGGGACTCTTTAATGATCGTCTCGATATCTTAAGTGCTCTGTTGGGCTTTCCGGTATCGCCAGAACAAGGTGAAGACGCTAATATTTTGGTTGAGCTTGCCTTAGCGATGCGCAGGCACGGGCGCGGCGCCTTGATGCTGGTTGTGCCAAACCAAGAGGACAACTGGTTAAAGTCTATCGTACAGCCTATCCGATATCAGTTTGACCCAGCCTATTCTATTGTACCTAACGGTATGGGGAAAAATAGTAAAAAACGATCAGAAGAAACGTATAAAGCACAATTGCGCCGATCGATCGATTCAATTGCAGGCTTTACGGCTGTTGACGGTGCAACTGTTGTTACGAGAGATCATCGTTTACTGGCGTTCGGGACGAAAGTGACCCGAGTGGATGGACGAAAGCCTGTAAAGCAAATTTTATATTCCGAACCGACGGCCGGAAGGGAGAGAAAATTACGAGGTATTGCAGAAGTGGGAGGAACACGGCACCTTGCCGCTGCACAATTTGCCTACGATCAACGCGACGCATTAGCGATGGTGGCCTCGCAGGATGGCTTTTTTACAGTCTTCGCATGGTCTGACGAACTTGAGATTGTACACGCTCACCGAATAGACATGCTGTTAATGTAACAAAGCCCCCATCCGCTGAAAGGGACGAAAAGAAAACCCTTCCAGCAAACGAGAACTTTGCAATACTTTGATTGTATTATTTAAATACAAATCGGAAGCCAAGACCAAAGCGACCGGGCAAGAAATCACTACCACCGTCATAGAACTCCATTCTTGGGCGCCAATCAAATGAAAGTGCTAATGGTGCATTCGTAATTTTGTAATCTAAACCCAATGTTCCTACAAGCGATATGTCAGAATTTGAGTTGGCAAAGGAAAACGCAGGACCCGCACCTAAATACCACTGGAGCCCCTCAGCACCAGAAATGCCTTGGTGATATTGATAAAGAGCCTGAATAGAAGTAAAATTATTATTGAAAAGGACGGCACCTTCAACAGCGTTATTCGCTGAGAAGAAGTGCTTAATGTGAGGCCCCACTAAGGTAGCTCCATCGCCAAAATCAATTAATAAACCAGCTCCGGTTCTATACTGAGCCTTAGCATTGGACGAAAACATCAAAATTGCTGAACAGAAGAAGACAGCGACTAAATGTGAAATTTTTAGTTTTTTCATGGTCTGGGTTTTTGTAATATAATATGAATTTAAATTTAATTATTGCCTGAAATTCAGGCTAGTTAGCTATACAAATATGATTAAAAAGTTCTTAATTCGGAAGATGTTCTTGACATAATCACAAAATTATTATTACAAAGATAATTGCCGTAATACCCTCTTACAATCCTCTCATTTAAGGAAACTCACCTCCCCCTTTTTAGGTATTTTTAGGATTAGCCTTCCAAATATATTGAGCTATCGAAAAACGTTTCTAAATTTACTGATATAAACAAACTGAACCTTGACAAGATTCCTCGTCCATATTCTTCTGCTTTTTGCTTGTCTGCCTGTTTCAGCCCAGCGGATTGATAGTCTGATGAACAGGGTTACGAAAGAAAAGTCGATTACAGAAAAAGTGTTGCTATTATTTGAAATATCAGACTATTGGTCTTACAGAGATAGTACAAAAGCATTGGAGTTTTTAGATAAAGGCAAAGCTCTTGCGGACGGAAATGACTACCTAGAAGCTGTTTCGCTATTTTATGAAGGTGGAGTTTATTTTGACTATGATATTGACCGTTCCCAGCAACTGTATATGGAAAGCGCAAAACGGCTCGAGAGCTTCCATACGCCGGAGGCTTATGGGTATAAGGCGAGATTGTGGCATAACTACGCGACGCTCGACCAGTTTAGGGGGAACGATCGCTCTTTTCTAGATATTACTCTTAAGTATTGTATTCCTTATGCCGAAAGATCGGGCAATAATGTGATTTTGTCCGGTTATTTATCTGACGTTGGGATGATCTTCTATAACCATAAATCTTATGAGAAGTCGATCGACTACTACAATCAGGCGATTGAAGTGTTGAGCAAAGAAAAGAATGATGGAGAAAACCTTCCTCGTGCTTATATTAATATGGCACAGTCACAGGTCTATCAACAAGATCTGAATGGTGCGAATAAATCATTGGACAATGCTTATGAATTGCTAGAAGTGTTTCCGGAATCTAAAATCTTTGCTTTCTATTATACGGTCAAATCGATGTATCATCGACTAAATAATGAGCCGGCCTTATCGCTTGAAAGTATCGAGCGTGGAATTGAGCATGCTAATAGATTAAAAGCAGACTATGATTTGCTTACCTTACAATATGAAAAATACCAAGTATATAAGCTGCAAGGAAATTATCAGGCTGCTAAAGCGCAATTAGAAAGCATATTAGGAAATAATAAATACGACGCACTCCGGAAAAACAGACTCGCTTTTTTGGTGGAACTCGCTGAGGTTGAGGCGGAATTAGGAGATCACCAGCGGGCTTATGAGCTACTTGATGAATATCGCTTACTGAGCGACACCCTCCACGCAGAAAATGTGCGTGCGCAAATCGCCAGTATGGAAGCTAGATACCGAACATCGGAACAAGAAAAGGAAATCCTGACGCTGCAAAACAAAAGACGGATCGAGTCTATGTTTCTATGGGGTAGCGCAGTGTTTATTATCCTACTTAGTTGTATTTTCTTTTATGCGTTAAAACTGCGTAAACGACGGAATCAACAGCAGATGCTTTCTTTAGAACAACAGAGAGAAATTGAGGTTGCCAGAGCATTAATGGATGGAGAAGAACAAGAACGTTTACGCTTGGCGCGTGATCTCCACGACGGACTTGGAGGTATGATAACGGGAATTAAGATGAAATTGGACACGAAGGCCCGAATGACGGAAGATGAAGATCTGACAAAGACGGTGGAGCAATTAGACATGACTCTAACGGAATTACGACGTACAGCACGAAACCTGATACCTGAAAACCTGCTAAAATATGGATTGGAAGATGCGCTGAAAGATTTCTGCCAATCGTTGAACACGGACGATGTTCAAATCAGCTTCTACTGCAACGATCTTTCTCCTATAACAGATAAAAACGTACAGTTGATTCTTTACCACGTGATGCTTGAATTGGTAAACAACGCTATCAGACATGCCGATGCTAGCCAAATATTATTACAATGCACATTAGAAGGCAATTTGCTTCTGATTGATGTAGAAGACAATGGTAAGGGTTTTGATGTCGAAAAGACAAAACGCAATATGGGGTTAAACAACATAGAAATGAGAGTGGCCTACCTCGAAGGTAAAATGAATATCGATTCGCAACTGGGTAAGGGTACGATCATAAGCATAGAATGTCATATATGAAAAAGATAAGAATCATTATCTGTGATGACCACCCTCTTATAACCGAGGGGATCCATAGCTTTATTGTGCAAAAAAGTGATATGGAGGTGGTTGCCACAGCTAAGAGTGGAGGCGAATTGATGAGCATATTGAGCGATGATATTGCTGACGTCCTTTTGCTAGATGTTAACTTACCCGACGATAATGGTATCGACCTTTGTGTACAGGTAAAAAAAATGTATCCGGACATCAAGATCTTGGGTTTGAGCAATTTTAACGAGCGAAGCGTCATCGTCAGGATGTTGAACAATGGCGCCTCGGGCTACCTGGTCAAAAGTGAGTCGGTACAGGTTGTGGAACAAGCAATACGTCATATTTACGACGGAGGGGTTTATTTCGGTAAAGAAGCGCAGAAAACATTGAATTCCTTGACTAAAAAGGAGTTACTGGAAATTCCGCCGATAACAAAGCGTGAAAAAGAGGTACTTCAATATCTGGATGCAGGTTTAAGCTCTCCAATGATCGCTGAGAAAATGTTTATCAGCTCCTTAACTGTTGATAGTCACCGAAAAAACCTTCTCCGGAAGTTCGATGTCAGTAAAACCATCAACCTGGTGCAAAAAGCAAAAGAAATGGGAATAATTTAAATCAATCATATTATTGTTGATCAAAATTTTCTTTCATCGGATGGAATGTGAGTTCTTTTTTATATATTGGATAAAAATTACATTACCATGACATACAAGAAAACCTTAACCCTTCTTGCTATTATTTCTTTGGGGATCGGCTTAAGCGCTTTTATGCCAAAAGAAGGTCAACCCGCTACGCAAGAGTACCGAGCTAAAAATTTAAAAGTTTTACCTAAGGACATCAGCAAAGAAGAACTTGATGACGTAATGGACGGATTTAAAGTTGCATTGGGTGTGAAATGTGGCCATTGTCATGCGCCACGCAAGGATGATGCTTCTAAACTAGACTTTGCAAGCGACGATAAAATAGAAAAGGAAATTGCGAGAAAAATGATGAAAATGACGGCGAAAATAAACAAGAAATATTTTCACCGTGTTGATGAAGAGGGCATAATGGCTAATATTTCCTGCATGACCTGCCATAACGGAAAAGTTAGTCCCGAAACAATTGCTATTCAGAAATAAAGCGCTACAGAACTCTACATCAGAGTTGGTATGTATTAATTTATTTCTGCGGCAATCTGCTCAGCTGAGGTTACTCCTGGTGGCAATTTAATTACTTTGAGATTGCGGAAGTGTATTTCTGCACCCTCTGATTCAAGGCATAAATAACCTTTTTTAATTGTTGATTTGCTTATACCATTGACAAACTTGCCGTTGACTGACAATTTAATTGTACCATCAATACAAATCACTTCATACGTATTCCACTCTCCTTTCCCTTTTGCTCTGTTTTCAATGGATTTGCTCCGCTCACCCCGAGGGTTGTCAGGAATAGTTTTTACACCACCGACGCCAAATAATTCGCCATGTACATAAGCTATTGGAGGTTTTACTCCATCGCGGATATTTTGATTGACCCAATCAAGTTCCAGCATCTGAACTTCGACTCCACCAGGCAAGCGATTATCACCAGGTTTGGCATCACTCCATACAAACATCCCCGAGTTACCGCCGGCTTCCATATGGCGCCATTCAACGTGGATAATGAAATTTTCATAGTGGTTTGTTGACCGCATAACGCCTATTGGCAAACCCTCACATACAAGAAGGTCGTCTTCGATCCGCCAAGTTTCTGGAGTGGTATTTACATCAATCCATTGAATTGTTTTTCCTGCATCGGTTTTCCCCGAAATCAAATCGTAATAATCGATCTCCGTTCCAAACTGAATACCTTTATCTTGTGCAGGTACGCGATGAGCGAAGCATAGCAAAAAAAGTGCTGTAATACCTAAAATGTAAGATTTCATAATTTAGAAGCTTATAAACTAACTTATTTTCGTTACTCCGGGAACCGCAATAGGGGGCATATCAATCTTCAGATCCCATGTATAGCTAGCGACATCAGGTCCTAATGATTTAGGCGAATTCAGTGCTTCTTCAAAAGTAATACGCTGACCGGTATAAGCAACCATGCGACCCCAGATAGCTAAGAGTGTGCTGTTGGCCATGTAGTCTCCGTCATGAATAGGCCTCCCGCTACGAATGGAAGCGAAAAGCTCATCGTGCTGAGTCTGATACATGTTATTTTTCTGACCAGAAAACTTCCAGGGTTTCTGACCTTTAATTTCATATTGACTTCCGATATTAACGATAGCATTTCCTGCTGTTCCCATTACGTCGACACTGTTCCGATTGGTTGTACCCGCTTGCTGTCTTGTAAAGTGATAGCCTTTTGCTCCATCTTTATATTCAAACTCGACGGCAAAATGATCATAGATGTTACCATATTGGGGATCAACACGAACTTGACGACCTCCAGTACCCATTGCGCTCACTGGCATGACGTCTCCCATGGCCCATGACATCATATCTAAACTATGAACAGCCTGCTCCACAATGAAATCACCGGATAGCCAGTTATAGTAATACCAATTTCTCATTTGGTAAGTCATCTCCGTCCAATCCTCTTCACGAGGGAAATACCAAACTTCACCTCCGTTACGGAATGTTGTAATAGCTTTAATACCCCCCACATCACCTTCTAATACTTTTGTGAATGTTGCTCGGTTGGGGTTGTCATAGCGAAAACAGAAACCAGATACCAGCGATAAATTTTTCTCTTTTGCTTTCTTCGATAGTTCAATCACTTTTCTTACCCCCGGTGCATCGACGGCAACCGGTTTCTCGCAAAAAATATGCTTCCCGGCTTCGACAGCTGCTTCCAGATGTAACGGTCTAAAACCCGGAGGAGCTGTCAACAAAACGACATCAACTCCTGAATCAATAACCTTCTGATAAGCGTCAAAGCCTATAAACCTATTTTTCTTATCAACTTTAAGTTGCTTCGGATTTATTTTTTCCAAAGATGAATAGGCTCCTTCTAACCTATCAGGGAATACATCACCCATGGCCGTGAGCTCGACATTTGGGTCAGCCTTCATCGCTTGAGCTGCGGCACCCGTGCCTCGACCTCCACAACCAATTAATCCAACCTTGATTATAGATTTTTGTCCAGCAAATACAGATGAAGCCGCTAAAGGACTAGCTAACGAACTTGCTAAAAGGACTAAGCCTGAGTTCTTGAGAAAGGATCTTCTGCTAGAATTAATAAAAAGGTTCTTCTTGTTGTCATGCATGTTATGTCACAATTTATGTTTACGTTAACGTGGCTAATAAATTCGCCTTTAAGATAAACGATTCTTGGTAAAGTATCAAACTTACCTGACAATAATTCGTGCCTGACGGTAATTTTTAGACCCTCACTGCTTTTACTGCAGCTGCATCAAGCATAAAATTATGTAGATCGGTATTCTTTACAAACTGAGGAAGTTGTTCTGCTCCCGGGCCATACATGGTTAACTCCACAAAATCTGAAGAATGTCCGGTTGACCCGAATGCAACACCCGTATATTTTGAAGCTATCCTTGCAAAAACATCAACTGGAACTCCTTTAGACTCTGAACCTTGATAATATCTCAATATTTGCTGCGCTTCATCCTGACTCAATGTGAAGCCTTGAGCTGCATTGACTAAATCAATCAGTTTCGATCTATTAAAAGACGCATCCAATTGATTGAGAATCCAGTTATTACTCTGTTTAACTGTTTGCAATAACTCAAATTTCTTATCACTTGAGAATAGTCCCGGATTAGCATTACCATGGTCGGTAGTAATAATAACCAACGTTTCACCATCTTTTTCTGCAAAATCAATTGCTTCTTTAATCGCTTCATCAAAAGCGATTTGCTCATAAATCAATGCAGCTGCATCATTGGAGTGAGCCGCCCAGTCGACTGCCCCACCCTCTATTTGCATAACAAAACCTTTATTATTTTGCTTCAAGCGGTTAATAGCTATTTTAGTCATTTCCGCCAAGGTTGGAATCCGGTTCTGAAGTTCAGTACTTGATTGAACATCTACTACATATGGCAAACCGTCTTTATGAAAAACCCCTAAAATTGGTTTCGTATCCGAAGATGAAAGGCTCTGAAGCTCTTTTTTATTTTTTACTACTGAATATCCTTTTTGTGAAAACTTCCGAAAAAGATCAACCCGATCTTTACGGTCTTCTGCGCTGAAAAACTCCGACCCCGCACCCATCATCACATCAAACTCAAGCTTCAGGTACTCTTCGGCTATGATTGATTGATCACCTCGACTAGCGACATTGACACAAAAGCCAGCAGGAGTAGCATGTGTAATGGGTACGCTGGTGACGCATCCAACTGATTTACCAGCTTCTTTAAACTTTTGCAATATAGGCTTATTGAAAGACCCATCTGGATTAACATTTAAAGCACCGTTATTAACACGAACGCCTCCGCCCCAAGAAGAGCTCCCGGCAGCAGAATCGGTAACTAATGCATTGGCAGAAGCGGTGTCCATTAACGCTCGTGTTGCTGTTCCCTTATTGTAAAGAGACATCCAGGTGGATTGGCGGCCCTCTTTTCGTTGAAGCATCAGGTCGGCTAACGTGAGTGTTCCGGTACTCATTCCATCGCTTACCATGAAGATAATATTCTTCGCTCGTTTACCTTGATGAGGCAACGTTGGAAGTTGCTTCTGGCTTCCGGCTAATAAATCTAGAGGTGAGATTAAACTAGCACCTGCAGCAATCATGGATCCCTTCTTAAAAAAGGCTCTTCTTTTCATAATCCAATTAAATATTTAAGAATTTATAGACTGCGGCATGCGTGAAGCCACAGCACATTTAACATATCCACAAAGATTGTCTTTTGGGATGAATATGCTATTAATTAAATATTATGTAAATGTGAAATGCAGGTTTATTCACATTATTCTTCGGTCAATATAGCTGCTACACGTCCAATTTGGCCATCTTCTAAGCGCACTTTGATTCCCCGAGAATGTTTGGGTGCCGAAGTTAAGATATCTTTTACTCTGCCCTGTGTCTGTTTTCCACTTCGCTGATCTTCCTTTCGGATAATAGCAACTGCTAGCCCTGGGTGAATATTCTTTCTGTTTTGTCCGTTCATGATCTTTCTGTTTGATTATAATACCTATATCAATTAAGCTGGGATACCAAAAATATAAAAAAATATCGGATATTTTCCACGCTTTGTATACGTTTAAGTACACTTTGAATTATTTTCTACAAAAAATTATAACACTAGCTATCAGCATGTTATAATTTTAATGCATTTTTTGGCGTGACACTTGCAAAGAGCTTGGTGTTTTAAATAACAAAAAAATAGAAACTATGAAAAAATTATTCTTATCTGCAGTTGCAGTGCTATTTGGATTTGGAGCATTTGCTCAGGAACTAGGATATGGATTTAAAGCGGGGGTGAATTTACCCAACTATAATTTCAGCAACAGTGACTTTGAAACGAAAAGTACAACGAATTTCCACGTAACAGGTTACTTGGACGCACCGATTAACCAAATGTTCTCGATCCAACCAGGAGTGTCTTTACAAGGTAAAGGGGCTAAATTGGAAAATGACTTGGGAAGCTGGAAACAAAACACCATGTGGATTGAAATTCCAGTAAATGCAGTTGCTAAATTCCCCACAATGGGCGGCGGTAACTTCTTCCTAGGTGCTGGTCCTTATGCCGCATTTGGTATTTCAGGTGAAAACAAAATTGAAAGCGGTGATGTTGAAATAAGCGATGAGTTTGAATTTGGTAAAGACGGAACTCAAAAGGGAACTGACTTTGGTGTTAACTTCTTGGGTGGATATCGTCTTGGAAATGGTTTAACTCTGGGGGCTGGTTACGGTTTAGGTCTTGCTGACATTATGCCTGATAACAGCTCGGATGTTAAACAAAACAACCGGGTGCTTTCGTTCTCGATCGGTTACGAATTATAAAGATTAAGATCAACAATTGAAAAAGGCTGTTTCTTTCGAAACGGCCTTTTTTTGTAATTTTGTTTTATAAATATTTAGAACACGCATAAGAATAAGAACTTTGATTAATATGCTTCAATCCATTTATAAACCGCTGTGGTTGATGTTGGTCGTAATTTTACTTCCCCTGTCCAGCCAAGCTCAAAAAAATGAGATCAACCATTTTATAGTTAAAGAAACGCTGATAAAAAATGGTAAGCTGGCGATTATAGCTACTGATTCGCTTGAAAATCCATTGGAGTATGTTAACGGAACCTTCCAATTTACTGTTAATGGATTTACATCGGGTTTAGAGTTCTTAGACGGTGTAGCCACAACAGATAACGAGGTGGAAAATTCAACATTTGCTTTTATAAAGCATGTCAACACAAACGGTTCACACGGACAGTTATTCTATATCAACAAGACTGAAAGCGGCTTAGATATATTCAAAATCAGTTGGATTTGGCTTATTTTAGTTCCACTGGCTTTGGTTCTAATTGTAATGATGTTCAGAAAATTTCTAACTGCAGCTATCATCATCTTTCTGATAATAATCTACTTCAACTATAAAAAAGGGCTTGACGTGACAACCTTTTTTGACACCATTGTACATGGAATACAGAACTTGATCTAAACTCAATTAGATATTAAAACGGCATACCGATTCCAAAGTTGTATTGGATAAAATTGTATTTGTCGGGAAAGTTTGTCTGATAGTATCGATCTCTGAACTCCTTACTATCAAACAGTTCGCCTATTACCCACCGATCAGAGCCCTCAAACTGGGGATCCCTGATTTTTGCTGCTATATCGAGCCGAAAAACAAAATAATCTAAATCGAAACGGAAACCGAACCCCCCGCCAATGGCGATTTGGTCTACAAAGCTATTCCACTTAAACTGCCCGTTTGGATTAACACCATTATCACGTAAACGCCAGATATTACCGGCATCGACAAAGGTTGCTCCTTTGAGCTTAGCGCCCCAGAAGTTATTGAGAATTTTAAAGCGATATTCCACGTTCGCCTCCATCTTTATCTCACCTAATTGATCCAAGTTGCGAAGATTTAGTCGCAGTGAATCTGGCAGAACGGAGCGGTTGTAGCCTCCCGGACCCAGTGTTCTGGCTTGCCAAGCACGAATACCACTCATTCCACCCCCATAGAAATTCTTTTCGAAAATCAGGAAATCTTGATTATTCCCGTAAGGCACCGCAATACCCGGATTGAACCGGAAAACCAATTGCTTTTCACCTCCTAAATGTTTATAAAAGCGAAAATCGGTCTCTACTTTAGTATACTGAAGGTAAGGAACCCCAAACAGTGTTTTCTCGCCGCTTTCGTTCTTGTCAAAATTGACAACTGAACTCAACAAACTTAGTGTATTTCCGCTGAGATCGAGTGTTCCTCGAAAATAAATAAAGTCATCTAGGGTATTTAACCTTAAATTATTAAATGTATATGCATATTGACTACCCAAACCGAAATAAGCTCGATCATTGGTTTCAATATATAACCGATAGCCTTCTCTGTCAAGCTGTTCTTTGAAATCAGGAGCCAAACGTCCAATTCGATATTCTAGCAAAATAGGTGTTACTTGATGTAACTTATATTTGGTTTCGTTCCATGCATATCCGACTGAGTTAATAAAATAGCGGTTGGAATAGGTGTTCTTTTGATCAAAAATTTGCCAATTACTGGAGAAAATAGTACGTGGCATCCCATTGCGGCCGATTATAGGAATCCTAAACGGTACCAGCAACCGAGGTATTGTCAGCGTGGCACCTAATTGGAGATCACGATTAAAGACACGGTCTAACAGATGCCCCTCCAGCTCTGAATCAAATAAAACTCCAAATTGAGCTTTCAATTCCAGCTGTTCCGCTCCTCCGAAAAGGTTACGATTAGTATAGGTATTACCTATATTGAATCCACTTCTTCCAGAATTGAACGTATATTCACCTTCAACTCGATTAGCCATGCGTTTTAATGGAACTAATTCATAATAGGCATTAAGCAGTGTCGAATCAGATTTTCGGTAATCGACCTTTACACTTTTAAAAGCATTTAATTCATAAAGCCGGTCATACGTTAAGTTTTCATAGTCAATATTATAAATATTGCCCCGCTTTAAAAAGATATATCGGTTGATAGGTTGGGCTCTGAATTTATTACTGTGATCCGTATAATACATTCCTCGCCTGAGGGTATCGAGTGAAGGGTTCTCAATGGTGGAATCACCGCTGGTGGAAATCTGAACAAAACTACTGTCAATCCGGTAAATAGTATGTTTAGCTTTATTTTCTGGATTATCGATAATTAATTTTAAATCGACAAAATTTCCGGCTTTATTAGAATCAACCTCGAAACGAATATACTGACGTAAAAAATCATAGTAACCAATGCGTCTTCCAAGATTGTAGAGATGCTCACGTACGATGACCAACGAGTCTGTATCATAACGCATACCAGGGCTCAACAATTTCACCGTATCACGGAATCTATGATAAAACGAATCTAAACGTTTGTCTGCAATCTCGGTTTTAAAATTTTCGATATGAAACGGATCTCCTTGATCAACTTGAAATACAATATGAGCTTTTTGCTTGTTGATAGAAACAGAGTCGCTTACTTTCGCGTTGAAATAGCCCTTTGTAAATAGAAAACGTTCTATCTGACTTCGTGATATTTCTACCAAAGAGCTATCCAAAATACTTGGGGCTTCCCCTACGTTCCGAATATTCGATGTGCGATAATGTCCGTCCTGACCATTTGCGAAATTGTATATAAATAAATTGATGGGTGAGTTTGGACGGATATCTTTTTGTACATATTCAGAGGCGGCCTCCTCAAAACGCTGCTCAATTCCTTCCAATTTAACTTTGGTCACCAGTTTTTGATCGTCTTCAAGTAATTTCGTTGATCGACAAGATGTAACAAATAGCGTGAAAAGCGCTATTATTGTAAAAAAAAATAATTTCGAAGTTGATAATGCTCTCAAAATCTCAAATAAGTCTAATCAAGTCACTTCAATTAAAAAAATACCGAAAAAGCCACAAGCTCTTTATTGTGGAGGGTATTAAATCCATAACGGAGTTTTTTAACGAAGATTATACTTTACACAGTTTATACTATCTCCCTGAACTTTCGTCAAAAGTGCTCAATTTTCTGGATAAAATAAAAGGAATAGAAGTTTCTTCCCAAGATTTAAAGAAAATAAGCGCATTAACAAACCCTCAGGGTGCGTTAGCTTTATTTCAAATACCAGACCACAAGTTGGAACCGTCAAAAATTACCGACAAATTTTATTTTGTGCTCGACTTTATACAAGATCCTGGCAATTTAGGTACCATTATCCGGACAGTCGATTGGTTTGGAATGGATATGTTGATTTGTTCTGACGATACAACCGATGCTTACAGCCCGAAGGTGGTACAGGCGAGCATGGGATCATTGGCGAGAGTAAAAGTCATTTATTGTGATCTTAAGACGTTATTAACAGAAACGGAAGTAAAAATTTATGCTGCTACGTTGGACGGAAACTCAATTTATGAAACTGATTTTCAGCAAGGAGGATTAATTGTACTGGGGAATGAAGGGAATGGAATCCGTTCGGAAATAGAACGGTTTATACAGAAAAAAATCACAATTCCACGAAATGGCAAAGCAGAATCATTGAATGTTGCGATTTCATCTGCCATTATTTGTTCGGAAATATCCAGAAAAATAAAAAAAACTTAGACTTGCTGGATTAATTTACTATTTTTGCATTCCTTTACTGGAAAGGGTCGGATGGCCGAGTGGCTAGGCAGAGGTCTGCAAAACCTTTTACAGCGGTTCGAATCCGCTTCCGACCTCGTAATAAATTTTAAAAAAACACGACAATGGGAGTTACACGTTTAAAAAGAAAAGATAGAAGAAATAAAACAACTGCCAAGAAAGAAGTTCAATTTCTAAAATTAGGCCGTAACATTGAAACTGGAAGCCGCTCAGAGATGCCAGCCAATGCACAAGTTGTTAAAAACAATGCAATTCTAGACAAATTGGAAGCGGATTTGAAGAAATAATCCTTGTTGATTAAGGATATGGCAAAAAACTGAAAGGCAATACCTTTCAGTTTTTTTTATTCTTATTCATTCTTTTTTCACCAAACGCTTGCAAATTTGTTTAACCAACTGAGGCCCCTCATAAATCAAGCCCGTGTAAATCTGTACGAGACTCGCACCCGCTTGCAATTTAGCTAGCGCATCTGCAGGTGAATGAATACCTCCTACGCCGATAATCGGAAAACGTTGATTAGATTTTTCAGCTAAATAACGAATAACTTCTGTAGATCGTACCGCGAGTGGTTTGCCGCTTACACCTCCGGCTTCATTAATCAGCGAAGTTTGACTTTGCAAACCTTCCCGGTCAATCGTCGTGTTTGTTGCGATAACCCCCGCTATTTTGGTGTCTATTACAATCTCAACAATATCGTCAAGTTGACTGTCTGTCAGATCGGGAGCGATTTTCAATAAGATAGGCTTAGGTATTTCGCGAGCTTCATTGCGTTGCTGGAGTGTATGGAGTATTTTCTTTAGAGGCTCCTTTTCCTGCAAATCACGAAGACCCGGTGTATTAGGCGAACTCACGTTGACAACAAAATAATCCACGTACTCGAATAGCTTGTCAAAGCAAATTACATAATCATCGACAGCGTTTTCATTCGGCGTTGTTTTGTTCTTACCTATATTGCCTCCTACAATCAAACCATCTCTTTCAGTAAAATATTTCAAGCGTAAAGCCGCGACATCTACACCTTGGTTATTGAAACCCATTCGATTAATCAACGCACTATCCTTGGTCAACCTAAACATGCGAGGCTTATCATTACCTGGTTGTGGCCTCGGGGTAACGGTACCAATTTCAATAAAACCAAACCCAAGCGAGGCCATCTCTTGTGTAAATTCAGCATTCTTATCAAAACCTGCCGCCAAGCCTACCGGGTTTTTAAACTTAACACCAAATACGGTTCGCTCCAAGGCGGGGTTTTCATAAGAAAAAGAAGCTTTCATCAACTTCTTGGAACCCCAAATCTTTAAGAATCTTTTGAGTCCGCCCGTAACGGTGTAATGTGCTGTTTCGGGATCTAATGAGAAAAAAAGAGGTTTGACAAGTTTGTACATAAGGCAAAGATAGAAACAATTTAAAAAATTGTACTTTTGCAGCGAAATGATATCTATCAATAACTTAACTTACGAAATAGGTGCACGAGCTTTATATGACGAAGCAAATTGGCATATAAAGCCTGGAGAAAAAACCGGACTTATTGGAGCTAACGGAACGGGCAAGACCACGCTTTTGAAGTTAATTGTGGGTGAATTACAGCCTACCCGAGGTACGATCTCTATGGCTAAGGGCCTAAAGATCGGATATCTAAATCAGGATCTTCTATCATATCACTCAGACAAAAACATCTTACAGGTTTCAATGGAAGCTTTTGAGAGACAAAATGAATTGCATGATCAGATAGAAGAGTTACTCAAAAAGCTCGAAACGGATTACAGTGAGGATATACTACACAAACTAAGTGATAAACAAGCCGAATTTGAAGCACTCGATGGCTACAATATAGAATACAAAGCAGCTAGCGTTTTGGCCGGATTGGGTTTCGATGAAAGAGATCAGCAGCGCCAACTATCCGAATTTTCAGGAGGATGGAGAATGCGGGTTATGCTAGCACGAATCTTACTTCAGGCACCCGACTTGCTTTTACTTGACGAACCTACAAACCACTTAGACTTACCTTCAATTCAATGGCTAGAAAACTATTTGCAGGCATTTGAAGGAGCGGTAATCATAGTTTCCCATGACCGATATTTCCTGGACCGCGTAATTGAAAAAACAGTTGAATCAAAAAGAGGGAAGCTCAATATATATGCGGGAAACTACAGTTTCTACCTGGAAGAAAAAGCACAACGTGAGGAAATACAAAGCAATCAGTACAAAAACCAACAAGCTAAAATCAAACAAGAAGAAAAACTAATTGAGCGTTTCCGTGCTAAAGC
Organism: Pedobacter indicus; assembly: GCF_003449035.1. Classification (NCBI taxonomy): domain Bacteria; kingdom Pseudomonadati; phylum Bacteroidota; class Sphingobacteriia; order Sphingobacteriales; family Sphingobacteriaceae; genus Albibacterium; species Albibacterium indicum. Next base: position 2,993,260 of record NZ_QRGB01000001.1, read on the forward strand.
AAGTAAAGCGAAGATGGTTCAGAGTCGGATAAAAGCTCTGGATAAAATGGAAAAGGTGGACGCGGTCGATGATTACAACCCGATCGTTAATTTTAGTTTCCGTTTTAGTAAACAATCAGGCAGGCATGTTAAGACATTGAAGAATATTAGCAAGGCTTACCCGGGTGTACCTATTCTGAAGAACGCAGACGGACTTATTGAGAAGGGAGACAAAATAGCATTAATCGGTGCAAACGGTCGAGGAAAGTCTACTTTACTCAGGATTATAGCGGGTGCGGATCCTGACTTTGGAGGAACGGCGGAATCGGGCCATAATGTGACGCAAACTTTTTTTGCACAACACCAATTGGAGGCTTTACATCTGGAAAATGAAATTCTGCAAGAACTACAGGCCTTCGCACCGAAACATACCGAGACAGAGCTTCGAACCATTTTAGGATCTTTTCTGTTCACAGGAGACGATGTTTTCAAAAAAGTCAAAGTCTTGTCCGGTGGAGAAAAGTCGCGCGTAGCTTTGGCAAAAGCATTAACCGCCGACGCGAATTTCCTATTACTTGATGAGCCAACAAATCACTTGGATATTCAATCAATAAACATTCTGATTCAGGCTTTGAAACAATATGAAGGCACGTTTGTTGTCGTTTCCCACGACCGTTACTTATTAGACAATGTCGCAAATAAGATTTGGTATATTGACGATATGAAAATCAAAGAATATCCTGGTACGTATCAAGAATATGAAGATTGGAAGCTCATTAAAGAAAACAATAGTACTCATAAGGAGCATGTAAAGGAAAAAAAAGTAAAGAAAAACAGCGAATCCAATAACGCAGATAAGAACACAAGAGAACGTCGGGCTTTAAGCTTAAATAAAGATTTAGATCGCCTGGATAAAGACATCATGGCGATTAATAATAAAATAAAAGAAATAGAAACCAAGCTTACTGATCCAGAGGTTTACCAAGACATGGAAAAGTTGACCAAGCTTAACAAGGATTATGAATATAACAAGTCAGAACAGGCTACTCTCCAAGAAAAATGGGAGCGCATTGCGGATGAAATTCTGGAACTTGAACAATTAGAAAGTTAAAGTAAAGATGAAGAAAAAATTTGCAAAGGATTCACATGTAGTCATGAACGAATTGGTTCTACCTAACGATACCAATCCACTAAATAATCTTATGGGCGGGCGGCTTCTTCATTGGATGGACATAGCCGGTGCGATTTCTGCACAAAAACATTGTGACAGGGTTGTAGTCACGGCTTCTGTTGATAATGTATCATTTAAACATCCGGTTAAACTAGGTGCGGTAATAACAATCGAAGCGCAGGTAACCCGAGCATTTAACACGTCAGTGGAAGTTCGGTTAACTGTATGGGCACAAAACATGCCTGGGGGGACTAAGGTAATATCTAACCAAGCTTTCTATACCTTTGTTGCAATCGATGAAAACTCAAATACTGTCAAAGTTCCCCAACTTGTTCCGGAAACAGAAGATGAGAAAGAATTCTATAAGAGTGCGATTCAACGGCGAGAGATACGGTTGGTTTTAGCTGGAAGGTTAGCAGTCTCAGAAGCTTCTGAACTGCGAAGCATTCTTAACTCAAATTCAAATACACCAAGGCTTTAGCTTCCCAGTTCGACTATCCGATCAAACTCTTCCCGTTTCAAAGGCATTACGGATAGTCTGCTCTGCTTTACCAATGCTGTTTCTTTTAATAGATCATCATTTTTGATCGTTTCCAGACTTACCGGGTTCTTTAATTCTTCAACGGGAGACAAGTCAACTACAACCCAACGGTCATCAGTCGTAGTTGGATCCTGATAAAATTCGTTAACGACTTTAGCTATTCCTACAACTTCCTTTCCTTCATTACTATGGTAAAAAAGTACCAGATCGCCCTTTTTCATATCCTTTAAATTGTTTCTAGCCTGATAATTACGCACACCATCCCAGAATGTTTGCTTATCTTTCAGAAATTGTTGCCAGCTGTATTTAAAAGGTTCGGATTTAACTAAGAAATAATTCATATTCAAAAAAAAGAGAGATTCAGGAAAATCCCCAAACCTCTCCAAATCTAATAAAATTCAGCAACTAATGGCTACTTTTAATGACTACTTTGACCATCTATCCCATGTGCATGCCCATGCGACAGTTCATCCTCTGTAGCTTCACGAACCTCTAATACTTCAATATCAAAGTGAAGATCTTGTCCCGCCATGGGATGATTCAGATCTACAACAACAACTTCTGGACTCACCTCTACTACCTTCGCACGGAATTGATTTCCTTGGTTGTCTTGTAGAGGAATAATTTCTCCAACAGGTGGGATACCAGACTCTTTAAACATATCAGCAGGGAGCTGAGCTACCGCTGCTTCATCGACATCGCCATAAGCATCAACTGCTTTCAGTTCAAAATCAACAGTATCACCTTTTTTTAAGCCTTGTATATTTTCTTCGAATTTAGGCAACATCATACCCACACCCGATAAGAAAACTAAAGGGTTTTCCTTGTTTGCTTCCTCTACAAACTCCTTCTCTCCATTGTTTAATTTGTGTAACTTGTAAGTTAGCGCTACTACGGTGTTTGGTTGTATATTCATCTTATCAAAATTGTGGAGAGCTTTTAATTACTCTCCGGATTAAAAATTAAATTTAAGGCAGCTGGTATACTATTTACCGGCTTGCTGCAACTTTTGTTTCTACAAACATATACTTTCGTTGTTTGTCCAATTTTATTTTTTAGTAAAGGAAGACTCTCTTCTGTACCCCCAAGGGTTATACGATTCGGAAGATAGACCTGATCTAATTCTTTTCTATATTTATGTAATTTTGGCCCAGTGATAGCAATTTCATTAACACCAACAACCTCTTCTAATACCAATATTGCCCAATTCGAAAACGCGGAAGGGTAAGTTTTGATCTGTGGAAAAACATTACCCAAAGTCTGCATAGCCATTGAACGATAGTTATCATCATCAAAAAACAAGCCTAACTTGAATAATTGACCGACAAAAACTGAATTGGAAGAAGGAATGACATCATCCATAACTTCCTTTTTATCGGCAATTAGCTGCTCCGCCTCTTGAGAACTGTAATTGAACACAGTATCACCTTTCTGCCAGAAATCAACCAATACCCTGTCTGTTAATTTTTTAGCTCGGAGCAGGTAGCCGACTTCGAACGTACATTCATACAATCCGATCAAAGCATCAATATAAAATGCATAATCATCTAAAAAACCAAGAATCTGACGTCCCCGATGTTCTGGCTGTCTTAACAATCTGTCATTCGCTTTTAAAAGATTTTCACTAATAAATTGATCACACTTTTTTGCGACATCCAAAAAATCCGGTTGATCAAACACACGATACGCATCAGATAAGGATCTGATCATCATGGCATTCCACGAACAAAGAATTTTATCGTCTAAAGCAGGACGATTCCTTTTTTCACGATAGTCCCATAGCCTCCTTTTCGTTTCGGCGAGATAGTTTTCCCATTCCTGTGCTGTATAACCAACGTCTTGCGCCAATGTGTCAGCATGCTCGTCGATCTTTAGCACATTCGTATTCATTTCTGCCCAGTTCCCTTCTGAAGATATTTGAAAATAATGAACAAACGATTCCGCATCATCACCCAAAGCCTCGCGAATTTCTCGTTCCGTAAAACAATAGTATTTACCTTCAACACCATCACTATCCGCATCGAGCGAACTGTAAAATGCACCAGAAGGATGTGTCATTTCCCTTTTTACCCATGCTATTGTTTCATATACAATACGTTTATAGTGGGGATCTCTTTTATGGAGATAGGCTTCACTGTAAAGACTGATTAACAGAGCATTATCATACAGCATTTTCTCAAAGTGAGGGATGTGCCACTCAGCATCGACGGAATAACGTGCAAAACCACCTCCTACCTGGTCATAGATCCCTCCACAAGCTATTTTTTTTAAGGTAAAATGTACATGGTCTAATACAGTGTTATCTTTCGTGTGAAATCCATAACGTAAAAGAAAGAGCCAGTTATTGGGTAGAGGGAACTTTGGTACCCGACGATTTCCCCCGTACTTAGCATCAAATGAATTTTTCCAGTCGCTCACCATATCAATTAAGTCCTGCAACCGAAAAGGTTCTTGTACTTCATTGTATGGGATCAAATCTGACCGGACAATACCTTCTGTCAAACGTTCAGCATAATCGTAGGCTACGTCTGGCTTTTCAAGCCACGTCTCGTTCAGTTGAATTAAAATACTGATCCATTCTTCGGGCTTAAAATAAGTCCCGCCGTATATTGGCCGACCATCGGGAAGGCAAATAACGTTGAGCGGCCACCCGCCTTGCCCTTTCATTAACTGTACGGCCGTCATATAAACCTGATCGATATCAGGACGTTCTTCACGATCAACTTTGACAGCTACAAAATGATCATTCATCACTTTCGCCACTTCGGTATTTTCGAAACTCTCTCTCTCCATCACATGACACCAATGACAGGCCGCATATCCTATACTGATGATGATTAATTTATTTTCCTTTTTCGCTTTGGATAGGGCTTCTTCACCCCAAGGATACCAGTCAACAGGATTATACTGATGCTGTTTCAAATATGGAGAAGATTCTAATTGTAACCGATTCGGCATATATTATATAAATGTAAGATTTTCAATGAAGAATAGAAAATTACAGGAAGGATAAGCTAATATTTAGGTTTTAACCTTAGCTTTTTAGTAACTTGCAAACTTATTAATTCGTAATATATGACACCTTTTAACAAACTCTCCCTTTTAAGAGAGAAGATGAAAGAAAAAAATATTGATGCTTATATTATTGCTTCTGCAGATCCTCATATGAGTGAATATCTACCAGATCGATATAAAAATATGGAGTGGTTGTCAGGCTTTACCGGTTCAGCAGGAACATTAGTAATTACGGCCGATTTTGCTGGTTTGTGGACTGATAGCCGCTATTTTGTTCAGGCTGGGGAGCAGCTAAAAGACACAGGTTTTGAATTGGTTAAACTAAAAAACCAAGGAGCTCCAGAATATATTGACTGGTTAGCAAAGCACTTGACCCAAGATGCAACAGTCGGTTTTGATGGTAAACTGATGTCAATAGCGGTTGCCAAAGAGGCGATAGAGACTTTGCAGACGAGAAATATTCGTGTTATTTCAGATATTGACCTAATTGACGATATCTGGACTGACCGTCCGTCTTTGCCGACCGAAAAGGCATACTTGTTAGACGAAGAAACGACGGGCAAATCTGTCGCAGAAAAGATCTCGGAGATAAGAAGCAGGCTAAGAGAAAGTGGAGCCACAGCTCATCTTATTTCATCACTGGACGATATATCTTGGATCTTTAACCTTCGTGGATCCGACGTAAAATGCAATCCGGTTGTATTGAGTTTCGCTATTATTGAACCGGAGGATGTCCAACTATTTATCGATAAAACCAAGTTAAGTGGGGATGATATTGAAAAGCTCCACAGATCAAAGGTATCGATTCAGGAATATGACGCAATAGAACATGCGATCACATCGTTACCTGGGGATGCTACAGTTTTTGTTGATCCTAAACGTAACTGCTTCGCTTATTATTCCCTCATTCCGACGACATGCAAAAAGGTAGAAAATATTAATCCAAGTACTTTTTTAAAAGCAGTAAAAAATGAGGTTGAACTTACTCATACTCGTACAACGATGGTTAAAGACGGTACAGCACTAACCAACTTTTTCTATTGGTTGGAAATGAGTATTGGGAAAAAAGAGATCACCGAAATTACGATTGCAGAAAAGCTGAAAGAATTCAGGGCCAAACAAGAAGGCTTCGTGGGTGAGAGCTTTGATACGATTGCAGGCTATAAGGCTCATGGTGCCCTCCCTCATTACAAAGCTACCGAAGAAAACAAATCTACGTTGGAACCAAACGGGTTATTGCTTATTGATTCAGGTGGACAATATACAACAGGGACTACAGATATTACCCGAGTTATCTCATTAGGAAATCCTAGTCCGGAGGAAAAAAGAGATTATACACTTGTGCTTAAGGCGATGATTGAAGGAAGTACTACTAACTTCCCTACTGGTACAAAGGGTTATCAGATTGACGCGATAACTCGCAGACCTCTCTGGGATCATTTCAAAAACTATGGACATGGCACCGGCCATGGCGTTGGTTTCTTCTTGAACGTACATGAGGGTCCACATGTGTTTAACACGGCGAACATCAACATCGCGATTGAGCCCAACATGATCACTTCAATAGAACCTGGTCTTTACATTGAAGGGCGTTACGGCATTCGCATAGAAAACCTTGTAGCTAGTCATATTGAAGCCGAAAATCAATTTGGCCAATTCCAATGCTTCGAGACTTTGACATTATGCTATATAGAAACGTCGTTAGTAGACAAGGATTTACTGAATGATAAGCACATAGAGTGGCTGAATAACTATCATGCTGTTGTATTCGAGAAAATTTCCCCTCATCTGGACAATAGCGAACGAGAATGGTTCAAAAATAAAACAAAAGCAATCTAATGGGTAAAACTCCTCCTCCTCCACAAACTAGTGCAACCGGAGCCTTTCAAAGGTTATTAGAAATCATGAATACGCTCAGGACAGACTGCCCTTGGGACCGAAAGCAAACGATGCTAAGCTTGCGGCACCTGACAATTGAGGAAATGTATGAATTAGCCGATGCCATTCTTGAAAATGACCTCCCGGAAATTAAAAAGGAACTAGGAGATATTCTCTTGCACATTGTTTTCTATGCAAAAATTGCTGAAGAACAACAGGCTTTCGACATTACAGAAGTGCTCAATACTATTTGTGATAAACTCATCAATAGACACCCTCATATTTATGGCGATGTAGCTGTAGATGATGAAGATGATGTAAAACAGAATTGGGAGCAAATTAAGCTTAAAGAAGGCAATAAGTCTGTTTTGGGCGGTGTTCCCCAATCTCTACCGGCCTTGGTAAAAGCTTATAGAATCCAGGACAAAGTCCGAGGGGTAGGATTCAACTGGGAAGAGAAAGCTCAGGTATGGAAAAAAGTTGAAGAAGAGTTGAACGAATTCAAAAATGAATTCAATATCAGTGAGGAGAAAGATATCGATCAGGAAAAAGCAGAGGCCGAATTTGGAGACGTTTTATTTTCGCTGATCAATTACGCCCGTTTTCTGGACATTAACCCAGAAAATGCTCTTGAAAGAACAAACAAGAAATTTATTAAACGATTTTCTCATTTAGAGAAAAGAGCAAAGGAAGAGGGCAAAAACTTACACGACATGTCATTGGAAGAAATGGATGTATATTGGAACGAAGCGAAAACTTTCGAATAATATTATCCGTTGTGCTTTTTAAATAATACTTAACTTCAATTTTACGCAAAGAAAACTTAGTCGGTCAATTTGTTTGAAATCAATTTGCCTTTATCAAAGTTTTCTTCACCATGAGTACGCTTATCAAAGCGCTAAACGACAGAACGGAAGATGAGCATGTACAAGATCAACGCAAAAAGGGTGAAAAACAAAAATCACTTTTGGGTACCTTGGCAAGACGTTGTAAAGGGTATTTAGCAATTAATTATCTATTAATTCCCTATTCCTCCCGTATAAATAGACGAAAATTGGGATGTATCAGCAAATAACTCGGTAAAAAATCACCTATAAATCCGAACAAGGTCTTAAGGTGATTCCATTCTCAATACGCTTTATCAGAGAAATGAACAATTTTTTAGGCCCTTTTATTAATATTAACCCTAATGCACAAAGGGCAATATTACTTAAAACTTATAGCTTTTACCGGATTAATCCTGCTCACTAAACCTGAGGGTATCAGCAACACCAGTAGACAAATTATCAATGTGCCTCCATTTAACATAACTACATCGGCGAATGAAATAGATATTGGCACATGATCTACATAATAAGACGCCTCATCTAGCTTGAACAGACGAGTGGTTGATTGGAGTAAGCAGAGTCCCAGCCCTACTAAATTGCCCAGTAGCAGGCCATAACCGATCAAATATGCAGAATTATACAGAAAGATTTGCCTAATCCCTCCATTCGTAAATCCCAATGCTTTTAATATACCTATCATCCCCGTGCGTTCTAAAATCATAATGAGTAAGGCAGAAATCATATTAATAACAGCAACCAGTACCATCAGAACAAGAATCACTTCCGTATTCACATCTAAAAGATCCAACCACTTAAAAACTTCGGGGTAATAATCTACAATGCTGACCGCCCTAAGATCAATCGGCAGACTGTTAACAATATCAGTAGTCGTTGTTTCGATATCACTAAAATCATTCACACGCATCTCATAGCCTCCTACCGTATTTTGATCCCAATTATTTAGACGTTGAATAAGTGGTAAGCTGCCAATGACATAGACCTTATCAATTTCTTCAACACCCAAATTAAATATCCCCACAATCTCAAATTTTCTTTTCCGAATAGGTTCTTGAACGAAATACATCAGGAAATCATCGCCTAGACTTAAACTCAACCGGTTCGCTAAGGTTTGCGAGACAAGGATTTGAGTATTTGCAGCATTGGCATCACTAAAGTCAATCCCTTTACCTTCGACAAGGATTTCGGCAAGATAGCTTTGATCATACCGTGCGTCGATTCCTTTCAAGACGACACCCTCTACCTCATCGTTGACGTTAATAATTCCAGGTTTCGTAGCGAAAGGATAGATGGATTTGACATTATCAATTGCTTTTAACTCGGTAGTCGCTGTGTCGCTCAACGAAATTGGCATATTATCGTACGCTATATTCAGATCATACTGAAAAGCAATGACATCGCCGCTAAATCCCCGTTGTTTTTCTATAATTTCATTCTTGAACCCTTTTAACACAGCTACCGCCAAAATCATGACTGTAAGCCCCAGCATAATACCAGCGATAGCTACTCGTACAATTAACTTCGAGAATGTACGATTACTTTTCGTTGTTATACGTTTGGCTATGAATAAAGGAAAGTTCAAATTAGACACATATTATTTTTACCTTCGCAAAGGTAAAGAATGTATTTAAGAATCTTTTAATTAATAGTATATGTCGATTATTTTCATGGGGACTCCAGACTTTGCAGTTGCTTCGCTTAAAGCGTTATTAGATGCAGGAGAGAAAGTAGTTGCAGTGGTTACAGCACCTGATAAACCAGCGGGTCGAGGGCAGAAGCTTCATCAATCTGCTGTAAAACGTTATGCTCAGGAACAAAGCTTGGCCATTATGCAACCGACAAACTTGAAAGATCCTGATTTTCTGAGCGAGTTAAAAAGCTACCAGGCTGAACTTCAGATCGTCGTGGCTTTTAGGATGTTACCTGAAGTCGTGTGGAGTATGCCGAAAAAAGGGACGATAAACCTGCATGCTTCTTTATTGCCTCAGTACCGAGGTGCTGCGCCGATTAACCATGCCATTATAAATGGCGAAAAAGAAAGTGGTGTGACAACATTCTTACTTCAACACGAAATCGACACCGGTAATATTTTATTCTCCGAAAAAGTGCCGATCAGCAACAATGATACAGCCGGAGATTTACATGACGAGCTTATGAAAGTTGGCGCACAACTTTTGGTCAAGACAGTTCAGGCAATTAAGCAAAATAAAATAGAAGGAACACCACAACAAACAGATAAGGAGACGCTAAAAAGCGCACCGAAAATTCACAAGGATGATTGTAAAATCAACTGGGCACAGTCTGCTAAAAACCTACATAACTTCATCAGAGGCCTAAGCCCCTATCCTACTGCCTATACCCGGTTAAATGGTAAGATTTTAAAAATTTTTAAGGCCTCTCCAATTTACGAAAAACCTGACATAGCGGTCGGAGATTATAAGAGCGACGGCAAAAGCTTTCTTCGATACGCTTGCACTGATGGATACATCGATGTAGAAGTTCTGCAAATCGAAGGCAAGAAGCGTATGAGTGTCACTGATTTTTTAAGAGGATATCAAATAGGGCAATAAAATCTATTCTGTATCCCGTGTATCTAACCAACATTCATATTGGCTCCAGAATTCCTTTGATAGACGGTTGAAATATCGCTTTTTCTTATATCCTAAAACACACTGCATCCCGTGTACCGCATTGGTTAGGAATATTTCTTCTGCCTCGTTAAGAATGTGCGGATTAATTTGAGCCTCGATAATTTCAATCCCGGTTTCGCCAGCAAAATCAATTATTGAACGGCGCATAACACCGTCAACACAACCCTCGGTCAACGCTGGTGTATATATGTTATTTTGGTAGATAACAAAGATATTGGAGGAGGAGGATTCACAGATAAATCCCTCCTGATTTAAAATAACGACATCGTCTAAACCATGCTTCTTTCTATAGTTTGCAGCAAGAACATAAAGAAGCGCATTGCTGGACTTAAGACCCGATAACGTATTAACTGACTTTCGATGATCAGGAAAAATATCGATAATCAGCCCTGCTTGGTTATGAATATTAATCTTCTTGTCTAACCGACTTGCCTCCAGAAGATAGGCAGGCATATTTGTTGTTGGGGTATAGAGTCCTTCGCCATCACGGAACACCGCTAGGCGAATACGGCATTCGCTCTCTAATAAATCATTTTTTTTCAGAAGTGCTTCAACACGGCTCAGAATAAAGCTTTCATCAAACATATTGAGCCTGTCAAACTGCAATAGACTCACACCCTCCTTCAGACGCTGAACATGGTAGTTTAAAAGATGTATTTTTCCGTTTTCACAACGCATTGTTTCAAAAATCCCATCTCCATACCTAAAGCTTCGATTGGTTGTCTGAAATATTGCATCTGTACTTCTATAAAATTCACCATTATAATCTAAATAGCGAGCTGGATTCATTAAGGTATTTTTATTTATATATATACTAAATAATAGTTTAATCTTGCTTATTCTCTCGATCATATTGAACATACGATCGCCACTTTTCTAAACATAAACGGAAATCATCAGGCAATGGTTTATCGAATGTCATTTTTTTCTTTGTTCGTGGATGTATGAATCCTATTGACTCCGCATGCAGCGCTTGCCGTGGTAAAATAGCAAAACAATTATCAATAAATTGTTTATATTTCGAGAAGACTGTTCCTTTCAATATTCGATCGCCACCATAAGTAGCATCGTTAAACAGCGGGTGTCCGATAGACCTCATATGAGCACGGATCTGATGAGTGCGACCAGTTTCTAATTGACATTCTATCAACGTAATGTAACCAAGTCGCTCTAAGATTTTATAGTGAGTTACAGACCATTTACCATTCTCTTCATTGTCATACATATCCATCACCCGTCGATCCTTCAAACTACGTCCTATAAATCCAGTAACAGTGCCATTTTCTAACAAATCGCCCCAAACCATAGCAATGTATTTGCGGTGGATACTATGGTCAAAAAACTGTTTCGCAAGATGAGTCATGGTAAATTCGTTTTTTGCAATGAGGAGCAATCCGCTCGTGTCTTTATCTATTCGATGAACCAAGCCTGGTCTGCCATCATTACCGGGCATTTCAGGCAATGAATTAAAGTGGTATGTCAAAGCATTCACCAAAGTACCCGAATAATTGTTGTAGCCGGGATGGACAACCATTCCTGCTTCTTTGTTAACTACTAGCAGATCTTGATCTTCATAGACAATATCGAGCGGGATATTTTCCGGATAAACCTCAGTATCCCGCGGTGGATGTGGAAATACCACTGAAATTGCGTCAAGCGGTTTAACTTTATAACTAGCCTTTATTTCCTGGTTATTTACCAATACGTTACCGGCGTCAATAGCGTTCTTTATTCTGTTCCGAGATGCGTTTTCTATTCGGTGCATCAGAAACTTATCAATACGCAACAGACTTTGTCCTTTATCCACTACGATCCTAAAGTGCTCAAATAAATCCTGTTCTTCGTTCTCCTGTGGATTAAGTTCATTATTCATAACTGCAAAAATAAGATATGTTCATCAATTGCGATCAGGATTCACTAGTTTTATCTAACTTTTATCGTCAGGCATCTTATATGGAACTTAACTTTGATTTCTATAGTCCGGAACAAGCGTTAGTCATACCCTCAGCGGTTGAAAGGGGAATTAAAATATCGATCAAGCGAGATGATTTGATTCACCCTTATATCTCAGGAAATAAATGGCGGAAATTAAAATATCCATTACAAAAGGCGCGAGAGCAAGAAAAGTCGAAGTTAGTAACTTTTGGAGGTGCTTGGTCAAATCACCTTCTGGCGACTGCTTGTGCCGGAGCACAATTCAAGTTCAAAACGATTGGGTATGTACGGGGCGAGCAAGTATATAATCCTGTACTGAATCTTTGTCGATTATTTGGAATGGATCTTCGTTTTGTAAGTAGAGAAATGTACCGTGACAAACACAATTTATTTGACCGGAACCATAAGCATGATTCCACTGCCTTTTTTATTGATGAAGGCGGTTATTCTGCAGACGGAGCAAAAGGGTGTGAAGAAATCATCAGTGAACTGAAAGATCAGTATGATCATCTGTTTGTAGCCTGTGGAACAGGTACAACCTTAGCCGGCATATCCCAAGGTGCTTCATTATATTGCCCACATGCTCAGGTTCATGGTATTCCCGTTTTAAAAGGCGGCTCCTTTATCGAAAACGCAGTAAAGTCTATCTACCCTAATGCGAATTTCAGGTTGCACTTAGATTATCATTTTGGTGGTTATGCGAAAACAACACCACCGCTCATATCTTTTATCCAAGATTTTTGTCAAAATACGGGTATTCTGATAGAGCCTGTCTATACAGGTAAGTTGCTTTTTGGAATCCAGAAGCTGATCGAAAAAGGTCATTTTAGCTCGGGAGATCGGTTATGTGTTATCCATACCGGAGGTCTGACAGGTTTTTTAGGATTTCAAACTAATTTTTTGTTAGATTTGGATAGAACCAATTCTTGATATATCTGTACCGTTTAACCTCACAATTATGTACAAGCTCTCCGTAACACCCGATCAAGTTCAAAACGCATTATCCCGTCACATCTTAGCAGATGGCTATGATCTCACCTTCGATATGGCACGCAGCCATGGAGTCTATATCCATGATTCGAAAAACGACCGTGAACTGCTTGATTTCTTTACTTGCTTCGCATCTGTTCCTTTAGGATATAACCACCCTAAAATGGTAAATGATGCGCCTTTTAAAGAAAGTCTACTTCTGGCTGCTATGAGTAACCCTTCTAACTCCGACGTATACACACAAGAGTTTGCTGAATTTGTAAAAACGTTCTCTAGGGTGGGAATCCCGTCATTTATGCCCCATGCATTTTTTATTTCTGGAGGTGCGCTGGCCGTAGAAAATGCTCTCAAAACTGCGATGGACTGGAAAGTTCAAAAAAATTTTGAAAAAGGTTATAAAGAAGCGAAAGGTTTTAAAGTTCTCCACTTTAAACATGCCTTTCATGGGCGAAGTGGCTATACATTGAGCTTAACGAACACATTGCCAGACAAAACGAAGTGGTTCGCACAGTTTAATTGGCCGAGGGTTTCTTCTCCTGAAATTAGCTTCCCTCTCACTGAAGAGAATCTGACCAATGTAAAAAAATCAGAGAATGCCACATTGGCGGAAATTGAAGATGCATTCAACGAAAATAAAGATGATATTTGTGCAATTCTGATTGAACCCATTATTTCAGAAGGAGGCGACAAGCATTTCAGAAAAGAATTTCTTGAAGCAATCAGGCAGATTTGTGATGAGAAAGAAGCACTTTTGATTTATGATGAGGTACAAACTGGTGTCGGCCTAACAGGTAAGTTTTGGTGTTTTGAACACTTTGGCCCAAACGCACGACCAGACATATTGGCTTTTGGGAAAAAGATGCAGGTGTGCGGTATCTTAGCGGGAGAACGGATTGATGAAATTAAGAACAATGTATTTAGGGTATCTTCAAGGATTAATTCTACTTGGGGCGGGAACTTGGCTGACATGGTCAGATCAACAAAGGTCTTACAAATTATAGAAGAGGACCGACTTGTGGAAAACGCTGAGCGAGTAGGTAAATATTTACTACAAAAGCTTAGCGATTTGGCTAATCATTCAGAACTTGTTTCCAATGTGCGTGGCCGGGGACTATTAGTGTCATTTGATTTCCCATCAAAAGAAATTAGGGATAGGTTCATTCAAAAAGCACTGAAGGAAAATGCCTTATTCTTAGGGTGTGGTGAAAAATCAATTCGCTTTAGACCGGCACTTATTATTCAGGAAAAAGAGATTGACTTGGGAATAGCAATTATACGCAAAGTCTTGGTTAATCTTGAATGAGGATCAACGCGTATCAATTAACATTTTATGAATAAAGTAAACAAAAAAAGACTCATTTGGTTGGGGATTATCGTATTAATTGTCTTATATATTGTTGTTAGCGATTCTTCATTGCTAACAAATACAAAAGAAATCCGTGGAGGCTTTACTGAAGTAGCTTTCAATCGCAATGAAAACAATTCTGGTCCCGTAGTTAGAATCTATGCTGTTAAAGTAGATAGTCCGCTCGTGGCTGACTTTGATTCTTACGGAAGCTCAATGCCTCATACAGAGCACGGAACAACTAAGATATTCTTTTTTGATGCCAAGCAAGGCGCACCTGAAAAACTTTCATTGCAACCTCCTTATTACGATACAACACAGTATAGTGCTATATGGGTATTCCAAAAAAATGCAGTGGGGAAAACTACTACAAGTAACTAAAGAGTGTCGCATGTTCACGGGAACATGTGACCATTCTTAAACAAAAGCGCTAAACCCAGTTATCGCTCTACCGACAATTAGCGAATTGATCTCTTTTGTACCTTCATAAGAGTAAATAGCCTCAGCGTCAGCTACAAAACGAGCGACATCATGCTCAAGTAAAATCCCGTTCCCTCCCATCACCTCACGTGCTTTACTAACTATGTCACGCATCCGTAAAGTGCAAAACACCTTAGCTAGTGACGCATGTTCATCTTTAAGCAATTCTTGATCCTGTAATTCAGAAAGGCGGAACACTAGCGTTTGCATCGATGTTAAATTAGATAGCATTTCTACTAAATGATTCTGAATCAACTGAAAAGATGCTATCGGCTTACCGAACTGTTCACGTTTCCGAGTATAGTCTAATGCATTCTCATATGCACCTCTTGCACATCCGACTGCCATCCATGCAACACCAGCACGTGTCATTCTCAAAACATTAGCTGTATCTTTAAAAGAATTAGCCTTTGGCATACGATCGGCTTCAGGAACTAAACAATTCTTCATGGTGATCAAACCATTTTGTACAATACGGAGAGACATTTTCCCTTTCATCTTTTCTACCTCATAACCGGGGTTGTCTTTTCTTACCAAAAACCCTTTAACCTGATTATCGTCAACATCTCTCGCCCAGATAATAGTAACATCGGAAAAGGGAGCATTTCCAATCCATTTTTTTTGCCCATTTAAAACCCACCCGTCATCTGTTTTTTTACATGTCGTAGTGAGCCCGCCGGCCGCACCTGATCCGACTTCTGGCTCGGTTAAACCAAAGGCACCTATTTTTTCAAGTTTCTGCATTGAGGGGAGCCACTCATTTTTTTGTTCATCAGAGCCACACATATATATTGAACCCATAGCCAGACCACTTTGGACCCCGAAAAATGTTGCTATTGACGAATCTACCCTGGCCATCTCCATAGCAATGATCCCTTCCATAAGGAACGAAAGATTAGGACAACCATAGCCTTCATAGGTTACCCCGCAAAGATTCAGTTCGGCAAATTTAGGTATGATTTCGAATGGAAATTCATCACGCAGCCAATAACGATTAACCAAGGGCTTAATCTCAGTCTCCATAAAGTCACGCACTTTTAATTGGATAGCTCGTTCTTCGTCTGTGAGACGTAAATGAATCTCATAGAAGTCGCCATTAATGCCCGGAAGTACCCGTTCTTTTTTATCCGCATTAAGCATCTTCATAAGAGCAGCTAGCTGGCCGTCATCTAATTTCGAAAAACCATCAAGCGCTTTCGGCAAATCAACTTTCGCGGATAATTTGTCTAGCTTATCAAAATCAATCTGATGTAATAGCTTAAATGCGTTCTTAATCTTTGAAAAGGGGTTTGCCATGACTTTATCATTTAATATTTATAATAAGTGGAGCGTCAGTGTTTGAGATGATTAGCGATCACAGCAAATCAAAGAGACTATTTACTCCCAAATATCTGCTACAAGTGAAGCCCTCACCATGACTTACATGAATATCTTTCCCATATTCAATTGCCCGGCTTTCAATTGCTTTCAAAAACTCTGGACGAGATATGTAAGTCTGAGGCTCTTCTACCTGATAATCAGAATTAAAGAATTGACTTTTGAAAGCCTGTATCACTGCAATCTTCTCTTCCCAATATTCGCTGATATCCACAACGATATCAGGTTTAATATAACGGTCTTGAATCAGCCCTAGAAGCAATCTCGGACGGTGAGGCTCTTGTTCCATGCCCTCGTAACTTGTGCTAATTCGTCGTAGACCCGATAAAAAAACAGCATCATTCACCAATTTGCTAGCTCTGCCATGATCAGGATGACGATCTTCCAGTGCATTTGTAATAATAATCTCAGGTTGATAACGTCTTATTACCTCTATAACTTTAAGTTGGTGTTCTTCATCATTTTGAAAGAAACCATCACGCATCTTTAGGTTTTCCCGAACAACAATCCCTAAAAGCTGTGACGCTTTTGCCGCCTCCTCAAAGCGAGTAGCTGCTGTACCACGTGTGCCTAATTCCCCCTGCGTTAAATCGACTACACCCACTCGTTTCCCTGAATCAACGGCTTTCAGGATTGTGCCTGCGCAGCCAAGTTCTGCATCATCCGGATGCACCACTATCACCAATAAATCAAGCTTATCTTTGTTTTCAGATTCCATTTTTTAATTGTGTATTATCAGTTCTTATTAGCAATCCACTTCGGTAAGATAAGAACTAAAAGATTTAAGAATGTTAATAATAGAAATAACTACCGCGCTCGGCATTACGAATGATATTTTCAATATCTCGGTCCTCGCTTCGACTATATTCGCTTTTTAAATTATGTCCGAAAACCTTTGCCAGTGACTGGTAGAAAAAAGCAGGAACACCTCCTCTTAACTCCTTAACTACCTCATAACTAGAATTACCCGTTTGGCGGTCGATCAATTTCAACAGAATCGCTCCTTGAGAAACAGACATGTTTTTAATTTCTTTATTAAACATTTCTTTTATCTCACTTTCACACTGCCTCACCAATTTTCTCTGTTCCTTTTTACTATCGGTTAAAGCAAGGTCCCGATGAAGCTGCTCATATTTCTCTTGTGCAATTTTTGCATAAGGAAGGACCTTAAGAACATTATATTTCAGACGGTTATAAGCTTTTCGATCTGCTTCGGTTTTAAAGGTTCTACGACCGTATATATTTACTTCACGCAAAAGAATCCAAGGAACCTTCTCTCCGTCCAGCATGGTAGTAGGAACATTTATCGGGATTTGCCCCGCATCTAAACGAGATTCGGAATCCTGAGCATAAAGGTTTGCACCCAAAAAAACTAAGGAAGAAACTAAAAAAAGTGCCAAATATTTCATATATTTAACTAAGCCCAAATCAGAAATAAAGTTATAAAAAATTTCTTTTAAAAGATAATAAATACCTTTGAGGCTGTTATACAAAGACGAAAAACAGAAGTTATATATGAAGGAAATAGTAATCGATTTAGAAGCGGAAAAGAAGGAGATTCTAAAACGATATCGTGCTCTTTTAAGAGCCTGCAAACCTACCCTTCAAAAAGGAGATAAGCAGATGATACGTAAAGCATTCGATATGGCATTGGAAAGCCATAAAGATATGCGTAGAAAATCTGGAGAACCGTATATATATCATCCAATCGCCGTTGCTCAAATTGCGGCAGAGGAGATAGGTCTTGGTACAACATCTATTGTATGTGCTCTACTACATGATGTTGTTGAAGATACCGATGTCTCTCTCTTAGACATTGAATTGATTTTTGGGAAGAAAGTGAGTAAAATTATCGATGGACTAACAAAGATCTCTGGAATTTTTGACCCCAATAGCTCCATTCAGGCAGAAAATTTCCGAAAAATGCTACTGACCTTGGCAGACGATGTCCGAGTTATTCTGATCAAGTTAGCAGACCGTCTACACAATATGCGGACGATGGATTTCATGCCACGAGACAAACAACTTAAAATCGCGTCAGAAACTAGTTACTTATATGCCCCTCTTGCCCATCGATTAGGCTTGTATGCTATCAAATCGGAATTGGAAGATCTTTCGATGAAATATACCGATCAGGATACTTACAAGTTTATCGCAAAAAAACTGAATGAAAAAAAGGCTGAACGTGAAAGATATATCATTGAATTCATTGAGCCAATAGAAGAAATATTAAAGGAACAAGGACTTGACGCACACATTTTTGGCCGACCAAAATCCATCCATTCCATTTGGAATAAAATGCGAAAAAAGTCAACACCATTTGAAGAAGTCTACGACCTCTTTGCTATCCGGATTATTATTAACTCCAAACCCGAGTTTGAGAAAGCAGATTGTTGGAAAGCTTATTCAATCGTGACTGATTTATACAGACCAAATCCGGATCGATTGAGAGATTGGATCTCATCGCCTAAAGGCAACGGATACGAATCTTTGCATACAACAGTTATGGGTCCGAAAGGCCAATGGGTTGAGGTTCAGATAAGAACAACACGAATGAATGAGATTGCCGAAAAAGGTTTTGCCGCCCACTGGAAATACAAAGAATCGAACTCAGACAACGGATTGGATCAATGGATACAAAAAGTTCGCGATATTCTTAGCAATCCGGAAAGTAATGCACTTGATTTTGTGGCAGACTTCAAAATGAATCTCTTTTCAGATGAGATCTTTATTTTTACACCAAAGGGAGCTCTGATACAATTACCCCAAGGAGCGACCGCATTGGATTTTGCGTTTGAAATTCATTCAGACCTCGGAGCCAGTTGTATAGGGGCAAAAGTAAATCATAAACTTGTCCCTATCTCGCACATTCTTCAGAATGGGGATCAGGTTGAAATCATAACTTCTACCAAGCAAACTCCAAAAGAAGATTGGTTAAATATCGTTAAAACAGCGAAAGCAAAATCAAAAATTAAATCTTCGTTAAAAGAAGAAAAACGACGTGTTGCAGAAGATGGAAAAGAAATTCTAGAGAGAAAACTAAAGTCGCTCAAAATCACATATAACACGGACAATCTCAATAAGCTAGCGTATTATTTTAAACTTCCCTCAACTCAAGATTTATTCTACAACGTTGCTAAAGAAGAGATCGACATAAAAGATTTGAAAGAATTCGCTGTCTCTGAAAAGTCAAATGAACTGGGACTCAATCATTTCAACTCACACGTTGAGGGGTTAGTAAAAAAAATCAACAAGAAGGGTCAAGAGACACTACTCATCGGTGATGAACTTCAAAAAATAGATTACACGCTATCTCCTTGTTGCAACCCAATTCCAGGTGATGACGTATTTGGCTTCGTAACGGTGAGTGATGGAATTAAAATCCATCGAAGTAATTGCCCAAACGCCGCAAGTTTAATGGCAAACTACGCATACCGTATTGTAAAGGCTAAATGGACCTCACAAAAAGAACTTGCGTTTCTAACTGGCTTATCGATTGTCGGCATTGATGATGTCGGCTTAGTAAATCGGATTACAAAGGTGATCTCTGAGGACTTTAAAATCAATATCCGATCAATCACGATCTCTAGTAATGAGGGTATTTTCGAAGGGTCAATTATGATCTTTGTGAACAGTACCGAGCATTTGGAAGCACTAATTAAGAGGTTAAAACAAATTAAAGGCATCACTGCAGTGAATCGTTTTGAATCTGAGGTGATAACACAGTAATGTCACAATATGACCGTCTAAAGAAAAAACGAAATCACAATTACCCGAACATTCACATTTTCAATTTTTTTTGGGTAAATTTGACTTTTTAACAAAAACAAATGACTAAGCAAGACTCATTTCAAGTTGTAAAGAAGATTTTTGAAGCCTATCTTGAGAATAAGAACTTGAGAAAAACTCCTGAACGCTTTGCCATATTGGAAGAAATCTACTCCCGTAATGATCACTTCGACGTGGAATCTCTTTACATCCACATGAAGAATAAAAAATATCGTGTCAGCAGAGCAACTGTTTACAATACGCTAGAATTATTGGTTTCGTGTGATTTGGTTAAGAAACATCAGTTTGGAAAGAACATGGCACAGTTCGAAAAATCCTACGGGTTTAAGCAACATGACCATGTCATCTGTATTGAGTGTAGCAAAGTTGTTGAGTTTTGCGACCCGCGCATCCATCAAATTCAAACAATGATTGGTGAGTTGCTCAACTTTGACATTAAACATCATTCATTAAACCTTTATGGTGTATGTAGTTCATGTGCCACCAAGCGTGCGAAACGAGAAGAAAACTCATTAGAAAAAACCTCTTCTCGAGCCTATACGTAATCTTTATTATTTAAAATATATAATTCTCACTCTCTATTTCAAATAACTATGCAAGTTGATATACTTTTGGGTCTTCAATGGGGCGATGAAGGTAAAGGAAAAATCGTTGACGTTCTTTGTTCTCAATACGATCTGATTGCGCGCTTTCAAGGTGGTCCAAATGCAGGACATACATTGGAGTTCGATGATCAAAAATATGTATTGAATACCATTCCGTCTGGCATTTTCAATCGAAAGACATTAAACCTAATTGGAAATGGTGTAGTCATTGACCCAATTATATTAAAAAGAGAAATAGACAATCTAAAGAAGAGTGGTTACGATCCCATCAGTACGGGCAACCTAGTCATCGCGAGAAAGGCACACCTGATACTACCGACACATCAACTATTAGATGCCGCCTCTGAGTCTAAAATGGGAGCCGATAAGATCGGTTCTACACTAAAAGGGATTGGACCAACGTATATGGACAAGACCGGCCGGAATGGATTGCGTGTAGGTGACACAACTTTAAGGGATTTTAAGGAACGTTATCAGCGTCTGGTAGAAAAACACCAATCGATTCTATCTCATTATGGAGAGATACCGGACTTTTCGGAAAAGGAAACCGCTTTCTTCGAAGCAATCGAATTTTTAAAATCAATACCTCACGTAGATAGTGAGCATCTGGTAAATAAATACCTAAAGGAAGGCAAATCTGTCTTAGCTGAGGGAGCTCAAGGAACACTCTTAGATATCGACTTTGGCTCTTATCCTTTTGTAACTTCATCAAATACTACATCAGCTGGGGCGTGTACAGGTCTTGGAATTGCTCCAAAAACAATTGGCAAGGTAATTGGCATCTTTAAGGCCTATTGCACACGCGTTGGAGGTGGTCCATTTCCTACAGAATTGGACGATGAGATAGGAGAAGAACTACGACAAATCGGCCATGAGTTTGGTGCGACGACAGGTAGATCTCGTAGAACTGGTTGGATTGATATTCCGGCGTTACGTTATGCTATCATGTTGAATGGTGTCACCGAATTAGTTATGACTAAAGCCGATGTGTTGAGTGGTTTCAAAGAAATCAGCGTATGTACACACTACATCCACAACGGCAATAAAATCGATTACATGCCTTATGATATTATCACTGAACAACCGGTTCCGGTCTTTGAAAACCTATCAGGCTGGCAAGAAGATATCACAAAAGTAACCAACAAAGATGAAATACCAGAAGCTCTACAGTCTTATATACATTATTTAGAGGACAAACTCGAGGTTCCGATTCGTTACCTTTCTGTGGGTCCTGATCGGGTGCAAACTTTGGTTTTAAAATAACTACCAGTGGTTTACGAACCCAACGACATTAATTTATTTAAAGAAAAAGCCCGTTTATGGGCTTCTTCTTTTTCTACCGTATGCATAATGGATTCTAATGGGTATTCTGACCCCTATGGATCCTTTGCATTACGAATTGCTATCGGAGAAAAAGACCGTTATCAATCAAATGATCATGAAAAAATAAAGGAACTAGAACATTTCATAGATAGACATCCAAACACGTTCATCCCCGGTTATTTTTCGTACGATAGACATATATTTTTCTTTGTTCCCAAAATCCTGCTTGATATCACCGAAAAAACAGTTATCATACATGCGGCTGACCCAAATTCGGTTGTTCAAAAAATTGAAGAAACTCCGATTAAATATCAAAAGGTCAACTTTCAAGGGAAAATTCAACCATGCATGAGTCGCGACGATTATCGCAATGCTTTTAATGCCTTACGAAAGCATATTTTAAGAGGTGATATCTACGAAGTGAACCTCTGTCAGGAGTTTTATGCAGAAAATGCCAGCCTAGACCCTTTTGCTGCCTACATCGAGTTAAATGCTATTTCGCCAACACCGTTTTCTTGTTTTTTCAAATATGATGATATTTCGTTGATTTCTGCATCACCTGAACGCTTTTTATATCACAATCATAATACAATTATCTCCCAGCCTATTAAGGGCACCGCACCTAGAGGCAAGACTCCCTACGAGGATAAGGCTATTGTCGAAAAGCTAAAAAATAGCCCTAAAGAACAGAGTGAAAATATTATGATTGTTGACCTTGTCAGAAATGATCTTACGGCCAGTGCCCAACCCGGCACGGTAACAGTCAATGAACTGTTGGGAGTCTATAGTTTTAAACAGGTACACCAACTCATTTCTACCGTCAGCTGCAAAGCAAAGTCCGGCATTGATTCGACTAACATAATTGCGAATACGTTTCCACCAGGTTCTATGACAGGTGCTCCGAAACTTCGTGCAATGGAACTCATCGGAAAATACGAGAAGTCTAAAAGAGGAATCTATTCTGGTTCGATCGGGTACTTTGAAGGAAAAGGAAAATTCGATTTTAATGTCGTGATCCGAACATTAATATATAATACCAAGGAAAATTACCTATCATTTCATGTCGGCGGAGCAGTGACCGCCCAATCTATTGAGGAAGACGAGTACAATGAATGTTTATTAAAAGCATCCGCCATACGACAGATGCTTTCAAAAAATGCTATTACCTAGCCTTATAATATTCCATTGCTTCTGGAATCAGCTTTTGTATATTTTTAATGCGTCTAGCATCGCTTGGGTGAGAGCTTAAAAACTCAGGTGGAGCTCCAGCTCCTTCTTTCGCATCCATCATACGCGTCCAGAATTCTGCAGCTTCATTCGGGTTATAACCTGCCATGGCCATAAAAATCAACCCCATACGATCCGCTTCTGATTCCTGATTACGAGAATAGTTTAGCAAAGCCAATTGTCCACCAATACCGTACAGCTGATTAACAACAGCTTGTGTTGCTTGTGATTGACCGGAAGAGGCTACACCAACAACAGCGCCTCCCCCTTGGGCTAGAACCATCTGCGATGCACGCTCAGCCGAGTGTTTTGCAATCGCGTGGGCAATCTCATGCCCCATTACTGCAGCTAACCCCGCCTCATTTTTCGTAACAGGTAAAATCCCCGTAAAGATAGCAACCTTACCTCCCGGCATACACCATGCATTTATATTTTTATCTTTTACCAGAGCAAATTGCCAATCAAAATTATATTGATCACCCATGCCATTTTCATTAAAGTATGTCGTAATAGCTCTCGAAATCCGCTGACCAACACGCTGAACTTCATTCGCGTCAGACGTTCCTTTAATGACTGTTGTTTCCGGACTATTTAGAAAATCCCTGTAGGCCAAAGAAGCTTGCTCCCTTAATCCACTATCGTCAATAAGACTCAACTGCTTCCGACCGGTAAATGGCACTGTTGAACAGGCGCTTATTAATCCAATTAATAAAAAACTGCCAATTATCCTTTGTATATTTTTCATTGCATCCTAAAATTTAAATTGTTTTCAAAAAGTAAAAAAGCAATTTATATGCCACTTAGAAATCGGCAGAAATTATTTTCCTGCGAATAAATTAACTTTTGATTCCTTGCCTTTGAGAAGTCGCTCAATATTTTTCTGGTGAGTTATCAGAATAAGTGCACAGATGCAGATTCCATAAAGTAGTATCGACTTCACAGAGGTATGGAAAACAAACGAAACACTGAACGGAAAGGCAAAGCCTGCAGAGATCGAACTAAGAGAAACGTATCTCGTTGTTATCAGCACCACAAGAAACACACCTACGCATATCATTGCTGCGCCGAAGTGGATAGCAAGCACCATCCCGAAAAGAGTTGCTACACCTTTTCCTCCACGGAAACCCGCAAATACAGGAAACAAGTGCCCTAAAACCGCTATGACGCCCAAAATAAGTTGATAGTTTATAAAGAGGATCGAACTCTCGGGCCCCGTCACCGAAACACCGATAAAATAAGCTAAATTGGTTGCCGTCCACCCCTTTGCAATATCGATAACCATAACGCCCACACCCGCCTTCGCCCCCAATACCCTGAACGTATTTGTTGCTCCTGCATTTCCGCTACCGAATTCACGGACATCGACTCCGTAAAAAGATTGACCTAACCACACGGCAGTAGGTATCGACCCAAACAGGTAAGCGGCTAATAAGGCTAGAATAGAAGCAAAAGATATCATTTATCTACTGGCTTGTTTGCATCACTTTTAAGACTAATATCTAAACTTTTAACGGAATGAGTCAAAGCCCCCATTGATATATAGTCTACGCCACAAAGAGCGTAGTCGTAAGCGTTTTCAAAGGTAATACCTCCCGATGCCTCAGTAATAAATCTCCCGTCGACAAGTTTAACAGCCTCTTTCAATATATCGAGATCAAAGTTATCTAACAATATTCTTTCAACGCCTCCATGATCAATAACCTGGTTCAGTTCCTGAAGATTCCGTACCTCGATTTCGATATCAATTTTCTTTGGCAACGTTTTCCGATACTCATTAGCGGCATCTAGCGCCTTTTTAATCCCACCAGCAAAATCAACATGATTATCTTTAATAAGAATCATATCATATAGACCGAAACGATGATTTACACCTCCTCCGATCCGAACTGCCTCTTTTTCTAGAAACCGTAACCCAGGTGTTGTTTTACGAGTGTCCAGCACTTTAGTCTTAGTTCCTGCTAATGATTGAACAACCCGATTCGTCACCGTCGCAATCCCACTCATTCGCTGCATAACGTTCAAAACAAGTCGCTCAGCAAGTAATATACTATGCACACTACCCTCTACTTCAAGAAGAATATCTCCTGGCTTAACCCGATTACCATCAGCGATTAAGGGATTGATTTTCAACGCAGGATCGATTTGATGAAAAACAGCAAGAGCCACTTTAACACCGGCTAATATCCCTGCCTCTTTTATTAACATATATGCTTTCCCAGTACTTCCTTTCGGTATCGTAGATAACGATGTATGATCACCATCACCGACATCTTCTCTGATCGCCATTTCGACGAATTGATAAATAACACTCTTTCCTATTTGATCCATATCGATTATTTTTCGAGTCAAAAATAATAAATTGCCTCGAAAAACAACGCTATTCTACAAAATCACTATCCTAGTCAACGGCCTTTTCAATTCTCAGTTCAACTATTTGTGCTTTGTTACTATCAACTCGGAGGGAGTATGAAACTCTGAAATTACCCTTATTCGTGGCCAATTCAATCACTGCATGTTTATAGCTTGTACTGTTATTTAGGCGGTGGATAATTTTTGCAGAACGTGGTTCATGGGCGTTCAAAAAACTATTCAATATGATCTCGGCCTGTACTTTAGAGTAAACGTTACTGTCATTTAAAATTGAAAGATTAATGGTGGACGCGAAATGTTCGGATATTTCTTTGGTGTTGCCCGACTGAAAAGAGCTAGAAATCTCTTCAATAATGTCGCCTCCAACGTTCGAAAACGTAAAAAAACACAGCAACAGCGCCTTTATAAAGAAAACTTTCATTTATTATGTATATCTAATTAATATATAGTCAAAATTATTAAACCATTTCTTTCGAACCAAAAATATGCCAGTAATTATAAAACGCGGTGGATTCTTATTCTAGTCGCCTAATTATTTTGTAGATTTGCCATTATAAACATTACAACTAGATGCAAAATAATAAGAAAGTAATGCTTATGATCCTCGACGGTTGGGGTTATGGTAAGCATGATACAAGCAATGCTGTAGAGGCAGCACAAACACCTTTTTTTAATAGCCTAATAGAAAAATACCCCAATTCAAAATTACAGGCATCAGGCGAATTTGTCGGTTTACCCGACGGACAGATGGGAAATTCTGAAGTTGGACATATGAATTTGGGAGCTGGTCGAATTGTATATCAAGAACTTGGCCGGATCAACAAGGCGATCATTGATGACGAACTAAAAAGCAATGACACTCTTGTAGAAGCATTTAATTATGCCAAAGCCAACCATAAAAAAACACATTTCATTGGTCTTTTGTCAGACGGTGGTGTACATTCACACATTAACCATCTGATAGGTTTAGTAAAAGCCGCGACCGAAGCAGGCTTACAAGACGTATTTATTCATGCTTTCTTGGATGGTCGCGATACGGATCCCAATTCTGGAAAAGGCCACCTGGAAACACTGCAAACAAACTTATCCTCTCTTGGTACAGGTGAGATCGCCAGTGCAATCGGTCGATACTATGCTATGGACAGAGATAACCGCTGGGAGCGCGTTCAGCAGGCCTATGATCTTCTTGTTCACGGTAAAGGGGCAACGACCACCGACATCATAGCCGCGGTCGAAAAATCTTATCAGAACGGCGTTACAGATGAATTCGTAAAACCTATTGTCAAAGTGAACCAAGCAGGCCAACCAGTCACTAAGATTGAAGATGGTGATGTTGTTATTTGTTACAATTTCAGGACAGACCGTGCGAGAGAAATCACAACCGCCTTGACCCAAAAACCACTACCCGAATATGGTATGCATCCATTAACACTGCACTATGTTACGATGACTACATACGATGAGACATTTGCAAATATAAATGTAGTCTTCAAAAAAGATGACATTACGCAAACTCTCGGCGAAATATTGGAACAAAATGGTAAAACGCAAGTACGCATAGCAGAAACCGAAAAATATCCGCATGTCACTTTCTTCTTTTCTGGAGGACGGGAAAAGGAATTTATTAACGAAAGACGGCTCTTAATTCCATCACCAAAGGTTGCTACCTACGATTTACAACCTGAAATGAGCGCTCAGGGTATAGCAGACACTATCTGCTCCGACATCGAAAGTAATCAGCCAGACTTCATATGCCTTAACTTTGCTAATCCAGATATGGTTGGCCACACTGGTGTATTCGAAGCGGTTGTCAAAGCAGTGGAAAAGGTTGATCAATGTGCCCAACAGACCGTTGAGTGTGGATTGAGGAACGGCTATTCTTTCATCATTCTTGCAGATCATGGCAATGCAGAATTTATGATAAACGGAGATGGCTCGGTGAATACCGCACATACGACGAACCTTGTTCCCTGCATCCTGATAGATAAGGATCATCATTCGATTAAAGACGGCAAGCTCGGCGACGTTGCACCTACTATTTTGAAATTATTAGGCGCTCCCGTCCCAGAAGCGATGACCGGAACACCATTGGTATAAGAAGACCCTAAAAGTATAAGACGAGCCAAAAGTAAAAACATATGCGTAAACGTATTCTTCCGTTCTGTCTTGTAATTGGACTTTTAAGTTCTTGCGGGGAGAGTGAGCAAACTACTCAAAACCTTCAAACAGAAGTTTATTTTGACATAAAGGGCTTTTTTGAAGAAGAAGCGGTCAGACTATCGGGAAATTCCAACCCTGTACACAAGGAAATTACGCGAAACCGTGAAGAAACAGAAAGTAAAAACATTACAATCAAAGACTGGAAAAAAGAACTGAGTCTCTTTATTGAATCCGATATAAACAAACCTGCATGGACCTCGAGCTACCAGGTACGTGAAGAGGGAGATAGTACCGTTTATATCACTTCCGATCCTAATCTCAGAACAAAGAAAATTGTTATCAATATGGAAGACGAAAAGGTAGCTGCTATCACCATTTCAAATGAAGTAACCAACCAGTTGTACACCAGTCAAGAAAAATTATATTACTCGCCCGATTCACTTTACCGTATCGAAAAAAAACAAGATGTCCGCGTAATTGGCAGTAATCAATACCTGGTTACCGGAAAATTTAAATAATAAAAAAAGCCCGGTTGACGGAATGTCAACCGGGCTTTTTTGTATAATTATAACCGATTATAAACTAGAGCGGTATACTTTCAGTTTTTTCAACTCCAGATTCAAATCCTTTCTCGATGGATTTTTTGCTAAAACTGTCTCCAAATCCTTAATAGATCCGTCGTAATAAGTTGCTGCCGCTTCCTTGTTATAATTCTTGGAAGTTGGCGTGCCGACCAAGTTCCCCAAATCCCTATAAGCCATAGCTCGGTTCTGATACAGCTTCATATCACTATCATCTAATCCAATAGCTTTATTATAATCAGCAATACTTGACTCTAATAGATCAGCGCGCTGCTTATCATTCAATTTTGTTTGCGGATCGGCGGCCAACGTATTTGAAACCTTCGCACGATAATAATAAGCGTTCACATCGTCAGGTCTGCCGTTCAGAACAGCAGAGAATGACTCGATTGATTTTTTATACTCACCGATCTGATATTGTGAATAACCTAGCATATACATTAAATCCAGATTATTCTTTTCATCCGGCAGTGCCTTTTCTAAATTAGTTACAGCCGCTTTAAAGTCACCATCAATCAATGCTTTCTGTCCAAGTTTTACATAAGGGTTAGAGCTTTCAATATTTTGTGCACTTTGTCCGAACGCAAAGCCTCCTACCATCAGTAACATTCCAATAAGTACTGTCTTCTTCGCAGCTCTGCGAATCTTATCCAAATTAACTTTCATAAAATAATTTTCTTGCTTAATTTTTAACCTAATCTAAAGTTAGTCATTTCCACTCAAAGCTATTGATTAAAAACTAACTCTTTTTATTTTTTCTCAAGCAGATTGCAAAAACAATACCGAAAATTATTCAGGCAGCTGACTTGGGACAGAAAATTTGTCGCCTTTATCTGCTGCTCAGCCATTGGCATAAGGCTTGCGTGTATAGTAGTTTAATCATATAATATAATAAATAGAGGTATTAGCGGCCATTATGTCAGACGTTCACCTCTATATAAACAAGATAAATCAACAGACTCTATGAGTTACAAAAACCCATTCGATTTCCACCAAGTTCTTCCACTAATTGATGAAGAAACTGAATTTTTCCCGTTGTTATCTCAAGAAGACGAGGATGAAATGAATACCGCTGAGATGCCAGATGTTCTATCTATCCTTCCATTGCGGAACATGGTTATTTTTCCAGGCATCGTTATTCCTATTACTGTCGGAAGAGACAAATCCATCAACCTCGTCAAAGATTCTTACAAAGGAGACAAACTGATCGGTGTTGCCACGCAATTAATGACCGAAACTGAAGATCCTACGTTCGATCAGCTTTATAAAGTAGGTGTCACCGCCAAGATTATAAAAATTTTACAAATGCCTGATGGCAACATGACGGTCATCATCCAAGGCAAGCAGCGTATTACCCTGAAAGAAGAAGTTCAGTCCGAGCCCTACATTAAAGCGACAGTCGAACGGTTTAAGGAAGCCAAACATCGTACCAGCAAAGAGTTAGATGCTATTTTAAGTTCAATACGTGAACTTTCAATGGAGATCATCCAGTTATCACCCAACATACCGAGTGAGGCGGGGATTGCTATTAAGAACATTGAAAGCCCAGCTTTCTTAGTCAACTTTATCTCTTCAAATGTCAATGCTGATCTCGCCTTCAAACAAGAACTTTTAGAGTTAAAAAGCTTAAAGGAAAGAGCCAAGCGGCTGCTTCAGCAACTAACTGTCGAGCTACAGGTACTCGAACTAAAAAATCAGATTCAGAACAAGGTGCGCGTTGATCTGGACAAACAACAGCGCGAATATTTCCTCAACCAGCAACTCAAGACCATTCAAGAAGAACTAGGCGGTAACACACCTGATTTAGAGATAGAAGAACTTGAAAAACGAGCGAAAACGAAAAAATGGGATACCGATGTTCGAAAGCACTTCCAAAAAGAACTCGCAAAACTACAACGAATCAACCCAGCCGCGGCCGATTATTCCGTACAACTTAATTACCTCGAAGTTCTTCTGGATTTGCCTTGGAACGAGTTTACCAAAGATAACTTCGATTTAAAACGAGCTCAAAAAGTACTTGATAAAGACCATTACGGTTTGGAGAAAGTCAAAAAGCGTATTATTGAATACTTGGCTGTTTTAAAGCTGAAAAACAACATGAAGGCTCCGATCCTTTGTCTGGTAGGGCCACCCGGTGTCGGTAAAACATCTTTAGGAAAGTCCATTGCGTCTGCTCTTGGTCGCAAATATGTTCGCGTGGCCTTGGGTGGGGTGCGTGATGAAGCGGATATCCGTGGTCATCGAAAAACTTATATTGGTGCCATGCCCGGACGAATCATCCAGTCACTTAAAAAAGCAGAATCAGCCAATCCGGTGTTTGTGTTAGACGAGATTGATAAGGTCGGGAGTGATTTCCGCGGCGACCCTTCCTCTGCCCTATTAGAGGTGTTAGATCCGGAACAAAACAATGCGTTTTATGACCATTATGTAGAGGTCGATTTTAACCTCTCCAACATCATGTTCATCGCCACGGCCAACTCGCTGAGTAACATTCAACCTGCTTTACTTGATCGTATGGAAATCATTGAAGTGAATGGTTATACCATAGAGGAGAAAATACAAATAGCTAGAAAGCATTTGCTTCCTAAACAAAGAGAGCAGCACGGTCTCAAAGCAAAAGACATCAGCTTAAAAGGCAATGTCATTGAAAGAATCATTGAAGACTATACACGAGAATCGGGTGTACGCGGATTAGAGAAGAAAATCGGTTCTGTAGTTCGCGGTGTCGCCACCCATATTGTCATGGAAGATCCCATCGGCCCATCAATCAGCAATAAAGAAATCGAAGACATCCTCGGTGCACCAATCTATGACAAAGATCTTTACGAGAATAATGATGTTGCGGGCGTTGTTACCGGACTGGCTTGGACACAGGTAGGTGGCGACATCCTTTTTATCGAATCCAGCTTAAGTCCGGGCAAAGGCAAATTGACCCTAACGGGAAATCTAGGCGATGTTATGAAGGAGTCTGCAGCTATAGCTATGGCCTATCTTCGCGCGCATGCCCAGGAGATCCACATCGATCCGCTTGTATTCGACAAATGGGATGTTCACATTCACGTCCCCGCCGGTGCTACCCCGAAAGATGGCCCTTCCGCGGGAATCACCATGCTAACCGCCTTGGCCTCCGTTTTCACACAGCGCAAGGTCAAGAAAAATCTCGCGATGACCGGCGAGATTACACTGCGTGGCAAAGTATTGGCTGTCGGCGGCATCAAAGAGAAGATACTTGCAGCGAAACGAGCAAACATCAAGGAGATCATCCTTTCGAAATCAAATCGAAAAGATATATTAGAAATCAAAGAAGACTACATCAAGGATCTAAACTTCCATTATGTCGATGAGATGAATGAAGTAATTAAATTAGCTCTGCTTGATGAGAAAGTAAAGAAGCCTCTAGATTTAAGCCCGAAAGAGCAATAATAGTAAAGCAAGTAACACAAACTTGTGGACTATATATCAAATAAAGGAGGGGGTGTATTCATCATACACCCCCTCCTTTATTTGATATATATAGTTCGTTTTTTTAGATACTCTTCCTATGGCCAGATGCCCATATTTTTATAAGATTCAGCAATCTTATTGATAGCACCCACCAATGCCGCTGTCCGCAAACCCGGAATCTGGTCATTGCTCACATATACCTCACGTATTTCATGATATGACCGTATCATCGTATCTTCCAACCCTGAATTCACCAGTTCCTCTTCCGATGCGCCTTTTACAATAATCTTACGCTGCTCATCAGTCAACGAAGCACCGGTCACTCCTTCCACCATATTTACAATATTCAGGTTTGCAGTTTCCGTATATCTTCTATCCATTCTGCCGAATGCGATATGCGAAAGATTTTTTAACCATTCGAAGTAAGATACCGTTACTCCTCCCGCATTACAGAACATATCCGGGATGATCATACCTCGACCGCCTTCAACAAAAATGTCAGCTGCAGCGGGTGTCGTTGGTCCATTCGCACCTTCGGCTATTATTTTTGCCTGAATCCTTTTCACATTCTCTTCTGTTATTTGATTCTCCAAAGCTGCAGGAACCAAGATATCACAAGCCTGCTCTAATCCTTCCGCCGGTGATGAGAACTCCTTCTGTGACTTCCCAAAATTCATAATTGAGCCCGTTTCCTTACGATGTTGCAACACTTCATCCGGGTCTAATCCATCCGCATTATAAATGGCACCATCGAATTCACATATCCCAACGATAATCGCACCGAACTCTAATAACACTTTTGCAGAGAAGTACCCTACATTCCCCAACCCTTGGATGATGATTCTTTTACCTTCTATACCCGGCGTCAGACCAATCTTCTTCATATCTTCCGCAACACTGACACACTCACGTATCGCAATCGCGACCCCACGCCCGGTAGCTCCGCGACGTCCAGCAATTCCGTGCAATGATAATGGTTTACCCGTAACACATCCCAGAGCATCCAGTTGTCCAGGATTCATTGCCAGATAGGTATCCGCAATCCAACTCATTTCCCTTTCGCCCGTCCCATAGTCAGGGGCAGGCACATCAACTGCTGGTCCGATAAAATTTTTCTTAATCAGCTCCACAGTATAACGTCGCGTAATATTCTCCAGCTCTCGCACAGAGTACTGGCGTGGATCTATTTTTATCCCACCCTTGGCTCCACCAAATGGAACATTCACAATTGCACATTTGTAGCTCATCAATGCCGCCAGCGCCATCACTTCATCTTCGTTCACCATATCACTATAGCGAATTCCACCTTTTGTCGGTGTTTTATGATGCGAATGCTGGACTCTCCATGCATCAATCACTTCCAACCCTCCGTTATCCCTTTTAATGGGAAACTGAAAACGATACACGCTATTGCAAGCTTTAATTTGATTCAACAAGCCTGCGTCATGATTTGTAAATTGTGCCGCTCGGTTAAAGAATTCACTAACATCATGAAAAAAATGAGGTTGTTCTTTCGCTAGTGCTATCGAATTTGCCATAAATTTTGATTACTTATTGATTAATTTAATTGGAATCAAGGACTTAGTTATCAAGTTTCTTGTTTTTCCTCTCCAGTTTACCTATCCTTCTATCAATCGTGATCAGATAGATGATAAAGCCTATGAAAATTACTAATAAAACAAGAACCACCACATAGATCTTTCCAGAGCTACGAAGACCGGTAGCCATTTCAACGCCACTACCTGACTGAGCAAATGTAGCCAAGAAGTTTAAACTGGTCAACAGTATTAAAAGAAATGCTTTTTTCATCAAAAAATCGTTTTTTTATTATTAGGAACAAAATTATTTAAAGGTTTGCTACGTTTTTTCAAACAGCGTACCCTTCTAGCTATCAATTTGATTAATCAAAGGAAAAACTAAATGGATTCATTTTCCCTATATTCCAACTTTCTGACCCTGTATCTCAAGGTCATCATCCACACTCCGATCAACATCCAACCCAATACCGCCGGCCTGAAGACCCACTGCATCGTCCCATCCATATCATAGCCGGCGAAACCCGGATTACCACCATTTCCCGGATGCAGAGAATCCGTCATCCGCGGCAATATAAAAAGCAAAACGATCATAATCGGAAAAGCGAAAATATTATAGATAGCCGAAATCTTCGCGCGCTTCTGCTCTTCGTCCAACGCGTTCCGCAGTACTACGTATGCTAAATACATTAATGATGCAATCGCAGAACTATTCAACTTTGGATCATTCGGCCATGGGTCGCCCCAGGTTATATTTGCCCACAACATACCGCTTACCAAACCAAACACACAAAAAACTAGCCCCACATTCACACTTTCCACCGCTATAAAGTCATCGGTTGGCTTACTTGAACTCAGATATCTGATGCTGTATATCACTGAAATCAGGTACATCAACAACATCGCAAACCACATTGGTACATGATAATATACCACCCGGATACTCTCGTGTAAAATCGGCAAAGCAGGAACTTTCCCTAGCATCCCGGAAACAATCGTATAAGCCACGATCGCTGCACCTAAAATTTTCCACCAATAAGCTTTCATTTAACTCTATTTATTAAAAAACGTATCACTGTTACCTTAATAATACTAGTCATGAATGATACTAGTCACGCCAAATGTAAGGAAACAATAACAAAGAAACCGCAATTACGATCGCATTTATTGCTAGCAAAACAATGATCTCATCGTAGCTAACCGATCGATCCAGCCCGTCCATCGCATTCTTTGATAGTTTAATCAGTACAATCAATAAAGGTATTATCACCGGGAAGCCCAGGACAGCCATTAAAGTACCACTATTATTCGCCTTTGCGCTGATACCCGAAATCATCGTTAGAACAGTTGCAAAACTAATACTCCCTAATACAACCGACAAAAAATAAAGAGGCGGATCCCCCAGTGGATTTTTAAACACCACCGAATAAACAAAAAATGCTAAGACCGAAAGCCCCAGCATCAATATCACATTATAGATAACTTTTGAAAGAATAATTGCATGCGGGCTCACCAATGTATAATAATACAGCTGCCTCCCTTTACTCTCCTGTACAAAACTCTTCGCAATTGCATTAATTGATGCAAAAAGCAAAATAATCCAGAACAATGCATTCCAGACCGTTCCGTCCACGCTTCGAAAAGCCTGGTAACACACAAATACTGTCGATACCACATAAAGCAAAATGCTGTTGAGGGCGTATTTTGATCGCCACTCCAACAGCATTTCTTTGTATACTAAATATCGTATCTGCGTCAAGAAGTTCATCTTTGTCAAAGATACAACTCAGGTCGAACTTTGACTAGCGAAACCACAGAATAATTACATTTAGTAATCTACATATTAATATTTATTCGCTTTGTTTGCAGCGTCATCAGCTAGATCAGATGCACTATGAGCAGCCTTCCTACCCAGATCTTCCGCGTCATCTTTCAGGCGATTCGCTTTATCTTTAACCGTATTCGCCGTATCTTCCAACTTCTCCTTTCCTTCAGCATACTTCTTCTTTGCCTTCGATTTTGCCTTATCGGCATATTCCGAGGCACGCTCCATTCCCTCACTAGCTTTTTCCTTCACCGTGCTTGAAAAATCGTTAAAAGTCTCCATAGCTTTGTCCAGACATTTCCGGCCATCTTTGGTTCCAAAGAAATACCATGCTGCAGCTCCTGCTGCCAAGCCCATCATTGCAAATCCTGCTAAACTCGATCTTTTGCTCATCTTATTTTTTCTTTTAAATGTTTTTTTAATTGCTTTAACTTGTTTGTTCATCGTATAAATCAACTGTTTACAATCTCAACAAGGAAAACATTTAATTGTTTTCAAAAAAAAACGAGTTACAACAAATCTTTTACAGCTACTACCGGCACATCTGCTCGCCCCGGCTGTGACAAAGGTTGATGATTAGCAAAAGCATATCCTTCCTTGTCTGATATATCCCACAACATTGGCTTCAAAAAACTAATAGCAGCTACATAACCCTGTGATATAGCCGCTAAGTTCGCCGTCTCTTTTGAATTTTTAGCTTCATTTTCAATCTCGAACGGCCCATCAAAACCTTTTTTCGTCAGCAGATCTACAAAGGCCCTCCAGTCCATGCTGTCCGAGCCCCCAAAACCCGGCAACATAGCTTCATAGTGATGACGATCCCAACTATGCTGAGGTACAGCCACATCCGCCTTCTTTGCCAGATCAGCATTGACTAATTGCATAGGATACATCCCCCCCAATCGATTCTTGCTTTCGTTTTCAGGTTTCTCGTTGTTTTCACGTGGATTCGATGAATCCTTTCAATATCACTTGCTTTAATGACATCTACCGGATCCGTATTCTGCCACACATCGTGCGAAGGGTCGTAGATTTCGCCATGGGCTTTACTCGGAATCATCGCGTACATTAACTTTCTGGCAGCCAGCACTCCCGGAAGATTATTAAAAGTATTTGTATAACCAGCCTCACGCCATCCCTCCATCGGACAGTTCTCATATACCACGGTTACCCCCAGGTCCTCTGCGTACTTAATGATCGGATTAAAAACCCGGTAATATTCATCCAGGTTCTTCTGAAAACCATTCTCCTGATTGCCCAGTTCATGATTATAACCCACAAAAGCTCCAACCTTCACGTTGTTCTCATCCCCACCGAGCAGATGGGCTATACGGATCAGTTTAAGCAAATGGTTTTGGTTTTTTACACGCTCCGCTTCATCCCCTCCGATCATGTTTTCGAAAGCCCCTAAAGACAGCCCTAGCTTATTTTGGTTGAATGTATCGATGAGCTTCTTCGCATCCTCCGTCCCGAAACCCTCATACTCCAAATGTGTAGCCGTATGATCCTCTCTCGTCCCGTCCTTTCTAAAAACACACAGATCAATCCCCTGAGCACCCACCTCCAAAGTCTTCGCAATCAACTGCTCTAAATTTAACTGATCAAAAGCCGAGCTCATAACCCAAATCGGATTATTAAGTTTTTTCTTCATATTCTAAAAAATTTATATCAACAATATCGTATTAAGTAACGCCCTTCCATTTCGGTTAACGCTACCCGCTCCTCAAATATACCAAAAACAGCAGACCCGCTTCCACTCATCGAAGCATATATTGCACCCTTCTGATACAGTTCATCCTTTATCTCTTCCACCACAGGATATTTTTTGATGATCGATCGCTCAAAATCATTTACAATTACCTCGCGCCATTCACTGACATCCAACTTTATGTTCGACCGCAATTGCCTTCCTTCATTGTTTATATAAACATTACTAAAAGCCTCAGCAGTAGAAATATGTATATCTGGCTTTACAACAATAATTTGATAAGCACTCAAATCAAGCTCTATCTTTTCAAACTCATCACCTCGCGCCTTTGCAAAGGCAGGTTCGTTCTCAATAAAAAAAGCGCAATCAGCCCCTAGGCGACGGGCACAAGCTTGCATATCCTCCACATTCATACCCAGAGAAAAACGCTTATTCAAAAGTTTGATGAGAAAACCCGCATCAGCCGAACCGCCCCCTAATCCAGCGCCCATGGGTATCGCCTTATGCAGGTGAATATGAAGAGGAGGCAAATCAAAATCTGCTTGCAATAGTGAATATACCCTCGCACAGATATTCTCCGTATCTTCAGGCATTTTCATTCCCGTTAAAAAAATAGCATTATCCTCTGCCTCAATCACTTCCAATGCGTCACATAAACGGATAGGATAGAAAACAGTTTCCAGCTCATGGTAGCCATCAGGGCGCTTCCCGGTTACCTGCAAACCGATATTGATCTTTGCGTTCGGAAACGTAATCATCTTTTGGGTCGATGAGAAATAAAATGTTCTTTTAGCCTATCGACCTCCAGCTCATTCTTCTCATCCAGTTGAAACAGCCAAGCTTTTTTACCTAAGAGACCTACCTCTTTTTTTGAAGTAGATATATCCACCGGACGAACCCTCTTATCAACGATCAGGGGCTCTTTATAATCCAACGATTGTTCCGAAAAGAAAATAACCTGAAAATTATATAATGGCCAATCTCCGACGGAGACCGAATTCGCGGCGTGAATCTTTACTACAGAGCGAGGTTTCAACTCACCATGAAATTCACCCAAGACCGTCTTATTCTTTTTTGAATTAAATGCAAGCAATAAATGATATGAACTCTCATTTACCAACCAGAATTCTACCAAGCCCTGCTTCTGTTCACTCGTAAGAGCCAAATACACCCCCTCATGAATAAACTTCTCATTCTTCACAGCTTCTGTTTGAAAAGCCTGATCATCCTCCCGTTCCATACGACCGTGGACCAATGTTACCTTCGAAGCCGGTACAGGTATCTCGAAACCATCCTCTCCCGTAACTGCCACCATATTTTCATCGATGATACGAGTAATGTAGCCTTCGGCACTTTCCTCCACCAAGCGAACAAAGTCGCCTAACTTATATTTGCTCATCTATTTTATCTTAAAAAATCGCCGGATATTGCTGAGGATCTGCCTCATGCATAATTGCGTATACAGCCTCAATAACGTCATCTTTCGATGGTTTCGTAAAATAATCCCCATCCGTACCATACGGCGGACGATGTTCGTGCGCTGTTAGTGTCCTTGGCTGACCGTCCAAATGAAAATAACCGTTTTGCTGTTCAAGAATCTGCTGCAATATAAAAGCAGACCCTCCGCCTGGCATATCCTCATCTACGATCAGCAGATGGTTCGTCTTTTCAAGTGATCTAGCACAAAGCTGATGTTTATCAAATGGAAGCAACGTCTGTGGATCGATAATCTCAATCGATATACCCAGTTCCTCCAGTTCCGGAGCAGCCTCTTCCACCACACGCAGCGTAGACCCATAAGACACCACTGTAACATCCCTTCCTTCCCTTATTAACTCTGCCTCGCCCAGCGGCACCGTAAACTCACCCACATTCTCCGGTAGTGCCTCCTTCAGGCGATATCCATTCAAGCTCTCAATCATCAATGCCGGCTCATCCGATCGGAAAAGTGTATTATACATACCCGCGGCCTGCGTCATATTTCTTGGCACACAAATATGCAATCCTCTGAGCGTATCCAAAATCATTGCCATTGGCGAGCCCGAGTGCCAAATCCCCTCCAATCGATGCCCCCTGGTACGAATAATCACCGGGGCTTTCTGTCCACCCTTCGTTCGGTAACTCAACGATGCCAGATCATCGCTCAACGCAGTAATCCCATAAATCAGGTAATCCAGGTATTGGATCTCCGCAATGGGCCTCAAGCCCCGTAACGCCAGACCGATCCCCTGCCCGATGATCGAGCTCTCCCGAATCCCCGTATCAAAGATCCGCTCTTCACCAAACTTCGCTTGCAATCCCGCGAAACCCTGGTTCACATCACCGATCACCCCCACATCTTCACCAAAAGCCAATAAACGGTTATCTCGTGCAAAGTTGGCAGCGAAACAAGCATTCAACACCTCCCTTCCATCTACCTTTTTCGCATCGTCATTATATTGAGGATCAACACGCTCAATAAAATCAACTCCATCTTTACTTTCCGTAAAAAGTTTTGAGTGAAAGCGGTCAAAATTTACTTCACTTCGTTCCTGATACCAGCTGACTAATTCTTCTCTTTGAGACGAACCCTGATGACGAGTCACGCGTAAAGCCTTTCGCACAACACCGTAAATATCTTTCAGAGAAGGCTCATGAAACGTCCGCAAGCTCTCTGCCAGCGCCGTTGCTTCATCATCGTTCAAATCCGTTACAAGCTGTACCGCTTCCCTTTTTTCCGTTTCAAAAACAGCGATGTAGTCATCCCATGCCTGTTTTTGTATACTTTTAACCTTCGCTTTCGATTCCTTTTCAAGCTCTTCCAGGCTTTCCTGATCAATTATTTCCGTATCCAGGATCCACTCCCGCATCTTTTTGATGCAATCAAATTCTTCCTCCCAAGCCAGTCTTTCTTCCGACTTATAACGCTCATGTGATCCTGATGTCGAGTGCCCTTGAGGCTGCGTCATTTCCGTCACATGAATCATCACTGGTATCTGTTTCTCCCGACAAATCTGTATTGCACGCTCATAAGTAGCCACCAACGCAGGGTAATCCCAGCCTCTAACTTTAAATATCTCATATCCTTCACCCTTCTCATCACGCTGAAATCCCCTCAATACTTCTGAAATATCCCCTTTTGTTGTCTGTATAGAATTAGGAACCGATATACCGTAGCCATCATCCCAAATAGAAATCGCCATAGGAACCTGCATTACCCCTGCCGCATTAATCGTTTCGAAAAATACACCTTCCGATGTAGACGCATTCCCGACCGTGCCGAAAGCCACCTCATTCCCCTGATCCGAAAACAAAGTCATATGCGATAGATCCTCCCTTTCCCGATATATCTTTGAAGCCTGGGCCAGTCCCAACAGACGTGGCATCTGTCCGCCAGTCGTTGATATATCCGAAGAAGAATTCTTTTGCTGTAACTGATCTACCCAAGCGCCGTCTTCGTCAATAATCCTCGTAGAAAAATGGCAATTCATCTGCCGCCCTCCAGAAGAAGGCTCTGCTTCCAGGTCTGGATGCGCGTACAGCTGAGCAAAAAACTTATGATAATCTGTTATGCCTGTAGCAAAAGCAAAGGTCTGGTCCCTATAATAGCCCGAGCGCCAATCA
Source organism: Pedobacter indicus (assembly GCF_003449035.1). Classification (NCBI taxonomy): domain Bacteria; kingdom Pseudomonadati; phylum Bacteroidota; class Sphingobacteriia; order Sphingobacteriales; family Sphingobacteriaceae; genus Albibacterium; species Albibacterium indicum. Next base: position 3,033,637 of record NZ_QRGB01000001.1, read on the forward strand.
CCCTCCCTAAACACCTTCGCCATAGCTATCTGTGCCAACTCTTTACCATCCCCAAAAATACCGAATTTCGCCTTCCCAGTTAACACCTCCTTCCTTCCGATCAGACTTATTTGCCGACTTTCATAAGCTAAAAGATAATCACTAATAAGCTGATCTTTAAAGTCTTCGTAGCTAAGTTTGTTATTTGAGAGTAAATTCGTGGTTTCTGACATGATTCTTGCTCTATACTCTAACTGATGGTTATCTGAAAGATCAAAGATAAAGAAAATATAACAAACAATTATTTGTACTTTTGATCATAGGCACGTTAATCATTGATTTACTGTACTAAAATTTACTAAAATGAAAAAATCACTTTTATTACTTTTCATAGCCGTTTCTTTTATCGGCTTTTCATCTATGATTGCTCAAGACGCACCAGAATTTAAGTTTGAACAAGAAACCCATGACTTCGGTAAAATACCTCAAGGAACGCCCGTTAGCCATGAATTCACTTTTACCAATACCGGGTCTGAACCGTTAATCATCAACAAAGTAGAGTCTACGTGTGGATGCACCGTACCTGAATACACTAAAACCCCAGTCAAACCGGGCGAAACCGGTAAAATCAAAATCACATTTGATGCTGCCGCTGCCAGTCCGTTTTCTAAGATGGTAACGATACGGTCCAATGCCAAAACACCAGTTAAAGCACTGTATATCAAAGGAGTCGTACAGAAAAAATAAAACAAACATCTAAGAACACATTCTTTACAATGCCAGAAATTTCGAAAAAAGGCATCGCCATGCCTGCTTCACCTATTCGGAAGCTTACCCCCTTTGCCGATTTGGCAAAGAAAAATGGCAAAAAAATATATCATCTAAACATTGGCCAACCTGATATCGCTACACCCGATATTATGCTCGATGCGGTTAAGAACATCGATTTTAAAGTATGGGCTTATACCGCTTCCGAAGGCACTGAATCCTACCGGGACAAACTCAGTGAATATTACAATCATTTAGGTTACGGAGTCAGCAGTACGGATATCCTGGTTACCAATGGAGGGTCGGAAGCGATTACCTTCGCCATGCAATCTTGCCTGAGCCAAGGTGATGAAATCATCATTCCCGAGCCTTTCTATGCTAACTATAACGGCTTTGCCTGTATGGCTGATGTTGTTATCAGGCCTATTCTTTCTACGATCGAGAATGGTTTCGCTTTGCCACCTATTTCTGAATTCGAGAAGTCTATCAACGCAAAAACCAAAGCCATCTTTATTTGCAATCCCAATAACCCGACGGGCTATCTCTATTCCAGAGAAGAATTGGAAATCCTGCGTGACCTCTGTTTAAAATACAACCTCTACCTGTTCTCTGACGAGGCCTACCGCGAGTTCTGCTACGATGGACGTGAGTTTGTATCGCCGATGCATTTGGAAGGATTAGAAGAAAACGTTGTTGTATTAGACACTGTTTCCAAACGTTATAGTGCCTGTGGCGCCCGTCTGGGGTGCTTGATCACCAAAAATCAGAAAGTCTACCAAGCTGCGCTTAAATTCGCACAAGCCAGACTTAGTCCGCCAATGGTAGCTCAGATAGCAGGCGAGGCCGCAGTAGACACTCCCGCAAGTTATTTCCAAGAAGTTAAAGAAGAATACACCCAGCGTCGCAACCTGCTGGCTGACGGTCTCAACAGCATTCCCGGCGTCAAATGCCCCATTCCTGGTGGTGCTTTCTATATCGTAGCTCAACTACCGATAGATGATGCCGATAAGTTCTGCCAATGGATGCTGGAGAAATTTGATTATAACAACCAAACCGTTATGATGGCACCAGCTACCGGCTTCTACAGCAGTGATGGTGAAGGAAAAAACGAAGTCCGTTTAGCTTACGTATTGAATCAAGACGACTTAAAGAAAGCTCTTATTTGCCTTGAAAAAGGACTGGAAGTCTATAATTCACAATAGTTTACAAAACAGAAAAACCAAAATACCCATTAATCGGTATTGATACCCCAACCCTAGCGAGATACCTTTATTAAAAATTTTAAAGGTATGTTCTAGGGTTTTTCATGTGGCCCTGGAACATTCCTTTATCAAATAAAGGAAAATGGGTAATAGTACATATCAAACCAAGACCATTGTCGACTTATTCAAAGAACAAGTTGACCGAACGCCTAATCATATTGCTGTCGAATTCAACAATGAAAGCCTAAGCTATCGCGAACTCGATGAAAAATCAAATCAATTAGCACATTATTTACAATCTGCTGGCGTCGGCGAAGAAACCCTTGTACCCATCTGCTTAAACCGCTCGATGGACATGATCATCGGCGCTTTGGGTATCCTAAAAACTGGTGGAGCCTATGTCCCTATTGACCCTGATTATCCGATTGACCGCATCCTCTATACCATAGAAGATACACAGGCCACAGTCGTTATTACCGAAAGTGGCACCATCTTGTCTAACACGGAAATAAAAAACGCGAAAACCATCTTACTCGATCAGGAACAGAGCGCAATCAAAAAACAAGAAAAAAGTTCCCCCGAAATCACCGTCAAGCCCGAAAACCTTTGTTATATCATTTATACATCTGGCTCAACAGGGCGACCTAAAGGGGTGATGATTGAGCACAGGAACGTAGTTAGGCTCTTTTTCAATGATTCGCCTTTATTTGACTTTAATGAGAATGATATTTGGACCATGTTCCATTCATTCTGTTTTGATTTTTCGGTATGGGAGATGTATGGTGCATTACTTTTCGGGGGCAAAGTAATCGTAATTCCTAAAAATACGGCTCAAGACAGCGCTGCTTACGCAGAACTTTTGGAGATAAAGAATGTCACCGTTCTTAACCAAACACCGTCAGCTTTCTATCTTCTCCAAGAACATATTTTAGATAGAAAACCCAATTTGAACATACGCTTCATCATATTCGGTGGGGAGGCACTCAATCCCAGCAAACTAAAACAATGGAAAGAAACGTATCCAAAATGTAAATTAATTAACATGTACGGCATCACCGAAACGACTGTACATGTTACTTATCAAGAAATAAGTCAAGAGCATTGCGAAAGCAGTAAGAGCGTTATCGGCAAACCTATTCCAACCCTATACACCTACATCTTAGATGAAAATCAAAAACAAGTTCCTTATGGAGTTGAAGGAGAACTTTATGTCGGTGGCGCCGGATTAGCGCGTGGTTATCTTAACATGCCCGACCTGACTTCCGAGCGCTTTATCCTTGATCATCTCGGCTCGGAACCTTCAGCAAGGCTTTATCGAACAGGTGACTTAGCTAAAATGCATGAAAATAAAGAATTAGAATATCTAGGAAGAATCGATGATCAAGTCAAAATACGCGGATTTAGAATCGAACTTGCTGAGATCGAATCTGTTCTTCTCGAAATACCGACAATAAACCAGGCTATTGTTCTTGCCAATGAAGATCAGGCTGGCAACAAACGACTAGTCGCATATTTGGTGACAGAAGAACAGCTAGAAAACGATACAATTACCAATCATTTAGCTACTAAACTCCCCAGCTATATGATTCCTCAACTATTCGTTCCTATCGAAAGCATACCGCTTACATCAAACGGCAAGGTCGACAAAAAAAACCTGCCAAATCCGGATGCATCAGATTTAATCAAAACGCTGTTTGTGGCCTCCCGAAACGAGCTAGAACAAACGTTGGTGGCACTTATTAAAAACGTCCTTCAAGTCAACCGGGTTGGTATTGACGATAACTTCTTTGAATTGGGAGGGAATTCCTTATTAGCACAAAAAGTGATCTCCAACTTATCGGAAATAAACGTCAAGCTGCCAATCACAAAAATTTATCAATATCCCACCGTCCGAAAACTTGCCGGTGAGCTCCAGAGAGACGAAAAAACAACACACACGAAACGGAAACCCAGACCGGCCCAGCAATCAGACGTCGCCGTTATAGGTATGGCTGGACGCTTTCCTGGAGCCAGTACCATCAACGAACTCTGGCAGAATTTGAGGTACGGAAAGGAAAGCATTACATTCTTTTCAAAGGAGGAACTAGACCATTCTCTTCCGCAATCTCTGATAGAAGACGCTGACTACGTAGCCGCACGTGGCGTTATTTCCGATGCGAAGGTTTTTGACGCAAATTTCTTTGAAATCAACACCAAAATCGCGGAGGTGTTAGATCCTCAACACCGAAAGTTCCTTGAAATCTCATGGGAGGCGTTGGAGCAGGCAGGCTACGCATCCTGTGCCGGAGAATCGATCGGCGTTTATGCAGGATCAAGCAGCAATACCTATTTCAATAACAATATCTATCCAAACAAAGATCTTATGGCGCGGGTTGGAGACTTCCAAGTTCTTACCTTGAGCGACAAAGACTTTCTCGCTACCCGGGTCGCTTATTGCCTCGATTTGAAAGGGCCAGCAGTCACCATACAGTCCGCCTGCTCAACTTCCCTCCTCGCTATCGCTGAAGCCGTAAAAAGCATTAGAACCGGACAGTGCGACCTTGCTTTAGCTGGCGGAGTCGCCATCAATGTGCCGATCAATACCGGGCATTTATATGAAGAAGGTTCCATACTTAGCTCCGATGGGCACTGCCGTACATTCGATGCAGATGCTAAAGGTACCGTCTTTAGCGATGGAGCAGCCGTTGTACTTTTAAAAGATTTGAAACAGGCAGAAGAAGATGGGGATACCATTTATGGTGTGATCAAAGGAATCGGCATCAATAACGACGGTGGCGGTAAAGGAAGCTTTACGGCGCCAAGCTCTGAAGGCCAAGCAACAAGTATCATGAATGCACTAGAAGATGCTCAAGTTGACCCAGCAAGTATCTCTTATGTTGAAGCCCATGGAACCGCTACACCGATCGGCGACCCAATTGAAATCGAAGGGCTGAACATTGCTTTTGGAGAACAAGAGAAGAAACAATATTGTGCCCTCGGTTCTATTAAGAGTAATATGGGACATTTAACTCAAGCAGCTGGTGCTGCAGGTTTCATCAAAACTGTTCTCTCGCTTCACCATCAGGAACTACCACCGTCTATCAACTTCAGCAAACCCAACCCACATCTGAATCTCGAAGAAAGTCCTTTTTATGTAAACGATCAATTATCCAAGTGGGAATCTGACGGCATCAGACGAGCCGGCGTCAGCTCCTTTGGTGTAGGCGGCACCAATGTCCATGTCATACTAGAAGAATACCAACAAACAGAAAAAGAAAGCTCGGCTGGTCGCCCGTATGAACTGTTAACTTGGTCCGCTAAATCCCAAGAGAGTGTTGATGCTTATGCAGAAAAACTCAAAGATCATATCCAAGAAAACTCAGATCTTAATTTGGCGGACGTAGCTTACAGTCTACAGACCAGCAAGGCGACCTTTAATAATCGTCGATTTGCAATTGCCTCAAACAATCAAGATTTAATCGAAAAGCTCAATCCTCTATTCCAGTCGGCCGATACTAAAAATTTAAAAGAGAAACCCAGCAACCTCATATTTGTATTCCCAGGTCAGGGGGCTCAATACATCAATATGGGTAAAGAGCTGTACGCAAACGAAGCGATATTCAAAGAGGCTGTCGACGAATGCGCCGAGTTATTGAAGTCCGAATTAGGAGAAGATATAAGGGACATCATCTTTACTGACAGTGAGAATAAACACAAAATTGATACGCTCAACAATACCTATTACACTCAACCCGCATTGTTCGTAAGCGAATATGCACTTGCTAAGCTTTGGATGTCACTAGGTGCAGAACCAAACTGGTATATCGGTCACAGCATCGGCGAATTCGTAGCAGCCCATTTAGCCGACGTCTTCAGTTTAAAAGACGCATTGCACCTCATTGCCAATCGCGGTAAATTAATGAGCAGTCTGGCTGCCGGAAGCATGTTAGCGGTTCGTACAAACCATAAAAACATCGAAGGGTTCCTGCCGACTGAATTATCACTCGCCGCAATCAACAGCCAACATCTATGTGTAGTAGCAGGTCCATCAGAAGCTGTGCAGAAATTTATACACACACTCGGAGAAAACGAAATCGTATCTAAATTACTGCACACCAGCCATGCGTTCCACTCGTCGATGATGGATCAGATTGTTGAACCATTTGCTGAACTAACAAAATCTCTGACCTTAAATGTGCCACAAAAGCCCATTATCTCAACCGTTACCGGCACCTGGCTAAAAGACTCCGATGCAACCGACCCTATCTACTGGGCAAAGCATTTACGGTCAACTGTACGCTTCTCCGATGCCGTCCAAACAGCTTTAGAAGAAGAACCCAACTCTTTGTTTATTGAAATAGGGCCGCGGAATGGTTCCACGACTTTAATTCGCCAACATATTGAAAAACAGAGCGCAACTGCTATTGCGGCACTTGAACATCAAAGCAATCAGAATGAATACGTTTCATTCCTAAGAGGAATTGGTCAAGCTTGGCTCAATGGCTTAGAAATCGACTGGCAAGCATACTATTATAATCAAAAAAGAAAAACAGTCAGCACACCAACCTATGCTTTTGAAAAGAAAGAATGTTGGGTGGAACCGGTCACTACCCTGTCAGCTGCATCTGCTGCACCGTCAGAACAACCAAAAACTCAACAACCCGTGACAAATCAAATTTCGACACCACATTATAACACCGAAATGAGAAAGACTCAATTAATTGAAAAAATCAAATCAATACTTGAAAATGCATCCGGCATAGAAACAGCCGGCATGAATTCCGAATCAAGCTTTATTGAAATCGGTCTTGATTCTCTTCTATTAACCCAGGTAGCACTTACTCTCAAGAAAGAGTTTAAACTACCTATTACCTTTCGAAAACTTACAGAGGAATACGATAGTCTATCAGCTTTAGCTGATTATTTAGATGCAAATTTGCCCGACGATACCCAGCCGAATATACCAGCAGTACCAGTGAATGTACTTGTACCGTCTTCATCTACACCCAATCTACAAGCAACCGACCTTACAGCAAGCGACAATGCGATTGGCTTAATCTCTCAACAGATCAATTTATTAGCTCAGCAAATTTCGCTTCTTCAAAATGGCAGTACTTCCAATCATAATGGTCATTCGCTAAAAGTTGCATCAAATCAATCTTCAGATTCAGATATTACGCCAGAGGAAGCCGTTGAACTGAAAAAACCGTTCGGTGCTACCGCGAAGATCGACAAACAAAGGGCAGATCTTTCAGCGAGCCAACATCAATTCTTAGAAAAATTCATCACACGCTATAACCAAAAAACCGCAAAGAGCAAAGCTTACACCCAGCAACACAGAAGACAGATGGCAGATCCGCGCGTCGTATCCGGTTTCCGTCCCCTCACCAAGGAAATGACCTATCAACTCGTTGTAGAAAAATCAAAAGGCAGCTATCTATGGGATATTGATGGCAATCAATACATCGATTTGCTCAACGGCTTTGGTTCCAACCTACTCGGCTATCAGCCGGACTTTCTCAAAAAAGCATTGATTGATCAAATTGAGAAAGGGTATGAAATCGGTCCACAGCACGTACTTGCAGGCGAAGTCAGTCAGCTAATCTGTGAGTTTACAGGTCATGACCGTGTAGGTCTATGTAATACTGGTTCAGAGGCTGTTCTGGGCGCTATGCGCATAGCCAGAACGGTTACCGGTAAATCGTTGATTGTAGCCTTTACAGGATCATACCATGGCATTGTTGACGAGGTACTGGTTCGCGGCACCAAAAAACTAAAGAGTTTTCCTGCTGCATCGGGGATTATGCCTGAAGCAGTACAAAATATGCTGATCCTCGATTATGGTACCGAGGAAAGCCTTCAAGTCATAAAAGACAGAGCAGATGAAATTGCCGCCGTTTTGGTTGAGCCTGTTCAAAGCAGAAGACCAGAGTTTCAGCCCATTGAATTTCTCAAAGATTTACGAAAGACCACAACCCAAAAAGAGGTTGTTCTGATTTTTGATGAAATTATCACCGGTTTCAGAATGCATCCTGGAGGAGCGCAAGCTCTCTTTGGCATCAAAGCAGATATAGCGACCTATGGAAAAGTTGTCGGCGGCGGTGTTTCTATTGGTATCATCGCAGGCAAAAAAGATTATATGGACGCCCTAGATGGCGGTTATTGGGAATACGGAGACGATTCAGCTCCAGAGGTTGGCGTAACCTATTTTGCCGGCACCTTTGTTCGCCATCCCTTAGCGCTGGCTACTGCCAAAGCTAGTTTATTGTACATGAAAGAACGCGGGCCAAAACTTCAAGACGAGCTGAATCAAAAAACAAAAAGATTTACAGACAAGCTGCAACATATCTGCACAAAATATAACCTTCCTCTCTATATTGTACGTTTTGGTTCCCTTTGGAAAATTAAATACAAGGACGAGTATCCTTATAGCGAGCTCCTTTTCGCTTTAATGAGAGAAAAGGGTATCCATATTCTAGACGGTTTTCCCTGCTTTATTACCGAATCACATACTACGGAAGAATTATCAGAAGCGAGTGCTGTATTTGAACAAAGCATTCAAGAACTGCTTGATCACGACTTCATACCCGTCGAAAAGACATTGGAAGAAAAAATCCTGGAAAATACAATTCATTTCGCTGAGGAACCACCTGTCGAAGGAGCTTTATTAGGAAAAGATGCGAACGGAAATCCCGCTTGGTTTTTGCCTGATGATAATATCCCAGGAAAATATTTACAGATCAATCTTTAAGCAAGACACAATGGAACTCACACAAAATATAGACAACAAGACAATTGATTTACAAGAAGTAGATTTCGACCCATTTGCCGGACCAAAACTGGTTAAAGTCATTCCTACAACTCAATCACAATTAGAGATCTGGCTTTCCTGCATCATGGGCGGTGACGATGCCAACCGATCTTATAACGAATCTATCTCTCTGAAGCTAAAAGGCGACCTAAACACACAGGCCATTAAAAGTGCTATCAATACCTTACAAGATCGTCATGAAATTTTACGCTCCACATTTAGTCCGGATGGAAAATCCATTTGTATCTACAAGCCATTCCCAGTCAGCCATACTTATCGAGATCTCTCCGAAGAAAATCCGGAAAATCAGCAAAAGGAACTCGACAAACTTCATAAAATCGACGCTGAGTCAGTGTTTGACCTCGTCCGCGGCCCTTTATTACGAACCTATTTAATAAAAACCACAGAACAAGAACACATACTGAAAATTAGTGCTCATCACCTTGTTTGTGACGGATGGTCATTTGGTATTATATTAGAGAATCTCAGCGCCATCTACAATTCTCTTGTCGGAAATAAAAAAATCACGCTTGAAACCCCGATCCCATATAGCCATTATGCCCAAGAAATTCAAGAACATACCTCTTCAAATGAATATAGGGAGATAGAAGCTTTTTGGTTGAATCAGTACAACGATGTGCCAATACTAAATTTACCGACCGATCGTGTCCGTCCCCAAGTTCGTACATTTAAAAGCCACCGAGCCGATTTTTCAGTTTCTAAAAACATCATCGAATCGCTAAAAAATCTAGGTTTACAAAAGAAAGCCAGCCTCATAACAACCCTCATATCCGCATTTGAAAGTTACCTATACCTGTTGACGAAACAGAATGACATTGTTCTTGGTCTGCCAGCGTCGGGTCAATCTGCTACCGGCAATTATGAACTCGTAGGACATTGTGTTAACCTACTCCCCTTGCGCAGTAAAATAACGGGCAGCGAACGCTTTTTAGATTATCTCGAAAAAAGAAAATCAGAGATTCTGGACGCATATGATCATCAGCAATTTACCTTTAGCAGCCTCCTTCAAAAACTCAATATTGCCCGCGATAGTTCCCGCGTACCTTTAGTCCCCGTCATCTTCAATGTCGATATGGGAATGGATGCTAATGTTTCGTTTAGTGGTCTAGAGCATGAACTATTTTCTGATCCACGTGCTTATGAGAATTTTGAAATCTTCCTGAATATTACAGGAACCGAACAAAAACTCAATTTTGAATGGTCTTACAACTCGCTCCTCTTTACTTCCGACACGATCGAAAGAATGATGGGTGAATTTCAGAGCTTACTCGAATGTTTAATAGCAGAACCATCTATAAAAATCAAAGACATCCACATTTCCCGAAACAGGAGCCTATTAAAAGACCTTGATCAATGGAATAACACAGTTATTACTTATCCGAAGAACAAAACCGTAGCTGATCTAATTAATGAAACCGCCATCAAATACCCTTCAAAGGCAGCCATCATTTTCAATGATCAAGAAGTAAGCTACACTCAGCTTAACCAACAGTCGAACCAGATTGCTCATTACCTGATCAACCAAGGAGTCAAAGAAAACGATATTATAGCATTAGTTGCCGACCGGTCTCCTGAAATGATCATCGTCTTATTAGGTATTATCAAGTCAGGTGCCGCTTATCTACCACTTGACCCCCAGTATCCCGAAGGAAGAATCAAGTTTATGCTAGAAGACTCCGGGGCAAAATATGCTCTTGTTTCTCAAACGCAACAGGCCACTCTACATACTTCGACGACGATGCTCATTATTGAAGATTTACTACTTAACCTCCAAGATACATCCAGTTCCTATCCGTCGCTCAACCTGACCACCGATCGCACAGCTTATCTCCTTTACACATCGGGCTCAACCGGCAAACCAAAAGGAGTACAAATAAAGCACCCTAGTTTAACAAATTTCCTGTTAAGCGTACAAAAAGAGCCCGGCATTAAAGAGAACGATGTTTTGCTGGCAGTTAGCACCATATCGTTTGACATTGCTGCCACCGAAATCTTCCTCCCGCTTATTTCCGGAGCATCTGTTTACCTTGCAGACACCCACTCAACCAGAGACGGCCGGTCCCTCCTTGATATTGTCCAAAACAAAGGTATCAGCATCATGCAAGCCACCCCATTAACGTGGAGGATGATGCTCGCTGCCGGATGGAACCAGAAACTACCTTTGAAAGTTATTTGTACGGGTGAAGCCTTCCCCAAAGATCTTGCTGAAACACTTCTTCTGAAGAGTTCAGAGGTTTGGAACGGTTATGGCCCCACTGAAGCCACCATTTGGGCTAGCATAAAAAAACTAAATGCTTCCGATGAATTAATTACCATTGGCAATCCCATTGCCAATACCCAACTATACATTCTAGATGAACATCTGTCTCCTGTGCCCTTAGGCACTTCTGGAGAATTGTACATAGCCGGCGACTGCCTGGCCGATGGTTATCTTAACCGCCCTGACCTTAGCGATCAAAAATTTCTTCCAAATCCTTTCAAACCCGGAACCAAGATCTATCAAACCGGTGACCTCGGTTATCGTCTTCCTAATGGCGAGGTCGTTTGCCTCGGTCGTGCCGATGCTCAAGTTAAAATAAGAGGTCATCGAATCGAGCTCGGTGAGATCGAATATAATTTAAGTCAGCAGGCTGGTATCAAGGAAGCGGTCGTCATTGCAGAGGGAGATGATAAAGACAATCAACAACTACTAGCGTATGTTGTCCCAGATGAAAAAGACAGTTCCGGCTGGATGGAACGATGGGATGACCTCTATACGTTAGGTATAAAAAGTGAGGAGTCAGTCCCATTGGAAGATCAAAATCTAGATATCGCTATTATTTCCCAATACAATAACCAAGAAGACATCAAAGAACATGGTCGTGAGTGGACCCAAGAAGGGCTAAAACGCATTCGTGCACTAAAAGCGAAAAAGATCCTTGAGCTAGGTACCGGAGGTGGGCACCTTCTTTTTGAATTGGCACCCAATGTCGAAAAATATATCGCCACGGATTATTCTGATGTTGCAATCAGCAAGTTAAATGACAAGTTGGCTTTGAATAAGGAAAGGTGGAAACACGTAAACGCATTTAGAGCACCTGCTGATGACTTCTCATCCATCCAAGAAAAAGACTTTGATCTTATTTTTTTCCATGGGGTTGTTCAATATTTTCCTACCTTGGAATACCTTGTTAAAGTTCTTGAAACCGCTGTTGACCACCTTCGAGATGGAGGCTGCATTCATATTGGAGACTCGCAAACGCTCAGTGCGATCAGCATGCACTTTGCTACCGAGCAACTCGCACTTCTGCAAGATCAGGTGACAGTTGATGAGTTTGAAAAAATAGTCAGGTACCAAACTGAGAAAGAAGAAGAGATATCCATCGATCCAGGTTTCTTTTATTTCTTGCCCCAACTTATCCCCAATATCACAGCTGTTGACGTGCAAATTCGCGGAGGAGACTATTCAAACGAAGCAACCAAATGCCACTACGATATTTGGTTATACAAAGGTGAAAGCGTACCAAGAACAGTTGCAAATGATATCGTCGAGACATGGCATGAAAGAAGCTCTTTAGAATCTATTGACACTTTGTTAAGTGACCATAGCAATAAAGTCATTTTAATACGAGATATACCAAACCAACGTGTTGTAAAAGATTACGCACTAAGCCAAATCGTTAGAACCTTAGATAAGAACGATACTGTTAAAACCATCAAAGGGAAACTGCGAGCCATAAATCCTACAGGAATTAACCCTACGGAACTATGGCGTCTGGGTGAACAGCGGGGTTTTAAAACTCATATCCGATGGGCCAACGATGCCTCAGATGGAAATATCGAAGTCGTGTTTATCCCTTTTCGTTTCGGCGAATGCTTACCTGATGCACCTTCACAACTGGTTATAACTTCAGAAAAAGAATATTTACGAATAAAAAAAGATACCGTCGAGATTCTAAACATACCTGACCATCAAATCCATCTTTGGAGAAATACGTTGAAAGCATACCTTCCCGAATTCATGATCCCAAATGCTCTGATTGCACTTAACCGCTTTCCTACAACGGAAAACGGAAAAATAGATCGCAAGAGCCTACCTCAGCCAGCAAAAATCTCAACTGAGACACAATCTAGCCAAGCGAAACCCGGCAATGCAACTGAACAGTTGATCCATGACCTTTGGTGCAAACATCTTGATCTTACCTCCGTTGATATACACAGTAATTTCTTCGAGCTAGGCGGCCACTCTCTCATCGCCGTGCGATTGATGCTTGACTTAGAAAAGGAGACAGGGATTCGACTCCCTATTAGTGCATTATTTCAGAATTCTAGTATTGGCAAGCTCGCAGAATATGTCGATAACAAAAATCATTTGCAAAATGAATCACTTCCCAATGATCTATCAAAAAGTCTCAAGGGAACTGACTCCCCGACTAAAACAGTTCCAGCTATTGAACCCCAAAAAGAGATCTGGGTAGCTTGTATGCTAGGGGAAGACGATGCTAGCAAATCCTATAACATTTCATTTTCATATCGATTTTCCGGATCATTGGATCGGACTGCGATGGAAAAAGCACTGCAAACGCTTGTCGATCGGCATGAATCCCTGAGAGCTACGTTTAACGAAGACGGCACAGGCATGATTATCAGAGACTACCAAGAAGTGGCTTATATTTATCAAGACATTTCAGATCTCACACCTGAAGACCGCAATATATTCATCGAAAATCTCATTGTAGCCAATTCTGATACTGTTTTAGATTTGAGTAAGGGTCCATTATTTAAAGCCAATTTAATAAAGGAGAAAGAAGACCAACATTTTTTAGCTGTCACATTTCACCATATTATTTGCGATGGATTTTCCAGTAGTTTAATAATGAACGAACTGACCGTTTTATATGACAGCTATGTACAAGGCAACACCGCAAATCTACCTTCAGCGGAATCCTTTGCTGACTACGCACTTTCAAAACAAGAGTTTTATCAATCTCCTCATTATGATGAAGTGCAACGTTTTTGGGCAGACCAATTTAAGAGTGAGGTGCCTGTTCTGGATATACCAACCGACTCTTCCAGATCAATTAAGAGAAGTTATAACGGCTCTCGTGAGTTCTATAAAATTCAACCGAGCCTCGCCGATAAATTTAGAAAGATTGGATTTAAGTCCGGTTGCAGCAGTGCCATCTCCTTGAGAGCTGTTTTGGAAATATTTTTACATCGTGTTTCTGGACAAGAAACTATCGTAAGTGGTCTTCCCACAGCGGGGCAGTTAAGTGCAAAGAACCCAACACTCGTTGGACATTGTGTGAATCTCCTTCCGATTAAAGCTGATATTAATATCGAATCTTCTTTCTTAGACTACTTACATTCACGTCGTGATTATTTGCTCAACGCGTATGACTTTAGTGAGCTAACATTTAGCTCTCTGGTCAACAAGCTAAATGTAACTCGGGATCCATCGAGAATCCCACTTACACCTGTCGTTCTCAATATTCAATCGGAGCCCTATGGGCTTCAATTCCACAACCTAACAGTCGAGCCAATCGCTCAAAAGAAATTATATGAGACATTTGAAATCGCTATCAATGTCGATGATTTAGATTCGGGGATGTTTTTTCGTTGGGACTACAACGCGGACTTGTATAATAGCAGGACAATTCGCTATTTCCATCAGCTTTTTGAACATATTATGAAGCAAGTTTGTGACAATCCAGCTATACTTATTAAAGATGTCGAACTTTATCCTTTACCTTCTAAGTCACTCGCGAACGATATTCAACCAGTAAATCAATCTATTTACGATTTATTGAAGAGCTCTTTCAACAAATTTTCATCTGCAACCGCCATACGTTTCAATAAGGAATCAATCACTTATAAAACTCTGAATGAGCGTACAAATCAGCTCGCTCACTTATTACTTGAAAAAGGAGTACAGGAGGGCGATAAAGTAGCAATAGCTATGGATCGTTCAATAGAAATGATCATCTCCGTTCTAGCAATCGTAAAAGCTGGCGCTGTCTATGTTCCAATAGACATTACTTTCCCGAAAGAAAGAATAGAGAGAATTCTACGAAATGTTCAACCGAAATGTGTCATCAAGTCGGACGATTGTCTTAACTTTTCAAGGTCGGATATCCCTATGTTTGATATTAATGACTGCATGAGGGTGTGTCAAAGTCGAAGCAAAAAGAACCTTGACATGCAATATGATGAATATAATCTAATTTTCATACTTCATACATCGGGTTCTACCGGTCAACCAAAAGGGGTTTGCATGGGGCAAAAAGCAATGACTAATCTTCTCTTATGGCAAGCGCAAAATTCCACCGCAATACAAGGAACGAAAACACTGCAATTCTCCCCTATTACTTTCGACGTTTCATTCCAAGAAATTTTCTCAACCTTAACTACAGGTGGAACCCTAGAGCTCATTACAAATGAAGAACGGTTAGACGGCTTAGCTCTATTGGATCAAATCATTGCTAAAAAAGTTGAAAGGATATTTTTACCATTTGTAGCGTTGCAGGCGCTCGCTGAAAATGCTGTCGATACAAATACATTTCCCCTAGAGTTAAAGGAAGTAATGACGGCAGGAGAACAGTTAAAAATTACGCCACAGCTTATCAAATTCTTTTCAAAGATACCTTCGGCAAAACTATTCAATCAATATGGCCCTACAGAGGCACATGTTGTCAGTCAATTTACCTTGACTGGAGAACCAACAAATTGGCCAACCTTACCATCAATTGGGAGACCGATCAATAATACCAATATTGTGATTTTAGACACTCAATTAAAGGAAGTTTACCCAGGGACAGCTGGCGAACTGTGTATTATCGGAACTTGTTTATCATCAGGTTACCTCAATATGCCGGAAGCCACGAATGGAAAATTTATTATTTGGCAAGTCGGTGACCACTACCACCGCATATATCGCACGGGCGACTTGGCCCGATATTTACCCGATGGTAATATTGAGTACTTAGGAAGGATCGACAGCCAAGTCAAAATTAGAGGATATCGTGTGGAGTTAGGTGAAATTGAAGCTGAATTGACCCGGATACCGGAAATTACACAAGCAGCCGTTAAGGTACAGGAAGATCAAATTGGGAACAAACGTTTGGTGGCTTACTACACCCTAAACAACATACATGATTACGCAAATGACAATGATGCGAAAATCAAGGAATGGAGGTTTACTTTAAAAAACAACCTTCCAGAGTACATGATGCCGCACGAGTTTGTTCGACTGGGTCAAATGCCCAAAACACCTTCCGGCAAGATTAATCGTTTGGCATTACCATCGATTACCGAGTTTTCCAATACTAATAAAATGAAGGAAATCAAGAGTCCTCAAAATTCAAATGAATCTTTTTTATTAAAAGTTTGGAAGAAAACGCTAGGGATCAACAACATTAGTACAGACGATAATTTTTTCGAGTTAGGTGGCCATTCTATCTTAGCCGTTAAGGTAATTCTTGCAATCGAAAAAGAAAAAGGAACACGACTACCCCTGGCTATTTTATTCGAACGACCAACGATCGAAAAGTTAGCTTCAGTTATCGACGGCAATCCTGAAAAGGTAAGATGGAACTCTCTGGTAACAATCAAATCAACCGGAAGTAAGACACCTATATACCTGGTACATGGAGGAGGGCTAAATGTACTCACATTCGAACCACTTGCTAAATATATGGATAAGAATCAACCAATATATGCACTTCAAGCATTAGGATTAGACGGCAGGAAAGAGAAGCTATTATACACAATGGAGGATTTAGCTCAACACTATATTTCTGAAATATTAGAAAGCAACCCCACTGGCCCTTATATTCTGGGTGGATATTCGTTCGGGGGACTCCTAGCATATGAAATGGCTAGGCAGCTGATAGCCATGGGTAAAAAGATCGAATTTATAGCTATTCTTGATACTTACTGTGGTGGAAGAGACAAACGAGAAGATAAAGGAAACAGGATACTGCGGAAAATAACTAGGCAATTTATTAAGTTTGGTTTTATAACTAGATCTTTCCTACACAATCCATTTGAAACAGTAAGATACCAATGGGTATTCATCCAAAACAAGATAAAAAACATTTTCTCACACAACTATGTTGTAAACGATGAGTTTTTTACCTATGACGCTGAAATAAACCGCAGCTATGATATTGCATACGAGAACTATAAAATGAGTCCGATGGATGTTGAGGTGCATTTATTTAAAACTCAAAAAAGATTATATTTTCTTGATGATGGAAAATATTATGGATGGAAAAAATATGCACTAAAAGGAGTTAGGGTATACGAGGTTCCGGGTGACCACAAAACATTCTTATTATCACCTAATAATAAAAAATTCTCTAGAATTTTACAAACTGCTATTAATACTCAATATGCAAGAGTAAATGCATAGGAAACTTGATAAATACTAAATCATTACGCTATGGAATTATACCTATTAATTGGTATTGTAAGAATCTGGCTGTCAAGATACCTTTACCTTAATTCTAATGCTATAACAATATTTCATGAATGCAGTAATGATTGACCCGATAGAAATCCGAACACAATTTATTCCAAGTATTATTTGGCAAAAAAATGACTCTATCGCAGACACCGATCTAGACAACACCGTCCATATATGGAAAATAAAGGTACCGGAACATTTTTGCTCTCTATTTAAGGAATACCGACATATTCTAAATTCTAAAGAGTATGAAAAAGCTAAAAACTTTCACTGGGAGGATGACTTCCGCAGTTATTTAACAGGGAGAATGGTTTTAAGGATCTTATTAAGTAAATACCTTGACATATCAGCATTAGATATTGAGTTTGGAGCATCGGGGACAAAGCCTACAATACATAAGAATGATAATTTAAAATTTAATCTTTCCTATTCAGGTGAGTATATTTTAATCTCCTTGTCTAAAACAGAAACTGGCATTGATATCGAAAAAATCAACCCAAAGTTTGACTATAAGAGCCTTCTGGAATCATGTTTCGCAGGAGACGAAAATCAATTTATTTTAGCAGATTCTAAAAATAGCCGGCGAAACTTCTTTCTTCAATGGACACGGAAAGAAGCCCTATTAAAATATACGGGGCAAGGTATTATCGACAACCTAATCATTGTTCCAAGCATGGATGGAACCCGATCAATAACGGAATCTGGGTTAGATCTCCACGAAGATCTACAGGTTGTGAGCTTTGATATCAGTCAGGATTGTGTTGGAACGATTGCCTACCCAAGGCACCTAAAAACAGTCAAATATTATACCTGGTAACAGTAACAACAAATCACAAAAAAGATGATCAGGGCAGCTGCTAGACGTATTCGCGTCATCAAGTCGAACCTTAACGTTCTTCATATCTTAAAATTTATATGGAAGGTCTCACCAAAAAAAACATTAATTTCGCTAGGTTGTATTTTAATAGAAACGGGTATTTTCTTCGTATCACTCTATGCTTTAAAACTATTGATTGATACTGTATCGGAAAATACCGATAATATAGGCAATCCTGAAGTTATCAACAGCCTTATTTTAGCGGCGGTTTCCGGAATTGCCTATATCGCCATTAAATCGTTGTCTGTTTATATCTCTGAGGTTCAGTCTCAAACAATTGCAGAACACATCAGCGATGAAATCCATGAAAAAACAATTGCACTTGATCTGGCATTCTACGAAAGTCCAGATTATTACGATATGCTGAACCGTGCATTAAATGCCGGATCTGACAGACCCGTTGCCGTAATTAATACACTTTTTGAAATACTAAAGACCATCATGTCCCTAGTCGCTTTCGGCATGGTTTTGATAACTATCGACTGGACACTACTGCCCATTCTTGCCCTCTTCGTAATCCCAACCATGTTGGTGCGTATCAGTTTTGCAGACAAATTCAATGCCTGGAGAATCAGGCAGACTCCGCTTGAGCGTCAGTCGCAGTATTACAGTACCCTTATTACCACTGAACAGCATGCTAAAGAAGTCAGAAGTTATGATCTCGGAAAATATTTCAAAAATGCCTTTATGAAGGTCAGAATGACCCTACTAGGTGAAAAACTAAAAATCAGCAAAGATCGTACAAAAAACGAAGTGATTACCGCTAGTTTGTCCAGCATCGGATTTTTTTCCTGCATAGCCTACATCATTCTTGGTTCGCGAACCAATAGTATTGGCGATATTACGGTGTTCCTGGTTATTTTTCCACAATCATTCACCCTGCTTCAAAACTTATCTACCCATATTTCTACATTGTATCACCACAATATATTCATCAACAGCATTTTCGAACTCTTTGAACTCAAACCATCCTTGCAGGAGCCACAAAGAGCTGAACCTGTCAAAACTCATCTACCGGTGAATTTTGAATTTAAAAACGTGAATTTCTCTTATCCCAATACAAGTAAAAAAGTCTTACAAGACATCTCCTTTAAAGTCAAATCACGCCAAATCATCTCAATTGTGGGGATGAACGGAGCAGGAAAAACTACCCTTATTAAAATGCTGTGTCGCTTCTACGACCCACAAGCAGGTCAGATTTTAATGGATGGGAAAGACATTCGAAATTATGCAAGCAAAGATTACCGCAAGCAGATAGGCATGGTATTCCAAGATTTCGCCAAGTATCAGGTAAGCGCAGCCGACAATATCCGCTTCGGGAATCTCGAGAAAGAATTTAAGCTCACTGAAATCAAAGAGGCTGCCGAAAAGTCGGGTGCTAATGTGTTTATCGAGAAATTTCCAAAACAATATGATAATATGATGGGAAGGATCTTCGATAATGGCCATGAAGTAAGTATCGGTCAATGGCAAAAACTCGCCAATGCTCGTTGTCTCTATTCCGATGCCCGCCTTCTTATTTTTGATGAAGCGACAAGTGCCCTTGATGCGCAAGCAGAAAAGGAATTTTTCGATGATTTCAGAAGACATATAGGTGACCGGGCAGCAATCATCATCAGTCACCGTCATTCCGCAGTTAAAAATGCAGATCATATCTATGTTTTATCAGGCGGCAGAATTAGTCAATCCGGAACGGATGAAGAACTGTTAAATCAAGATGGCGACTACGCAAATCTTTTTAAAAAAGACAGCGAATTAGAACCTCTAAAATTATAAATCAAACCAATGGTAGACAATGTCGTAAAGCATAATGTATTAGTATTCGTCACCTGTTGCCTTGATGCCTGGGGCGGAAGTGAAGAGCTGTGGTCAAGAAGTCTGCCATTTCTCCAAGATGATTACGATGAGGTTGTCGTCTTCAAAAATCAGCATGATCGCTCATCCCATCCTGTAAGAAAGATGCTTGAAAGAGGGGTTGTCCTCGAAGATCTCAATCCATCATACCGAGTGCTGAGTAGGATAAAACGAAAATGCCTTGCGCTGGCTAAGCGAATTAAAAATCGGCATTACCATCAAAGCGACAATCACTATCTCGTACAGAATTTTAGCCAGCGAGTTCAGAAGATCCGACCACGTATTGTCGTTATTTCTCAAGGCATTAATTTCGACGGATTAAGTTATGCCCAGGAGTGCCTTAAGCTTCATATTCCGTATGCTATTATTTCTCAGAAAGCCGTTGATTTTTATTGGCCGCATTACTCGGATAAGTCGTGGATGCAAAAGGTATTGAGGCAATCCTTGGCTAATTATTTTGTATCCTACCATAACTTGCGTTTGACAGAGGATCAATTCGGGATGAAGCTTAAAAATAGCGCAGTGGTTTTTAACCCTATAAAGGTTAAAAAGGAAATTATGCTATACCCCTCGACGTCCACGGGCTACAGATTAGCTTGTGTTGGCAGGTTCTTCTTGATTGATAAGGGACAAGACATCTTGATAAAAATACTAACTCAACGTAAATGGCGTGACCGGCCGATTACCGTATCATTCGTTGGCTCAGGGCCTGATCTGATTCATCTTCAAGAAATGATCGCACTTCATAGCTTAGAAAATGTCAATATCATAAATTTTCAATCAGATATCGAAAAACTTTGGCTTAACTTTCACGCCCTAATTTTACCTTCACGGAGTGAAGGCTTGCCCTTAGCGCTTGCTGAAGCCATGTCGCTGGGCCGCATGGCCATCGTATCCAATGCCGGAGGCAATGCTGAATTTGTGGAAGAAGGCGTATCGGGCTTTATTGGTGAAGCCAATGCGTCGTCAATGGATGATGCCATGGAACGAGCATGGTTGTGGAGGCATCAATGGCAAGAATTAGGCAAGAATGCCCATTCATTCATCAATGATTATGTACCCCCTCTCCCAGAGAAAAACTTTGCAGAACTACTAAAACAACTAATAGATGAAAAACCTACCACTAGTGTCCGTAATTATTCCTACGTATAACCGAGCCGATAAAGTTGGGGATGCCATTAATAGTGCTCTCAATCAGAGCTACAAAAATTTAGAGGTTTTAGTGGTTGACGATGGCTCGACGGACGATACTGAGAAAACTATTTTAAATTTCCCAACCGTCCGGTACATCAGACAAAAGCATGCCGGACAAGCAGCCGCTCGCAATAACGGGCTTCATCATGCTAGCGGGGAGATCATTGCCAATTTAGACTCTGATGATCTGTGGGATTCGAATTTTATAGAAGACTGTGTCCTTAAGTTAGAAACAGACCAGCTCGATTTCGTATTCGCTAACTGGATGCAACAGGCGAAAATTGGGCACGATTGGGATTTCTTACAACATGATCCTTTCCTAAAACCTTATTTTCCCCGACTCAAAAATAATTGGATACAGCTTGAAAGCGATGATTTACGTGACCTCTACCTTCAGGCTTGCCCCTCCCCTTCGTCAGCTGTAGTGATGCGTCGAACATCCATTCATAAAGGGTGGGACGAAGCAATCCATATCGGAGACGATTGGGCCTTATATATAGACATGATCCTATCCAAAAAATGCAGAGCAGCTTTCACACTCAAAAAGCTATGGAGGAAAAGGATTGATGATATCAACATCTATGACGGACGCTCCCGGGCCGAAGTCTTAGATCTGCTCTATAACGCGGACATCAGCCGGATTATTGGTCGACATAAACACCATCTATCTAAAAAAGAGCTTATGAAACTCAACAAGATACATAGCTACAGTCTTGTAGAGCTTTCAAAACATAAGATTCTTAGAGAACATGATATTAAGAAGGCATTTCATCTGTTCAGGAAAGCATGTTCCATCAGCATTTTGTTCTCCTTCCAGGCTGCGCCTCAAATCTTTTTCAATGGAATTAAGCGTCAAGTCGGCAGCCCCAAGTTAAACCAGGTCAATCATGTTAGGGATCAGCAAAGCACCGTTACGAGAGAAGTTGTCGCCGGAAACTAATATTTCCAAAGCTATAGACAGGGGCCTGTCATATTTGGTAAGCCATCAATTTCCAAACGGTGAATTTTGCACATATTATTCGCCTGATGACCCAATGAAGGAATGGTGTGTGCCTGATAGTACGGTTTTCCCCACATCCATCATTGCAAATACACTTCTTATACTTCAGGAACGTCAAGAGGTAAAAACCATCTACAGCAAAACAATTCCTTTTCTGATTTATCAGAGAATGCGATACGGTACCTGGCAGCATTTCACCAAATGGCACAAATTATTCCCGATTTCTCCACCTGATGTCGATAACACCATCTTCGCATATAGCTTTCTGAAGTCACAAAACACGGATAGCCCTGATCCTTCTCAACTCATATTAGCCAATCATAACCGAAACGGGGTCTTATACACTTGGTTTGCGCTTCGAATGAAAAAAAATGGCAATTCTCAGTACTGGAATTTGATCTTACGAGAATTGAAACGCCCAATAAAGACGCTTGCCTTCTGGCAAATTAATGACTGTAGACGAAATGACGTTGATCTGGGAGTAAATCTGAATGTTCTGTCTTTTCTGGGTAAACGCAAAGCGACCGAGCCGATTATCGAATTCATCAGCAAACAAATCGTCCAAAAGGATGTCATCAAAACCGATGGCTGGTACCGTAGCCCTATTATTCTCTACTATTTATTTTCCCGCAATGCGAAACATAAAATCGACGCCTTCATCAATATATACCCGCTTATCATCGAAAATATCCTGGATCATTACAAACCCGATAAAGGCTTTAACGATACGATTCTTGAAACTGCATTAGCTATTAGCTCACTTATAAACCTAGGTTACAGAGGTGTCGAGATAGAAGAAGGAATATCTTTTCTATTACGATCTCAAGCTGAAAATGGAGAATGGGCGCGTTCCATATTTTTTTACAGTGGACCAAAACAAGTTGTTGGTTGGGGGTCAGAAGAGTTAACCACAGGCTTTTGCCTGGAGGCCCTTGCCCTCTACGATAAACTCATGAAATATGACTCTGATTCGTAAAATATACCGCGTATTTCGTCTGTCTGAATGGTGGGAGTATAAGATTGTACCCGTTTTAGCTATTGCGTACGCCACTTGCATTCAGCTTGACATCTCGATTTTTAGTAATATTTCATGGATATTATTCCTCTTGGTATCGATTATTGTAGGTGCCATTTATGTTAGTACAATTAATGATATCACCGACATGGAAGATGATCTAAGGTGTGGAAAGGAGAACCGCATGGCTAAAATACAGCCAAAATACCGCTTCATTGCCCCACTGGTATGTTTGCTAGCCGGTTGCTTTTTTGCTTATCAAATGTCGGTTGATCTGATATCCCTTATACTCTATATTCTACCCTGGATCGTATACAGTCTCTATTCTTTTAAACCTTTTCGTCTTAAAGAACGAGGTTTTTGGGGTGTTTTAGCAGATGCGTTGGGCGCCCATGTGTTTATAAGTCTCCTGATCGTCAGCAGCCTTAGTTTTAAGAACAACGCACTCATCGACTGGACTTGGTTCACCTTAGTTGGCGGCTGGTCATTAACATTCGGCATCCGCGGAATACTTTGGCATCAGTTTCACGATCGGGAAAACGATTTAGAATCAGGAACAAGAACCTTTGCGACAGCACGAAAACCCGATGAAATAAAACGCATTGAATTTGTTCTCCTTTTTTTAGAGCTGCCTTTATTTATAGGTATGTCATTTAAGATACAACCGATGCTGATATTACCTATACTGCTCTTGTATTTTCTATTTGTGTTACTCCGCCATAAATGCTTAGGCTATAAACCGGTAATTATCATCAACCCGAAGAATTCACCCTTACAGATCTTAATGATTGACTTCTATCTTGTATTTTTCCCTCTGGGCTTGCTTGTTTTTTCAGGGTTCAATCACGGCAATTTTTGGATATTATTGGGTCATCTGTTTTTGTTCAATAGTAAACTCCGAAAGGTCATCCTCGATTCGTATCATATTTTAGTATCCAATAAGCGATATTTTATGTCATCTCCTTAAAAACTATAACCTACAGGATTTTCTGAAGTGACATTAAGTCAAAATTTTTCAAGTATTGAGCAGTAATCCACCATGTAAAATAAACCTACTAGAAATGTTATTAACTTGTCCGAGAATAACAGTGGTCAAACAGTGGTTAAACAGTCTTCAAACAGTCCTCAACCTGTGGTAAAAGGACTGTTTAACTACTGTATAATGACTGTTTATTCAGTGTTTAGTTCTAACAAGTTAGCCGGCAATTAACTATAAGTTTAAATCTGGGAAATACCTATTTGTCGGTATTGACCACTTCTGCGATTCCAAATACCTTTATTTTCAGAAAACAATGGAGAGAACTACGATCATATCGGTCAATTACAATCAACCGCAGGTGACTATCGATTTTCTAAAGTCGGTTAAGAAGTATACGGACGTCGGCTCTACAGAACTTATTCTGGTTGACAACGGCAGTCTGATAAATCATGAAGACACCTTCAAGAATATCTACCCCGAGCTTATTTACATTCGTTCAGATAAAAACTTGGGTTTTGCGGGAGGGAATAATTTAGCAGTACCGGCCGCAACCGGAGATTTTCTGCTCTTTCTAAATAATGATACAGAACTAACAGAAGGGCTGATCCCCACCATGATTGAAGAATTTAAAAAGAATCCGCAAATAGGGCTTCTCTCCCCTCTTATTATTTATCACGAAAACAAAACGAAGATACAGTACGCAGGCTTCTCAAATATGAATTACCTGACCTGTAGAAATAGAGGTATTGGCAATCTTGAAACTGATACAAATCAGTACGACCAAATCAGTGAAGAAACGGGCTATGCCCATGGTGCGGCAATGATGTGCCGGCGGAAAGACCTGGATGAGGTGGGCTTGATGGAAGAGAATTATTTTCTGTATTACGAAGAACTGGATTGGTGCGAAAAGTTTCGGAGAACCGGAAAGAAAATTTGGTTTACGGGTAAAGCGAAGATATATCACAAGGAATCAATCTCCGTTGGAAAAGAAAGCAGTTTAAAGACCTACTTTTTATATAGAAACCGGATGCTCTTTATTCGAAAAAACACGAATGCGTTCAACACGTTTTTGTTTAGCATATTTTACTTAACAATTGCCTGTCCGAAAGCAATTGCCAGCTATGCTCTACAAAAACGAAAAGACCTGATTCCTTGGGTAATTAGAGCCATTGCATGGAACTTCAGCAACAAGACAACTAGCACAACTTTAGGGTATAAATTGATTAATTGATGGAATTATTTTTCTGGATAAGTTTTGGTATTATAGTATACACCTTTGTTGGCTATGGTGCTGTGTTATACCTTTTCGTAAGGATAAAAAGAGCTTTAAAAAATAAAAAACCAGCGGTTATCAAGAACCACAATACCTTACCAACGTGTAGTGTGCTAATCGCAGCTTACAACGAGGAAAGCTGTATCCGACAAAAGATTGAAAACACCCTTGCTTTAAATTATCCAGAGCATTTGATAAACTATATTATCGTTACCGACGGTTCGACTGATTCTACGAATCAGATTGTCTCAGAATACCCCGCCGTTAATTTACTATTTGAGCCAAAACGCAGCGGTAAAATAAATGCTATACATAGATCGATGAGTTTAATCAGCTCTGACGTCGTGGTTTTCACAGATGCAAATACCTTTTTAAATGAAGACGCATTGCTCAATATCTGCAGACATTATACCAATCCGCAGGTAGGTGGTGTCGCGGGAGAAAAACGTATATATACAGACGAAAAAGCAGATGCAAGCAGTGCTGGCGAAGGGTTCTACTGGAAATATGAATCCAAATTAAAGGAGTGGGATTCAGAACTGAACACGGCCATCGGTGCAGCGGGTGAGCTGTTCAGCATTCGCCGGGAGCTCTACCAGGCAGTGCCTAGCGATACGATCTTAGATGATTTTATGATCTCCATGCAGATTGCTATGCAAGGCTACAAGATCGTTTATGAGCCTGAAGCTTACGCACTGGAAACATCCTCTTCCAATGTCAGGGAAGAGTTAAAACGAAAAATCCGGATCGCTACGGGCGGAATACAATCGATTATAAACCTAAAATCGTTATTAAACCCTTTGGCTTATGGGTTACTGAGTTTTCAGTACCTAAGCCACAGGGTTTTACGCTGGAGTATCACACCTTTACTATTGATTATAACCTTTATATTGAACGGGCTACTTGTGATTGACGCTGAAGGCTTGATTTATAACCTGATGCTTGGGTCGCAAGTGGCTTTTTATTTACTCGCCTTCCTGGGTTATCGTTTAGAAAAGAAAGAATTGAAATTAAAAATTGCCTTTATCCCCTATTATTTCTGTGTGATGAATTATGCAGTAATTGTCGGAACATTCAAATATTTCACGACGAAAAGAAGTGCGGTATGGGAAAAAGCAGAGAGGAAAGACTTAATACCTATATCATAACTAGTTATAATATATTATTGAAGCGGATAGTTAGTTCACTACTTCAAATGAAAAATTAAGATGAAAATATCGATAAAATCTCTACGACGGATTACTTCAAAAGGAGAATTCATACCTGAAATAGATGGACTTCGGTTCCTAGCAATTACGCCAGTTGTTCTGATGCACGCCGACACCAATTATTTAAGAACTTTTGACTCCTCGTTGCATATACAATCCGACGTCTATAATCAAATCATTAATGATGGATGGAAGGGCGTCTGGTTGTTTTTCGGTATTAGTGGGTTTATTCTATCCTATTTCTTTGCCAAACATTTTTACATAAACAAAAGAAGTATGAACGAGCTCAACCTAAGAACGTATTATGTGAGAAGATTGACTAGATTAGAGCCTCCGTTTTTAATATCAATGACGATATTTTTTATATTTTCCGCGCTTTATCTATATGACTTCAAATCATTATTTTCCAATTTCTTAGGTTCTATAACTTATCTGCACAATATAATATTCGGACGATGGTCGCCAATAAATCCAGTTACTTGGTCGCTAGAAGTTGAAGTACAATTCTACATGCTCGCACCATTTCTAAGCGCATTTTTCTTTCTTCTTAAAGAGAATCTTCGAAATTTTCTTTTGTGCGCTTTCATCATTGCTATACCGCTAGTGGTATTACATGAAAACAGTCTATTTATTACTAATCCCCACCTAAGTATGACTATCCCCGTCTTTATACAACATTTTTTAGTTGGTATTCTTTTTACATCAATTTATACGGGTTCATATTGGGAAAGGATTAGAAAAAACAATTTCATATGGGATATTATTACCGTTATTGCGATAATCTTTATTTTTACTGATAATACGATTAGTCACTTCGCATTCGACTTATGTCTTTTGCTC
Source organism: Pedobacter indicus (assembly GCF_003449035.1). Taxonomy (NCBI): domain Bacteria; kingdom Pseudomonadati; phylum Bacteroidota; class Sphingobacteriia; order Sphingobacteriales; family Sphingobacteriaceae; genus Albibacterium; species Albibacterium indicum. The sequence continues at coordinate 3,061,083 of NZ_QRGB01000001.1, forward strand.
ATTTTGATAGGAGCTTTCAAAGGTACGGTCATTAATAAGATATTTTGCAATTCTATTGTTACAACGATCGGTGGCATGTGTTATAGTATATACTTGATACACTATGGCATTATATACGGCCTATCTAGAATTTTAGGTTTGGTGACTTTTAAATCTGCGCTTATAAACTATTTGTTCCATATGACCATAACAATGATTGTTGTGTTATTTATATCTGTAATTTTTTATAAGTATTTCGAACGTCCATTCATGGATCGACATTGGCCCCATAAACTACGGACACGCATTGAAAAGATTATAAAAAAATCGAAAAGGTTATCACCAATCTTTGGAAAGTCTATCCTAAAGTAACAACGACACCCGTTACAAAAGGGTCTTTAAAGATGTATTTTCCTTTGAAGACTTCCCTATTTTTTCAACCCATGTTTCTGAAAAACCAATTTGTATTTTTTTTTGGATCTGCAAACACATATGAAATCTTATATAATTCGTTTCGTGCATCTAGTTTTCGCAAGACCTCTCTAATAGGTGATCCGTCACGGTGCTTCTTTATAAATATACCTGCAGCGATAAATTCCGTCATTAAATCCTTTGCTTGCACCTCTCGAATCGCTGCATTCGTTATAAAGTAGTTAGCAATAACCTTGTTGATTTCGTTTATTTTTTCCATAAGCTTATTTTTTTGAGCAGAGTCAGATCGCACCCCCTCTTTACTTAACACATCAACTCTGAATACAAATTCTCACAACGTGAGAAAAGAGGATCAACTACAATATAGTGATGTAGCAACAAAGAAAAGAAGAACTACACATTATAAGTAAAATGTAAATTTTTTGATGTACACAGAAAGTTATTTTCTTTAATAATTATTATATACTACATTTGCGATGTTTTCAAATTAAATGTTAGTATAAAGTATTATGGGTAATTTTAAGTATTTAAAGAATACACGAAAAATGGGTTTTTTATTTAGTATTCTGATTGTTGGACTGTTATCGTGTGAAAGAGAGCAGTTGGCACCAGCGAAACCAGTTGAGGAAGAAAGATCAACTATCGATAGCCTTACAGCAAATACCTCTCAAAACAAGTCCGAAACAATATCTCAAAGTGAGTTGATAGGAAAAGGTTCAGGAGTTTTAGAGCTGAGAGACATTTCTGATAAAAAGTATACAATAAAAGAGGGCACCTACACAGCTCTCCGTTTTCAGAACATTAAAAACGTCAGTATTGATGGATTAGGTAAAGTGAAAGTCACCAATGGAAACGTAGATATTGGGAATGTTGATAATTTAACTTTAAGTGGAATAGAAATACACGATTATGACCAGGCAGCCATTTACGTTCACACCTCTGCCAACAATCTAACTCTAAGTAATATTAAATTAAAAAATATCAATAATTATGGAGTTGACCTCTCCCCTAAAAACCGGAGTATTTAAAATTAGAGAAAAACGGATTGAATTACTAATTTTAAACAGGAGGAACACAGATGAAAAAATCGAAGTTTACCGAAGCCCAGATCGCCTTTGCGATCAAGCAGGCCGAGACCGGCACCCGTGTGGAGGAAGTCTGCAGGAAAATGGGGATCAGCGAGGCCACATTTTACAATTGGAAGAAAAAATACGGTGGCTTGGGAGTCGCAGAATTGCGTCGGTTACGCCAACTGGAAGAGGAAAATGCACAGCTGAAGAAGCTGGTCGCTGATCTGAGCCTGGACAAGCAGATGCTGCAGGATGTGTTAAAAAAAAAGTACTGAAACCCGCCCAGCGCAGAAAGATGGTCAAAGACCTTGTATCGGATTACCGTGTCTCATTACGCCGGGCGTGCCAAGTATCCCTACTGAGCACTTCGGTCTGGTATTATAAAAACGTTCGCAGCAATGATGGCCCGCTTCGCCAGCGAATACGGGGCATTGCCGAGACCCGTGTGCGTTATGGCATTGAACGCATCGTGGTCCTATTGAAACGGGAAGGTTGGAAGGATAACCATAAACGTGTTTACCGCATTTATAAGGAAGAGGGGCTAAACCTGCGTGTGAAGCGCCCCCGGCGTTGCCGAGCTGCCTCGCACCGCTCGGAAAAACCGGCTTTCTCCAGTTTACACGATTGCTGGAGCATGGATTTCGTGGCTGATGCGCTGTTTGACGGCCGGAAGATCCGCTGCTTAACTGTAGTGGATAATTATAGCCGTAAATGTATGGCTATCCAGACCGGGCAAGGGCTTAAGGGGAAGGATGTGGTAGCTGTACTGGAAGGGCTCAGGCTGTTCCAGGGGGCAAAGCCGAAGAGGATCCAGGTGGATAATGGATCGGAGTTCATTTCAAAGGATGTCGATAGATGGGCTTATGAACACCGGGTTGAATTAATTTTTTCCAGACCGGGCAAACCGACGGATAATCCGTATATTGAGTCCTTCAACGGGAGCTTTCGGGACGAATGCCTGAATGTGAACTGGTTTCTGTCATTGGAAGACGCGAAGGAGAAAATCGAAGTCTGGAGGGAGGAATATAACACCTTCCGGCCCCATAGCTGTCTGGGGGATCTGACACCCGAAATGTACATCGAAAAGCAGGTCAAAACAGCAGAACTTTCTATTTTAGAAGACTCCTAAATATGGGGAGAGGTCAGAGTGAGATTCGATATCAATAAGAAATATGATGGGTCAACCTCTAGTTTTAGCAACAATATTCACTTAACAAATATACATGCAGAGAATATTGGAACATTATTTATTAGTCAAGGAGGGATCCAAAATGATGGCTTTTACGGACTAATAAAGAACTTCAAACTAACGAATTCTAAAGTCGTCAATTCTCCTTATTTAAATGGACTCACTAGCGTTGGCTGTGCCGAAGATTATGAGATGTCTAATAACGTAATAGACAATGTGAATGCAAGTGATAAATATCCTAATGGAGCAAACAACCATACAGGTATATTTTACGCGCAAGGCAATGGTAAAATATTTAACAATAAAGCCACAAACTTCCAAGGAAATTTAGTACGAGCATGGCTCTTTAGTATTACAAAACCAGCTATTGTTGAAATTTACAATAATGTAGCCTACAACTCGACAAGATATAGTGCTTTTGAGCTACAAGTTCCGCCTTCTACAGAAAATCTTTCGAGCTTCAAACCAGCTAACGCGAAAGTTTATAATAATACCGTAGGAAAACTCAATACAGGAGAGCCGAAGTTCTTCGAAGGCAGATTACTTGACCTTTATAGAACACATGGCAATGTTGAAATATATAATAATTTAGGTTTTGACATGCGTGACGATGTTCTTATACATAATATGGCAGATGCGTCAACAACAAAAATAACTAAACAATCAAACAATCACTATTTCAAAAATACGCAAGAAGCCGTTCGTGATCTGACTACATTTACTTCTAAAATTTCCGGAGTAGGTGCCTCATTATAGCATTCACTAATTTAGTTCTAACGACCTTTGATAGCACATCTCGATATGGAGCTATTAAAGGTTGTTTTTTTTCATCTCCTCAATTGCATGACGGCAAGCTCTCGCTGTTAGAGCCATGTACGTCAGTGATGGGTTTTGACATGCAGATGAAGTCATACAACTACCATCAGTTATAAATACATTTTTTACAGAATGAACTTGATTGAACTTATTTAAAACCGAAGTTTTCGGATCAAGTCCCATTCGCGCTGTTCCCATTTCATGAACGGTAGAACCACCAACGTGATTATAATTGAATTCATGAACATTTTCGAAACCGGCATCGCGAAGCATTTTAGCCGCCGAACTTTGGATATCTTCCATCATCAATCGCTCATTCTCTTGAAACGAAAATGAGATTCTTATCAAAGGTAACCCCCATTTATCTTTTTTTTGTTTATCTAAAACTATCTTATTCTCAAAATATGGAAGACATTCTCCCCACCCAGCCATCCAAACAGTCCACGGTCCAGGCGTAGTTATCGTTTCTTTAAATTTAGCACCGAAACCTGAAGTATTATAATATCTGTCCATCCATTCTTGACGTTCTCCATGACCCTGTAAATTATATCCTCGACGATAACCCATTTGTCTACCTCCATTCAAGTTTCTATATCTGGGGATTAAAAAACCACACGGCCTTCGACCTTTATAATAACTGTCCTTATAACCCTCAAAAACTCCAGATGCTCCTGCTGATGAATGGTGATCCATTAAATTGTGGCCTAACTGTCCACTGTCATTTCCCAAACCTTGGGGAAACCTATTCGATTGGGAATTCAATAGTAACGCCGCGGTTGCAATGGTAGAAGCGTTGACAAAAACCACTCTTGCATAAAATTCGTACTCCTCTCCACTAAGCGCATCAATTACCTTTACTCCTTCAGCACGTTGAGTCTCGTCGTTATAAATAATTTCAGATACGACTGAAAACGGACGTAAGCTCAGGTTACCTGTAGCAAAAGCCGCCGGAAGAGTCGATGAATTGCTACTAAAGTAAGCACCGAACGGACAACCTCTCGAACAAAGATTTCGATTTAGACATCGCCCTCTCCCTTTCCAATCTTTAGTTAAATTAGCAACTCGAGCGATGGTTAAGATTCGGTCATCATGATTGTTTTTTAACGATCTTGCCAAATGTTCCTCGATGCAATTCAGTTCCATGGCCGGCAAGAATTCACCGTCAGGTAATTGGACTAACCCTTCCTTTTTTCCACTAACACCAATGAACTTTTCCACGTGATCGTACCAATATCTCAAATCTCGATACCTAATTGGCCAGTCAATTCCAATACCATCATTAAGATTTGCCTCAAAATCTAAATCACTGAGTCGATAACATTGTCTACCCCAAACCAAAGATCGCCCTCCAACCTGATATCCGCGAAACCAGTTAAATGGCTTTTCTTGAATATACGGATGTTCTGAATCGCGCACAAAGAAGTGTTTGTTACTGGCGTCGTAGGCAATACTTTGTATTGGGTCGTTTTGGCTATCCAAAAGGGTATTATCTAGTCCATGCTCAAATTCCCAAGGCTTCAAATTAGCAGTTGGATAATCTTCAATGTGTTTAACATCTCTACCACGCTCCAATACAAGCGTTTTAAGTCCTCCTTTGCACAACTCCATCGCAGCCCAGCCTCCACTTATACCAGATCCAATTACAATTGCATCATAAATCTCCTTTTTTTGAGTAATATTGAACATCGTTCATTATTTAGTTGCCCAAGATTTTTGTCGATTTTTCAATGGAATACAAGATAAAAAGTCCACTGGAATATGATCATATGACAATCCCTTTGTTGCACCCAGCTTTGATCTGCAATAACCGAAAACCGTTAACTCTTTGATTATTGAAAAGAAAGGTCGGCCCCATAATTTACGGTATACCTTATCAAAGATTATGACTCCGTATGTCGACTTCTTTTCAAAATATGATAATATTTCTATTTTTTGACTATCTGAGCAATCGGTAAAGGAAGAAGAATAGGTTTGATAACTATATTTCTCCAATATTTCTAGTCCCTTAATCAGGCCAATTCTCTCTCTATCAGAAATACAGGTGCTTCCGACTTTAACAATATAGTCTGCAACACCAGCTTCAGCGGCACCGGGAGTATCGGTCTTGGGAATGATTACGTCTGATATGCTTGAAATTAATTCCTTCATACTCGCGAGAGGTTTATGTAGCAATCTACTCTTGATATCATAGAATCTTAACGTCATCCATCCAAACATGGTTGTAAACAAAAAAATTACTAGATAGAGTAACATCTGTTTTCTGGTCATAACGCTATTGTTTTTCTAGAGTCAATATGTTCTGTATCAATATATTCTTTTCTATTGTTGAGAGCAGAATAAACAGACTTTACCTTTTCAACCATCATCTCGAGTTGGAATTCTTCTAGGATTGTTTTATAAGCATTTGTAGCAAGTTTTTCTCTTAACGCTCGACTTTTATATAAGGTTGAAATCCCCGTCCCTAATTCTTCAGCGGAAGGTCTAGAAACAAACCCATTGTACATATGCTTAACCACCTCTGTATTAGTTTCTATATCACTAACAATCACAGCCTTACGCATCGACATAGCCTCTAGAAGCCCTATTGACAATCCCTCCCATAAGGAAGGCAGACAATATACATCGATAGAATTCAAAATATTTCGAATATCACTTCTATAATTCAGGAAAATAGTCTTGTCAGCAATATCAAGTTCTTGGGCCTTCTTTTCCATCTCTTCCTTCAAATCACCGTCACCCGCTATTATCAATTTAATATCATACTCTTTAGGCAATAGTGCAATTGCATTCAATAGTGAGATCAAGTTTTTTTGTTTCGTAATTCTTGCGATAAACCCCAATAAAAAAGTATTATCAGACACAGAAAGCTCTTCTCTTAATTTACCTTGTAATCCGTCTACATTGAATTTGGTGTGATCAATTCCGTTTCGGATAATCACAGAATTAAAGTTACCGTAGTAGGTTTTACCTTCTTTACTATTTGCTTCTGAAACAAAAACAGTCGTGTTTGCTTTGCTGATTAAGAACCCTTCACTTTTCTTTCTAAACCATCTTACAATTTTGTTCTGATCTGCATGAAAGGACCACCCGTGAACAGTATAAATAACGGGGATTGAAAGACGTTTAGCTGAATAAAACGTATTGGAAAAAGCTCTTGTGCCATGTGCGTGTAAGATATTGATATTATTATCCTTTATTATTTGGCCAACTTTTTGCCATACCCAAATATCAAAAGGACTTTTCGTATGAATTACAAAAACAGGAACACCCATTAATCTTAACTCTTCGACCATCTGACCTTCCGAAAAAGCAACTACAAATGATTCATAAAAGCTATATTGCATACCTTTTACAAGATCCATAACATGTGTCTCTCCTCCACCGAACTCGCCCTGCCTTATCGCGTGTAATATTTTCATCTTATGATCTTGTTTTCCTTTTTTAATTTTAACGTATGATCGGTGGCAACCGATAACTTGTTCGCTCTCCTAATATTAAGCAATGCTAAAAATTGACTAAAAATAAACCTGTACGACCTTTTAATCGATGACAACATTGAGTCGGTAGCACCAAGCTCTTTGATTCCATTAAAAAAAGTTTTAAAAAAAGATGCCCCAGCTATCGTCCAGATCAAAAGCAGAAAAGGCACATATATTATATTAAAAACAGTAAAGAGAATTGCCAGCAGTATTATAATAAAAAGCGGTGGTCTTAAAAGGACAATACTAAATAAGAAACCATTTAAATCTAGGGCCTTTATTGACTTAAAAAACAAAACATTCGCATGTTTATATGTTCGGAACCAGGTACTCATCCACCTTGCGCGTTGTTTTACTAGTTGGTCAGAATTATCAGTTTTGTGATCATATACGATTGCCTCGCCACAAAATGCTATTCGATATTTATTCTTCACTAACTCGTACTGTAAGACCTTATCAAAACCAGCACCTTCCATAGTATAATTCGCAATAAAATTTTCGTAAACAACTTTCTCGAAAGCCATACCGGAACCCGAAAGGGTTGATGAAGAACCAGCTTCAAATAATAATTTTCGATCTGTATATCGATAATACAAGTCGCCGACCGCATCTAAACGTGCATAATCAGTGTCTAGATTTTTAGGATACCTTGAACCCTGAACTGCTATAAAACCTCTATCAAATGCTCGATTTAGATTCACTAAATAATCGGGATGGATCAAGTTATCTCCATCGATAATTGTAATCCGGTCATGTTCGCGAATAAAGCTATTAAAAGCAAACAAATGAGATCTAACATTACTTTTTAAAGGTGACTCTGGGAATAATAATTTGATCTTCTGAAAGTCGTTTTCTATATCGACAAACTCTCCTTTAAAATTATCGGCTACAATATATACCACATAATTTTCATAATTTAGCTGATTAACAGAGTCGACTAAGCTTGAGAGAAAGTCCAATCTCTCATAATAAGTAACTATAATAGCGTAGTCGGGCTGCATTAGACTTTCGTCTTCCCATGATTCCGACTTCAGGTTTCTTCTTTTACCTAAAAGAGAAAGAAATGTTGGAAAAACCAAATGTCCACAAAGTAGTAATTGAAACAGAATGTAACCTAAAAATACAACATCCATATATTTATATGATTCTTATAGTAAGTGATAACTCAAAACTTAGTATCCAAAAATAATTCTATTACTTAAAAAAGTAATACTGATATATAGGTATTTAGGGCTATTTTCAGAAAGAAAAATCATTTTACTATTAATTGTTTATAATTTCTGATTGCTACATGTCTCAGTAGATGATACCCTGTAAGCAATGTGTCGTATAAGTTGAATTTGATATAATATTTCTGAAGAGAGGTATAGGATATGAATACCGCCACTAATGTAGGAAATATGCTACCTATAACTATTCCATAGAGATTCCCTAAAACATGAACAGCGATCAGACAGGCAATGAAATTTACGATCAGCATTATCAATACCTTTATAAAGTTAATTTCCGGTTTGTGTATAACATCAATAGCGACTGCCATGAATCGATCTAATGGATAAAAAAGAGAATATAATGCTAGAATTCGGAAAATATTTGCTGCAGTCATTCCATTTTCTGTACCAATATCATACTGATTCCCTCCGATTATCTTCATTGCCACATCCGCGAATATAAAGGCTATTAACAAGAACGGAAGGAGAACTATTGTTATAGAACCGATATACTGCTTCATCACTTCAATAAATTTACCTTTGTTTTTTTCGTTATAGAGCTTTGAAAGTGATGGCAATGCTGTTGCCACAAAACTTCTCAGAGGTATTTCGACGATTTCCATCAGGCGACACCCTAGATTATAAACTCCCACCGAAGCTGAACCTAGAAAAAAATTAATCAAATATGTATTTGTTAAATTGAATAAAGTTGTACTAATTGACGACCCAACGGTATATTTGCCAAATGTGATAAGTTCTTTCATGCAGCTTTTGGTTCGTCGAAAAAAATATTTTACTCCCGAAAGCCCTTTCAATAATACTAAACAACTTGTCAGGAAAACACTTATTAAGTTCACATACATCAAGTTATTCAATGTCACGTTTTCTGTAGCGTATAACAGTAATACTAGTACAATCAAAAGAGACACTTGACAAAGTCTAATATAAAGTAATTTATCAAATTGCAATTCACCTTGACAAACACACATAGCTATTACCATCGGCAATGAAACGGTCATATAAATCCCGAAATTTCTCAAAAAATAATTCAAGGTATGATCCTTAATATAGTGGGTGTTAATTATGAATGGCAGTGAAATAATTAGAAAAGTAGCTGTAATAACTGTAGCGATATACCATGTAGAGCCTAATATTTCTTTACGTCGATCAGAAGAACTACCAGAGTAAAATTTCACGAACGTCGTAGTAAGAAACCCTTGTCTAAAGGTATCAACAAAGGCTAACGATGCTTGAAAAAAGAACCACACACCAATGTCTTTGGCTGGTAAAATTCGAAATAATATCAACGATAATATAAATGAAAGAATTGATACACCACCTGTCCCGAATAGGGACTGAACATAAATATTTTTTAGTTTTTTCGTAAACCTATTCATTATAGCAGGTATCTTTCATTATAATATTTTTGTCTAAGTCATCTATGATCTTAGAGTCTATAAGGCTATCAAACTTTCTAGCAAACATGTGTTTGGAATTAGTTAACGAATTCAAATCATTTGATTTTAAGATCTTAGGGTTTACTTTCCCTTTTTCCCAAACAATATGACGAAGATTACCGTTTCGAGCTACATTTTTAAATTTGGAGTTCATTATGATGGTTGGGAAAAGAAACTCATCACCTCCCCAAGTGTACTTCATAAACTTCAACAACTTTGGGTTTGCTTCTAGATAATCGAGAATAAAAACAACACATTCCATACTTAATGTCCACCATGAAGCGTTCGCACTTCCGTACAATTCAGCCTTTACAGGAAACTTCCTCTTCGGCAACAAACTATTCATAATCGACTGAACAAAATATCGTCCTTTTACTTTTATATCAGTTAAATGATATTTCTCGTATCTGGTAACCGCCTCTATCCACCATTGATCATCATTGTATTCTTCATAAGAAATAAAGCAGCTTGTCGAATTATCACAGAAATATTTGTATATATGGTCTGAAGATTTAAGTGGATAATCCTGTCCACTTAGCAAGTTGACAACTCCATAATCAATATCTTTATTGACTATTTCTTTCAAGGAGGATACTATTGCTTTTACAAAACTAAATCCACCCCAATTACACTCTATCCTATTTTCAATAAGATATACACGATCAACTTCTGCGATAGCGTTAAACGGTGTGGAATCGATTTTTTTATCCAAGTGTAAATAAACATCACATTCTGGGTGATTCAATGCATTTACTAAACGAAGAACCTGTTTAGGGTTTTTATGAGCCATTATCAAGTGTGCAACTCTCATTCGGACACAGATTTATGATTGTCGATTAAACATGAAATTCTTCCTACGGAATTACCCCAAGTGTGAGACGAGGCAAACTCCATTCTTTTCCTTCTCAATTCGGTACTATCCTCTTTCATTGCTTGCTTAATGCTCTCTTCGAATTCATATTTATCAGAGGCGATATAAACATGGTCTCGAAAAGAATTCATTGTTTCGGTTCTTGTTACTACAACAGGTTTCCCCATAACCAAATATTCATCGACTTTTCTAGGATAATTACCGATTGTCAGCTCATTGATTTTTTGTGGGTTAATACATACATCAAACCAATAAATGTAACTTGGCAATTCATCTGTTCCTACTCTCCCAACGAAATATACATTGGGAAGCTCATGTAATTTACTTTGTGTAAATGCTTTGTCTTCTGGTCCGACTAGTACAATTGAATGATCTGGCTGCTGCGTAGCTACAAAGTGAATAATATCTATGTCCAATCGTTCTACTGTTAAGGCTCCAACATATCCAATAACAGGCTTATTCACATCATTGAATATTTCAGGCTTATTCTCCGGAATAAATTCTTTGAAGAGCTCTATATCGCACCCCTGACCTACATAATGTGAATTAATATTATATCTTTTACAGTATTCGGTCAAATACTCAGAGTTAGACACACATATATCGCTTTTTTTTATCAGAAGAGGTTCCCACCGTCGACCATGTCTTCGCCAGTATTTTGTGGCCATCAAATTATCACGAGAATAATATATGGATAAGCTCGGTGATAGAAGCTCTTTCAAATAAAAACTTCGAAACATATCGCTGTCATTAAAAAGTATAAATTCTTCAAAATTCAACAATTTCAACGCAGAAAAAATCGTCTCTGAAAAACGTATATTATTTTGCCGATTTAGGTACTTGAACATCCCTGGGATTCTAATCCAGTTGATTGACTCAATTATTATGTTTGGGTATAAGGTCCAAAGATTTTCTGAAACTTCGATCAAGCCATTCTGTTCACCCTTGATTACACGCAGCCGACGCTGAATTTTGGGGTCATTTTGTCTTCTTATTTTCGTTATTCTATCAAGTGGAGAATTGACATAAAGAACTCTGTTCTCCTTACTGAGCTCCATAGCAATGTTTTTACAATTACTACCAATGTCTGTATCCCAGGCTTGTTGACCTACTATAACAATGTCTTCACCTACTAACATAATTATATTAAATAATGTATTTTACATATCTCTGCTTTTCCGCAGTCCTAAATAGAAACCGAACAAACCGGCTAAAACACCTGGGATTAAAAATATTTCGAATGGCATAAGTTATATTTGATTGATCAGCTTATCATTATTTTCATCTAATTGTGGCCCCAAGAACACAAAAACCATAGAGAAGTATACAATTATAGAAGATGGAAAAGCATTAATAACTTCGTTGCCGTAACTACAAGCTATTATACCCGTAAATCCAGCTGCAAGTGCAATTAATTTTACTCTGAGGTCTTTATCTTTTATCCTCCATACTATACCAGAGGACTTCCCAATTATATACATCATCATACAAAACCAAAATGTAAACCCCACAATTCCATACATCGCCCATACCTTCACCCAATAACTATCTGGTTCCACAGTTGCGAATATCAAACCCGGATTATATTCATGTCCAGCGTATCCTATTACCCCAAGACCTCCTCCGAATGGATAATCCTTCATATATTTGCTCAATCTTTCTTGGTTGGAAAAACGTACGTTCAATGAAGGATCTTCGGGGTTCAATGCTGTCCTTAACCTAAATACATGATAATTCGAACTGCCAATGTGAGTATATTTCAATCCTCCTAAAAACACCAGCGTAAATAGCGTACCCAAAAGCAAGACTTTTATATTTTTAAATAAGAATATTGCCATAAAAATACCCGGAAGCAAGGCGAAAAATGCTCCTCTTGTACCCGATATTAACATCCCATAAAAGAACACTATCGACAACACGAATAACGCGATTCGTTTCCATATTTTGAATGGCCCTAATGCTAATACACCACAAATTACAGACAAGTGAGCCTGGGACGCTCCGAACTGACCCGCGTCGCCGTAAAGAGAGAATACACGTATTTTCCCCCAAACTAAATGTGATGGACTGTTTAGTAAGAAATTTTGCTCACCGGGAAATAGCCCAAAATGCAATTGTTTAACACCGTCCAAAGTAGCTAGCAGAGATAGGCCTATTATAATATAAAGAAAAGAGTTCAGGTGCTTTTTTGATTTAAAAATCAAAAACCCAGACAGGGTCAGAAAGAACGAGTCCAATCCTGAAGTTCTGATTTCATGAAGCCAGCCCCGTGGACTCGCACCTGAAGGATTAAACAATTGCAGAAAACTGATGACAAACCAGATGGCAAATAAAATACACAAGTCGTTGTTAAGTAAGGCTAGTTTATATTTATTAATATTAGCAATAATACTTACGAATACCACAAAGTATAGTAGCTCTACACCGTAGTTCAATGGAAACCCGTCTATCTCTCTCTCAATAAAAACGACGACAAAACAATATACAAGCAAGCTCATCAGTCCATTAAACGGATTTTTAAGAATAATAATCAAAAGCACTATGGCTCCACCTGTAAGCATTAACATCACAGGCGCTAAAACTCCAACTACTGGTATAAGTAGCACTAGCAATAATGTGCTGATAATACTAGCGACGAGGAAAGGAACTTTCTCATCGTAGCTTCTTAAAGAGGCGTTCATAAGAGATTCTTAGTTAGAATGAATCATTTTTAGGGAGCCCATATCTGTTTTTTTAGTTTTATTGAGTACCCAGCCCATGAATTTCCTTTGACCATTCATCATCGAAATCAACTGTTGCTCATAATTATTAATTTTTACGCCGGCTGGAATCACAGCAATACTTTTATCAACAAACATTAACCACTCCTTTGAACGATGAATACGTTGTAAGCTCTGAATATCAATTATTATCAGATCAAACTCTTTTCGCAACTCATCAAAGCTCTTTTTTAGAATCTCTTCGTTATAAATTTCCAATAACGATTCATTATTAGGATTAGTTGTTAATTTTGTAATAAAGTCATCAGCACGGATTTCCCGTTTAGCCACAAAAGAATCGAATAATTGACTTTCTGGAAGCTCCTTGGCAGTTCGAGATGTTTCCAATTTAAAATCACCGCCAATTAACAAAACACGACGATGTGTCATAGCAAAAGAATAGGCTAGACTAGATGAGATAAAGGATGTTCCGGCATTATCGCAAAGAGCCGTAATTCCTAGAATTCTATCGTCATTTTTCTTGAGTGCATCGTCGATCTCAAATCGTAAAGCGCGAGTGAGATCTTTATAGAGTTTGTAGTCATTAGTTGACTCTCCACTCTCCCAAACAGTTCGTAGATCAGTGTCGTTCGGTACAATATTGTTAATTTGACCGATTACCCTAGTTTTGGTTACCAAAGATAAGTCATCTGTTGATCTTATTTTTTTATCCAATAAACTCGATCCAATTAAAAATAAAAAGCAAGTACTTAAGGATCCCACACCAGACAACAAAATATATAATATTTTCTTTGAGCTCTCAGGGGGGCCCACGACACCAGGTTGCACTAACTGAGGAGTAATCCCTGTAGTCGCGATCATACTATTTTGATTAAACATATCTAATGCACTTAAATATTCTTTAGTGGCAACCTCGGCTTCTCGTTCATAGTTCTTCATTCCTGCGTCATTAGGCACCATCCTATTATATTGCTGCTTAAGACTCCCTAAATCCTTCATTATAACCGTTAGACGACTTTTTGCTCGGTCTAAATCCACTTCCATGTCTAATTTTTGCTGAGTAAGATTTTGACGTAATAACTTAGGGTCCGATGCAGTATTGGTTACAGTAGATGCTATCAATAAAGTCAAGCGTGCTTGCAATGAATCAATTAACTGGGCATCCGACGGTTTAAATCCACCGTCAACATACCTTTCATTCGCTTTCTGAAGCTGGCTTTTAATCGAAACAATCTGATTATTTTCATCTATGTTTGTAGAAATAAGATTTGAGTTTCGGTTTTTAAGCTTCGATTCTATTCCATCAATAGCTGCTTGTAACGATTGTATATCGCCCACTGTTGTAGCACGCTCCGTTTCTTTTTCGGTAATTTGTGCAAAAACCACTTGTGCCTGACTCGCCAAGTTAATCACGCTATTTTGAACCTGGAAGCTCTGAACCTGCGCATTTTTTGCTTCCATAGATGCTTCTTTGTTCTTCAATAGGGAATCTAACAGTTCTTTTGAGTTATGCTGATTATTATCATACCGTTCTTTATATTTATTAATGAAATCTTTAGACATTGTATTTACAATAAACACAGATAAGTACGGGTCTAATGAGGTGAATTCGACTTCAACATAATCGCTACCACCTTGTCTAGAAATGTTTAAATTCTTCAATAAACTTTTTTCATCGTAGCCTGATTCTTTTATATAATCGAATAATGGATAAACACCATTGTCCTCGGGGGTTATTATGCTTTCGCTAGATAAAAGTTTTTTATAGGCGTTAACCACCTCAACCCGTTTGGACGAATCTAATGATGATAATGTTTCATTAATATTACTGAAAGAGTTTTCAGGATTCTCAATGTCATGAATCATCAGCTTAAATGAAAGAATACTGATATTCTTTTTTAGCTGTAAGAAGCTCAATATATTTTCGAATTGCTGATTAACCGTATAATAATCTAAATTATTATTACCAACTGAAATCTGTTGTGAAGGGTCGACAAGACCAGTGGAGATAAGAGCCTTAGACGTATATTCCTCTGGAAGATCTTGTACTAAATAGGATGTTAGACAAACCGTTGCAATGGGTATAAAAATCAAGTACCATTTGTATCGGTTCAAAACTTTAAAAAATCGGTCGAAGTTCATGTCTTTTTATTTTAATAGCTTTATTTCGGGTCTGTTAGAGAATTACTGACTTTACTTCCAATAATTTCCTCCAGTGAATCTTTCGCCTCTAGGTAAGAGAGTTCGGTTTGTATTTTTTGAGTATTAGTCTCAACTAAGGTTACTCTCGCATCGTTATATTCTTCGATTGTAACCTCGCCTTTTTCAAATCGGTTAGAAAGAGTCATAAATGTTGAATTAACATCCTGTACTGCTGAAGTCTGAAGCTTTAATGCTTTCAACTGCAAAATATAATTGTAGTATCTACTCTTAACTTCCTTTTCTAATTCAGCGTCATATGCCTGACGTTCTAATTGAGCGATTTTCAGGCTCGACTTAGCCGATTTTGATTGAAAAGGTTTCTGAAGAAAATCACCCAAGTTCAGAACGGCACTAAACTGAAATCCATTGTACAGATAAGGATTTGCTGGATTGATCGCGTCTTGGTCATCAGGTCTATAAAAATACGACGCGGAGAAGGGATCTAAGAACGAAATATTTGCCGCACTTAGGTCATTTTTGGCGATCTTTTCCTGCTCAGCCAAGATCTGGCGTTGAGGATAATATTCTTTAGCCATCTCAATATACTTTTGAAGTTGATTGTAGTTAATTTCATCCATCAAAGTTTCCTGTGCTCTGAGCGAAGGAATGATGGCTAAAATGAGTAGCGATAATATGAGTATTGTTTTTTTCATTGTCTTAGTTGTTTATAATTCGTTATTAAACTTTTTCTTTTTGCAATAATGCGGGTATGGTAGAACCGATGATTCGTAAATCGAACCAAATGGAGGAGTGCTGTACGTAGTAGTTGTCGAGTTCTCGCCGTTCTTGGTCTGACATGTCACTACGGCCTCTTTTGGTGACTTGCCAAAGTCCGGTAATGCCGGCCGGCCCTAAGAATCGCTGACACCACTCATTGGAGGTAAGCATTTTGGCCTCGTATAAGGGCAGCGGACGGTTGCCAACGATGGACATATCGCCTTTTAATACGTTGAACAGCTGCGGCAGTTCATCAATACTGGTATTCCTTAAAAAGTGACCGAATTTGGTAATCCGGGGATCGTTCTTGATCTTAACAAAGGCTGCCGGCTTAGTAGCATGGCCATTGGTGTACTGATCATATTGGTTTTTTTCTTTTTTTAACTTCTCCAGCTCTTTATCGGCTCCGCACTTCATGCTACGGAATTTGTAGAAATCAAAGATCTTGTAACCGGTACCGGCGCGTTTGCTTTTATAGAAGACCGGACCTGGTGAATCAAGCTTGATCAGTATGGCGACGATTAAAAACAAGGGCGACAGGATTAGAAGGGTAATGGCTGAAAAACAGATATCAAAAAGGCGCTTGAAGATAGGTATCTTATAAGGCTTCGGAGGCAACTGCTTTAATCGGTTTACATCTGACCGGATGAGTTTAAACTTCCGTAAAAATTGAAGCCGCTCATTGATATGGTCAATATCAAAAGGGTATTCGTAATAGTCTTCTACACGTAATTCTTTAGCTAATAGCCGATATCGGCTATCATGCCTGGCTGATAACAACACGATAATTAACCCGCATGTCAAAGAACTTCTTCTTAATCTTTTGATGACATCAAACACTTTCCCTCGCTCATCAACTTCCATAATCAATATTTCCGGAGTATCTAATAAATTCAATTGCCCCAGGTGTACTTCTAACTCGAGAAGGTTGTCATAAGACCGGATATTGAAGTGCCCGTCCAGTCCTTTTGAGACGTTCTTCTCAAATTGTTTTCCGGCATAGTACACCAGGTTGCGAAATGGTTGTTGATCAGTTATAGACACGCGCCATTCCATGTTCTTGTCTGCTTGCTATGATTTCGGAAACGGATGATTTTAGTTCAATGGGGTTGAAAGGTTTGGGGAAGAATCGATCTACCCCATAAGGCACCTCGGCAGCAATGGGATCGAAATCTCCGGTCTGGGAAAGAATGACAACCGGGATGTTACGGTACATGCCGCTCACCTTGATGGTTCTCAGGAAATCTTTTCCGCCGAAACCCTTGATTGCAAAGTCGAGAATAATCAGATCGGGGGTGTCGTTGTCCTCTAACCAGATCAGTGCTTCATAACAACTGCTGGCAAGAGCTATTTTATATTCTTTGCCTAATATAAAATGTAATAGCTCTAAGATTGAGGGTTCACCATCCACTACCAGTACGGTCCTTTTCATTGTGTGTTCTTTTTTCTTTGTTAATTATTTACAATACAAAGAACATCACTAATCGCTTAAGCTTTATAACCATTACTGGGTATTTTGCAGAAAGCGTGGGGAAAAATGGTGCTGTTTTATTGGTATTCTTCTAATAAACGGTGTTCTAGGGCGAATACAATCAGCTGAACGGTATTTTTGAAATTGGTTTTTCGCAGGATGTTTTTGCGGTGAACATCAACGGTGTGCTTACTAATAAAAAGTTCGTCGGCAATTTCGGTTGATGACTTCCCTTCGACCATCAACGCAACAATCCGAAGCTCGGCTTTAGACAGGGTTTGAAAGTCTTTGAGATGCTCGGAAACATTGGTATGGTTAGACTCTTTGGTCTTGAAAGCCATCTGTACGCTTACCAAAAGTTGTTGGTCTGTATAGGGCTTTAGAAGAAAGGCATTGGGATGGGTACCGAGTGCGTCTTTCAACAGTTGCTCATCGCCATGGGCTGTAACATAGATCAGGCGGAAGGCGTGGTTTTTACGGAGTTCTTGGATAACTTCAATACCGGTTTTTTCTCCGCGGAGACGGATATCGCATAAGATAAGGTCGGGTTTGTAACTTATAAAACTACGTATGGCAGATTCGTAGCGGTCGGCTACAGCGCAAACTTCATAGCCTTTGCTCTCTAAAAAAAAGGACATGCTTTGTGCGACAATAAACTCATCTTCCACGATCATTATTCTTTCCATGATATTTATTTATGTGTTTGTTTAATATTTAATGTTAAATCGAATGTTTATTTCGGTGCTCGGCTCATCGGTCTCTACGATAGAAAGGGTGCCGTCAAGTTGTTTGATGAGGATATCGATCAGCTCGGTGCTGAGTGTCTTTTTATTGCCTGACATAGAACCTGCAGACCGTAATTTGTAAAAAACGATGGATAGGGAAATCCTATTGAAATTTACATCATTACGGATTTCAATCCGCCGGTCGGTATCGAAGCTGTCATAAAGGGGACGGATGACTCCAGAAAAAATCTCATGTAACATAAGTCCCAGGGGCACGGCCTGGTCAGCGGTAAGCATGATGTCTTCTATTTCGGTATGAATGTCAAAGCTGACATCGGGATGTGCAAGGGAATGGTCAATCAGGTCCTTGACGTATTCACTGACGGATATTTGATTAAAAAAGTTGTCTTGATATAGTTTCTTATGAAGGAGAGACATGGATAAGAGTCTGTTTTTCCCTTCCTGCAAAGCAGTGATGGCTTCTGGATTTTTGGTACGGTAGGCTTGTAGGCTAAGAAGACTGGATATAACTTGCAGGTTGTTCTTGACCCGATGGTTGAGTTCCTTCAGAAGATCCTGGATCAGCTGGTTCTTTTCTTCGAGATAAAGGTTCTTTGTTCGGATGTTTTCGCGTTCTTTTTCAAATTCCTTGCGGACAACGTCCAGAACAAAATACATAATGATGATGATAAAAAAGACACTGGAGAAATTATCGATCAACCTTTCTTTGCCTGTGGGATAAGTAACGATCCAATCTGGATGATAGTATTGTAGGGTCAGAATGACGATGACACAAACCAGGTGAATCGCCATGACGATATAGGTCAGTATATGGGTAGTGGTCATAAAATAAACCATCATACTGAGAAGCAAAAGAGCAATGACTTTGCCGTCAGTGCCTGAATTATAGAAAAAACTGACACCCAGCAGGGATACCAAAATGATCGAACTCGATAAGACGACGGTCTGTGAATATCGGCGGCGTACTCTGGAAAAATAAAAGGTAATGACCAGGACAACAAATATGATGATAATCAGTACAATCTGAAATCGATGTTGGCTGTATATCATTCTTGACAGGAGATTAAGCAGGCAGATAAAAGCGGCAAAAAAAACGGACAAATTGAATATTCGGTGCCTCAACCCAAAATGTGGTGCTTGACCAGATATTTTTTCACTCAATGACATTCAGCGATAGCGGTTAAATCTAGTAATAATCGGTTCTTTAATTCGGGACACTAAAATAAAAGAATAAACATACTAACAAAATAACAGTTTTAAAAGGATGTGCACATACCTATTTATGGGTATTTACTAGCTGATTTTACCGCTGCTATCGGGGTCAGATTACCCATAGTTAAGTATTTGGGTATGGGTTGATTTAAAAGAACTTTACCAACGTAAAATTTATTAGAACAATAATTGAAATCGATATGAAAAGATCTTTACTGCTTTTTGTTATTTTTTCGGCATTGGGCTTTACTTCAACTACCAAAAGCCAGATGAATATCAAAGCGAACCCTGTCGCGTTGGGCATTCCGCATACGAAATGGGAGACGCCTGACACTCTTTCTAATAAGCTGATCAACATTGCTTTTTTTGGTGTGGACAGGCGGAGTACGAGTGACTTTGGCAATTCGGACATCATTATGGTGGTCAGCATCGACATGGAATCGAACAAGGTTAAATTGTCATCGATTATGCGGGATACCTACGTTTCCATTTATGCGCGGGGAAAGAATAAAATCAATGCGGCATATTTGGAGGGGGGACCGGGACTGGCGATACGTACGCTTAATGAAAACTTTGATCTGGCAATAAGGGATTATATCAGTGTTGACTTCTTCGGATCGGCGAAGATCATCCAGGCGCTCGGGGGAGTGGAAATTGATGTGAAGGAGGATGAGGTGGAATTCCTGAATAACTATCTCGGCGAAATAGCGGGGATTGACGGAATACCGGCTAATTTTGTAAAGAAGGCAGGTATGCAGCATCTGGACGGAAAGCAGGCGGTAGCCTATTCCAGGATTCGGGCTGTTGGCCGGGGTGATTATGGCAGGATTAACAGGCAAGCACTGGTGATGAGCGCGCTGATGAAAAGCGTTCAGGAGAAAAAGAATGACTTTATCGCAATCGTGTTGAAGGATATTGTTCCGAATATTGAAACTAACCTCGACTATGCTGAATTATTTGAAATAGGGACGAATCTATTGCAAGCAAAATCGAGATCCTTAGAGCACGTACGTTTTCCGTTGGATAATGCTAGCAAGGGTATAATGATCGACAAAATATGGTATCTTTCAGCTGACCTGGCAAAAACAACGCAGTCGCTTCATAACTATATCTATAAAGATGTTTATCCGGAATAGAATTATTCTTGGTTAGGAAGCGAGCTGCGGAAAAGATTATCCAGCTTCTTTGAAACGGATCAAGAAGTAATGTGATGCATAGTCTTTATGATATTCCATCGATCCATTGAGCTGCTGTATGAGTCCGCGCATTAGACGGATACCAGTGGTTTTGCTGGTTTGTACATCGATCGCATCATCCAACCCCGATCCGCTATCTGAATATTTGAGTTCGTATTCGCTTTCACCGATTTTATTGATGATGATTTCAATCTGATGGTTGTGCTCCCCACCTTCCATAAGCATGGTATCTTCATCGTTTGTTGAATAGTTGCCAGATCTGCTGACATTCGTTTCAGAGAAGGCGTATTTTAGCGAATTAGTGATCAGTTCGTTTACGATAAGCCCAACCGGCAATGAGGTGTCTGCATTGAGGAAGATATTGGTGCCTTTAATATTGAGGTCTAAAGTGTCTAGGAACGACCCATCTACATTGTAAATTTCAAATAGCGACTCCCCTATTTCTTTGATGAAATCACTCATACGGATACGATTGAGGCTCTTTTGACTGTAGAGGGTGTTGTGGATAATGGAGATAGTCTTCAAACGGCTTTTACTTTTCTCAATCAAGTTAATCACCTCTGGATGATGAATATTCCGGGCCTGGATACTAAATAGGCTACTGATAATCTGAAGATTGTTTTTCACACGGTGGTGAATTTCCCGTAGAAGGGTTTCGTTGTATTCGTTCAATTGCCGTAAAGTAGAAAATTGTCTTTCAATCTTCTCGTTCTTGAGATTGAGAATACGTTCGTTTTTTGCTTTCTCGCGTAAACGACCGTAAACAACCACACAAAGAATAACAGCGAGGATGAGAATGCCGATTAAACCCTGACGAAAATATTTTGCATGGACTAATTCAAGATTCTGCAGTTCAATTTGCTGCATTCGCTTTTCGGACTCATATTTTTGACGCAAATCGGCATCGAGGTTCATACGCTCGCGGGAGTAAAGACTGTCATCCATCGCTGCATATTGTTTGTAGATGCTGTCTGCCTTGGCGCGGTCTCCCAGCAAATAGTAAAGTCGGAAAAGCAGATCGGACATATGAAATACTCCCTGCGTCTGACCGCCTAGCCGCAATAATTCACTAGCTTCTTCTGCATGGACCAATGACTCTTCAAACTTATCCTGAAGGTAATAGGCTTCTGAAAGCAATTTTGCATAATTGGCTTTCATTAAGTTATCGGAGTTTTCGTTAAGGAGAGGTTCAATTTCAGCAAGCACCTGCTGAATTTTTAAAGGCTCTTCGATTTCCCTGTAAACCTGAGCGAGCGTAAACAAGGCCCGCATCTGATTATAGGTACTATGAATAGCTTTAAATTCTTCTGCCGAACGTTGACTATATTCGATGGCCTCACCAGACTCCCCTTTGTTATTATACGAAATGCTGTATTGAAGATAAACATGACCAAGCAGGTTTCTATCATCCAATTGCCGGGCTGAGGTTTCCGCTTGTTGAAGGTATTTGATGGCCTCATCGTACTCACGCGTATAATCATTGTGGTGCATGGCCAGAACAATGGTATTGCGAACAAGAGCTGCGGGGTTTTTATATTCTTCGGCTAACTTTAGTGCTTCTATAAGATGACGCAAACCTTCTTGAGGCTGGCTTTTTTTGATAAAAAGCAGGCCTAAACGACCGTAGGCATCAGGAATATTTTCAGTTTTATCAAGGATATGGAAGAGCGTATTGGCCTTATTGAGGTAGAGTATGGCCGAATCAACCTGCATCATACGGTCAAACAGGCAGCCTTTGTAAAAGTAACCATCGGCAATGCCCGCTTGGTCTTTCCTATGTAAAGAGAGCTGAAATCCCCGATCAATCAAGGATTTTGCTTCATTCAGATTTTCGTTAATTTTTTTAAAACCTTCTTTGTAAAGTTCCTCAATGTCATTTTTTGTTTGAGAAGCATGCCCTATCCCCCCAAGCAGAATCACCAAGCCGATCGTCAAAAAATATTTCATGGAAGGTTTATAATCCCCTGTGTAACATTATTGCAATATATGCATTAATTTTTGATTAGACTGCCAAATATAGGGAATATTTTTCTAATGATTATCTTTGAAAAAAAACTAATAACAGACATTGATTGTTAACATTAAATTAACATTGGTTTAACTTTCTATAAACACTCTCTTAATATCTTTGCAGCGAGATGCAGCTAAAAAAAACTCTTATACAGCGAATTGGGCTAATCGTCTTTTTAGGCCTCTTTTCTTCCTGTTTTAAAACCTACGAGGGCAAAATCAACATTGACGGTTCAAGCACGGTATACCCTTTGACAGAAGCGGTATCAGAGGAATTCCGAGAGGTACGACCAGACATCCGGGTGACGGTGGGGGTATCAGGTACGGGAGGTGGATTTAAGAAATTTCTGCGCGGTGAGCTGGATATCAGCAACGCATCCCGGCCTATCAGTGCTTCGGAAATAGCGGGGGCAAAAGAAGCGAATATTGAGTTCATCGAATTACCGGTTTCTTATGATGGCCTAGCAGTAGTCATTAGTCCGCAAAACGATTTTGTCGACTATCTTACTGTAGCGGAACTGCACAAAATGTGGGCACCAGAGAGCCAGGGTAAAATTACACGATGGAATCAGATTAGAGCGGAATGGCCTGACAGACCCTTGAATTTATATGGGGCTGGCACATCGTCTGGCACCTACGATTATTTTACGGAAGCAATTAACGGAAAAGCAAAGGCTTCAAGGGGCGATTATACAGCAAGTGAAGATGATAATGTGTTGGTGCAGGGTGTATCGACAGATGTGAATGGCTTGGGTTATTTTGGTCTGGCTTATTATACGGAAAATGCCGATAAATTAAAATTGGTTCCAATTAAGGTAGATGAGAACAGCGAAGCAGTGCTCCCTTCTGACGAAACAGTTCAGAACGGTAGTTACCAGCCTTTGGCGCGACCAGAATTTATCTATGTAAATAAGAGTTCCGCAGAACTGCCTTATGTGCAGGAATATGTTAAGTTCTATATGGAAAATGCGGGAGCGCTGGCGAAAGAAGTGGGCTATGTGGCCCTTCCGGCAGAGGTATATAAATTATCCTACGAAAACTTTAAAAATCTAAAAACAGGTTCTATCTTTGAAGACAAATCAATCGTAGGGGCAAATCTTTTAGAATTGTTAAAAAACCAGACTGACTAAGAAATGGCAAAATCACCTGTTAAATCTGAGAGATTCATTGAGGCCTTAATGATTGTCTGCAGTTTAATCTCGGTACTGACCACGATTGGGATTATCCTGGTTCTATCTATCGACACAGTAAAGTTCTTTGCTGAAGTATCAATTATCGATTTTATTACGGATTTGGAGTGGACACCGTTGTTTGAGGATCAGCATTTCGGTATCCTACCCCTACTTTCGGGAACGATTTTAACAACATTGATCGCTACCTTGCTGGCTGTTCCGGTAGGCGTAAGCATTGCGGTATACCTGAACGAATATGCGTCAAAAAAGTTTACAGCAGCAGTTAAACCAATACTTGAGGTACTGGCTGCGATCCCAACTGTAGTATATGGTTTTTTCGCATTGCAATTTGTGACTCCTCTCCTTCAGACCTTTATTCCGGGACTCGCTGGGTTCAACGCATTATCACCCGGAATTGTGATGGGTATCATGATCATCCCCTACATTACTTCACTAAGTGAAGATGCTTTGCGCGCGGTGCCGAAAGGTCTGCGGGAAGCTAGTTATGGTTTAGGGGCGAATAAATTACAAACGGCGTTTAGGGTAATCGTACCTGCAGCAAGTTCGGGAATCATCGTGTCCATCATCCTGGCTATCTCCCGAGCATTGGGAGAAACGATGATCGTAGCGATCGCTGCTGGCCAACAACCGAATCTGACTTTAAATCCGTTGGAACCGGTTGAGACAATTACAACCTATATTGTGCAAGTGAGCATGGGTGACGTTCCACAGGATTCATTAGAGTACAGAACGATTTTTGCTGCGGGGATAACCTTGTTTGCATTTACGTTCTTATTGAATAATATTTCATTCTGGATTCAAAAAAAATATCAAAACCGCTATGACTAAACAGCCTCTCGTTTCTGCAAAAACGAAAGACAGGCTCTTTCGGATTTATGCGATTGCTTGCACAAGCTTCGCATTGCTCATGTTAGCAGTTTTATTGATCGATATCCTGATAAAAGGAGTTACACGTCTGGACTGGTCGTTCTTTATGAACTTGCCGTCGCGACACCCAGAACAAGCGGGTATCTATACAGCGCTGGCAGGAATGGTTAGCCTCTTGCTATTTACACTGATTGTCGCTCTGCCAATCGGGATTTTGGCAGGTATTTATTTGCAGGAATATGGACAGAAGAATCGTCTCGCTAAGTTTATTGAAATCAACATATCCAATCTGGCAGGGGTTCCCTCGGTAATCTATGGGATCCTGGGCTTGCAGGTCTTCGTAAGAATGGCTAATTTAGGAAATAGCATTTTAGCTGGTTCACTGACGTTGTCATTATTGATCATGCCGATTATTATTGTGTCAACAAGGGAGGCAATTAAGGCTGTACCAGACTCGTTAAGACAGGCCGCTTATGGGTTGGGGGCAACAAAATGGCAAACCATTAGAAGGGTGGTGTTACCTGCTTCATTTGGTGGGATCATGACGGGGATTATCTTATCAACGTCACGGGCCATCGGCGAAACAGCTCCATTAATCGTAGTGGGTGCGTTGGCCTATGTCCCTTTTATACCTGAAGGGCCGTTGGATCAATATACGTCATTGCCTATTCAAATATTTAACTGGACAACACGACCACAACATGGTTTTGTTATCAATGCGGCAGCAGGAATTATCGTGTTGCTATTATTCACCTTTATATTAAATGGTATTGCTATCTATTTAAGGAACAAATGGTACAAAAAAACAAGTCAGTAAAGGAGTTAAATCCGAATTATAAACTGGAAACAAGGAAGTTAAATCTTTACTATGGACCGAAACACGCTCTGAAGGATGTTTCGATCCAAATGATGGCGAATACAGTAACGGCTTTCATCGGGCCATCGGGCTGCGGTAAATCAACTTTCTTAAGATGTTTCAACCGGATGAACGACCTGATCGAAAGTGCAAGAATTGAAGGGGAAGTTCTAGTCGATAATGTAGATATCTATAAGAATGAAATTGATATCTACGAATATCGTAAAAAGGTGGGAATGGTGTTCCAAAAGCCTAACCCCTTTCCGAAAACAATCTATGAGAATGTTGCCTTTGGTCTCCGGATCAATGGTGAAAAGTCTAAAGAATATATCGATGAAACAGTCGAAAATGCATTGAAGCAGGCTGCTCTATGGGATGAAGTGAAAGATAATCTGCACAAATCAGCAATGGCACTTTCGGGTGGACAGCAGCAGCGCCTTTGTATTGCACGCGCAGTTGCGGTAAAACCATCGGTTTTATTAATGGATGAACCAGCGTCAGCACTTGACCCGATATCAACTACAAAGATTGAGGAACTGATTCACACATTGAAAAATGACTATACGATTGTGATCGTTACGCATAATATGCAACAGGCTGCTAGGATTAGTGATAAAACTGCGTATTTTTACTTAGGGGAATTGATTGAATATGATTTAACGGAGAAAATATTCACGAACCCCGCAAAGGAACAGACAGAAAACTATATTACCGGTAGGTTCGGATAATCCGGAAGCAATTAGCTGGTTGCATAGTAGGGTACAATTTTAAGAACAGTTATTTATGATACATCTGGATAAAGAATTGGAGCAGTTAAAGAAGACCACAATCAATATGTGGGTGCTCGTTGAATCTCAAATTGAGAAAGCCTATCAGGCGCTAATCAACAATGACAAGGATTTGGCAAGGGAGGTGATTGTAAACGAAAAGAGAGTAAACTCGATGGAACTGAAAATCGATAGTGACTGTGAAGATATATTCGCCTTATACAACCCGGTAGCAGGTGACCTACGTACTGTATTGGCAACCTTGAAAATAAACAACAATTTAGAGCGTATCGGCGATTTGGCTGAAGGGATCTGCAAACACATTATCAGCGAATCGGATGCTTTCGATAAAGATCTACTGAAAGTTACCGAAATTCATGAAATGTATAAGGCGGCGATCAGTATCATGGAAGATGTCCTGAAAGCTTACATTGACGAGGACACCAAGCTTGCGAGGAAAATCTTTAAAAGAGATGAAATCTTAAATGAGATCAATATGCTCGCCACCCAAAATATAAGGGAGTATATCGGCTCTGACCTGAACAAGATAGAACAAGGGTTGAATTTCCTTTCGATTATCAGAAAACTGGAACGTGTCGGCGACCAGTTGACGAATATTGCCGAAGAGATTATCTTCTCTCACGAAGCAAAAGTCCTAAAACATTTATAACAAGACATGACAATGGTCTGCCGACGTATATTTTCGGAGGAATAAATCAAACAACAAATACCGTTAATGTACAGCGTTAGCGGTATTTGTCGTTTAAACCTATCCCTTTTTCTAATAGGGGGATAATTTTTTCCAGACGGGCATTCTTTGTTTTATCTTGCTTCGCTGTACTAATGTATTCTGCAAATTCGCGTTGTTTGCCTTTACCCATTGAATCGAAAGAATCTTTAAGGGAGGGATTGCTCTCAAGAAATGATTTAAGTTCTGGAGGAATGATCAGAGGCTTATCGCGATTGGGCTTGAACACCTTTCCTTGCTTTTGATTATTAATGGCTTCGTTAACATAGACCAGTAAAATATCCCGATCAATATCATCTATAGAACTGAATCGCATTTGACGGAGGGCGTTGGTTTTATTTTCCTGAGCATTGACCAATACACCGTGCGGATCTTTCAAGAAATAGCCGTTATGGAACCAAACAGCGAAATGCGACTTAAAACCGGCAATACCGACAATATTCTTACCATTATACGTATATGTTGGCGTACCCCATTTCATCGTTTCATCCAGGCCGGCACTTAAAAAAATGTTTCTAAGAACGGTTAACTCGGCCTTCCATGTTTCCAGTCCGTCGAAAAAAGAGTCTGGTGATGTGCTTGATTTCATAATGTTTTTCCTTTCCTAAAAACCCAATAGGTTTGTAATGTATAATTAAACCCCAAGGACACGATGATATCAATGATCACACGACTAATCTTATAATCTATCGACAACCAATTGGTAACCAGATAGGTGCCGAGCGACTTCAATATAATACTGCCCAATACTACAGCAATAAATTTAAGTAATTGTTTGCCTATGCCCAAATGCTGTACGCGGTATGTCCAATACCGATTAATAGAGAAATTAACAACCGCACCGACTAGTCCGCTGAGCAAAATAGATATCGGGTAGTAGATATGAAACAGCTCTGTGCATATAATCATCACGGCATAATCCACCAAACCACCTAAAAAAGCAGATAATTGAGCTTTCGAAAAGGTCTGTATGGAAAATGCTTTTTTCACATGCTTATTTTTTCTCTTCCAAATCCCTTAAATCGCCAAGATCCAGCAACGCATTGGTATCCTTTATATTGATAAGGAGGAGAATCACGCAGATGGCACTGATAAAGTAATGGATGGTGTGAGGAAAGATCAGCTCTATCAGAATAATCAGGCTGATAATGACCCGGATCTCGGTCGGCCCGACAATCCCGGCATCAATGGCGTATACATTGGATATTTTATAACGGAGTTGGGAAATAATCATTGCCCAGCCATACAGTGCTACCAAAATAAAAGCAACAATCTCATAGCCTGGGTCTGCGTAAACAAAATAACCTAAACCAATAATGACCGTTCCGATCCAATCCATAATAATATCGAGCGAAAAGCCGTACCATTTTCGCGGGATCTTTCTAAAGTAGGCGATACGACCGTCCAATGAATCTCCAAACCAATTGACAAAGAAGCCAAAAGGACCGAGAAGAAGAAAGGTCGTATCTACATAATATGCTAATACGAAAGCCAGAAAAATGAGGACAGAACCTGCGATACCGATTCCTGTCAGCATATTGGGACTCACCCACCCAGGCACCTTCTTAATCAGATATAGGATCAGTTTCTGTTCTGAATCTTTCAGGATATTGGTTCGCTTACGATCCTTAAATAGATTCCGATTCTTCGACTTCTGTTCCCTACTCTCCATACGAATTAATTGTTAATTAAATGTAAAGACAAAGATAATAAAAGAAGAGAAAGCAAGCGCACACAAGAAATAAACTAAAGAAATAGTTGCACAACTAAACTATTAGTTTTAACTTTATATCAAACATTTTCACCTATGGATATAAGAGAGTTAACAAAAGCTGAAGAAGAAGTCATGCAAAAACTATGGACACTGGAGAAGGCATTCGTAAAAGACATCATTAGAGAGTTACCTGAACCGAAACCGGCTTACAACACCGTTTCGACGATTATTCGGATTCTAGAGAACAAGGGTTTTGTCGGTCATGAAAGTTTTGGCAAAAGTCACCAGTATTACCCTCTAATTGACAGAGATACTTACAAAAGCTTTGCAACCAAGAAACTGGTGTCATCCTATTTTGATGATTCAGCACAAAATATGCTTTCTTTTTTCCTGGACAACAAACAGATTGACACAAAAGAGCTTGACGAAATCATGAAGATTTTAGAACAAGCAAAGAAAAAATAACAAGAGCGCTAACCACCAATCTTACTATTATGAATTACCTATTGTGGATTAATATTTACCTGATCATTTTTTATGGCTTCTATTGGATATTCCTAAGGAATACAACCTTTTTTCAGCTTAAGCGCTTCTATCTGCTATTGGCTGCTGTCAGTTCCTTTGTTCTGCCTTTTGTTTCATTGAGTCAAACTATTTCACTCGACAATACGGCAACGACAAGTACCGGCAATAGTATCGTTTTAGCGGCAGTGACGATCGGTCAGCAGATGAATCAGGCAGTAGAAGTAACGCGAAACAGTACATCGGTATGGGACCTGCTTGCTTTACTCTATTTTACAGGAGTCATCGGATCGTTGTTCTGGCTGACAGTTCGTTCATGGATGACACGCAAGTCACTGAATGCACAAGCAGATCAACGAGCGTTCTCCTTTTTTAAGCGGATTGTAATCGATCCTAAAATCGAAGGTTACGATCGGATTCTGATTCACGAACGCACGCATGCGAACGAATTGCATAGCATTGATGTATTACTTTTTGAAATTATTAAGATAGTTAACTGGTTTAACCCGATAAGCTATGTTATGGCGAATTCGGTGAAGTTGAACCACGAGTATATCGCCGATCAGAAAAGTGTCTCTTCTTCAGAAGAACGTATAGAATATGCACATCTTTTATTGAGCAAAGCTCTGGCAACGAACACCCCTACGCTTACGAACAACTTTTTCAACAGGCCTATCCTGAAACCGCGGATCGCTATGTTATTTAAAGACAAATCGAAAAAGACAACACTGATGAGTTTCATATTGCTAGTCCCGGCTTTGGCGACGGTTATTGCCTGTCAGTCCTCATCGGCGAATCAATCTGATCAAATCAATACAATCGGGGTCGCGTTTCAAGGAGTAGCCTCGGCAGAAAAGGATACGTCTGATTCGTCCGGACGGAAGATTAACATCGAATTCTCGGGGAACCCGAACGATTCTTCGCGACCACAGACAGAAACAGCGATTGCGAAGCATGAGGATGACAGTTTGAGTTCGGATGATGATGAACCAGTGTTTACGGTGACGGAAATTATGCCCACTTTCGAAGGAGGAATGCCAGGTTTTTACCGGTATATCGCTGATAACTATGTCTACCCTGAAGCAGCAGTAAAGAACGGCATCAAAGGCAAAATGCTCATTAAGTTCATTATCGAAAAGGACGGTAGCTTATCGGACATTACTGTTGTCCAAGATCTAAAATATGGTACCGGAGAAGAAGCTATCCGTGTCTTGAAAAACAGTCCCAAATGGAACCCGGCTATTCAAAACGGCAGAAAGGTCCGCATCCAATTCACATTGCCTATTCAGCTCAATTTACCTAGCGCAGGACCGGTCGACGATGACACGACAACCGTGAAAAGCTAGTACCCATTGCTAACGATCTTCAGTCAATTATAACCAAAAAAGCCTGCACGAATCGAGCAGGCTTTGCGTTTATAATGGTGACGTATCTAGGCCTCTGCACCATACACAGTAGATACGTTCGTAATTTTCCATTCATCAGCACGATCTGGTTTCATGGTCACGTAGCTGGTCTTTACGAAGGTTGGGAATTTCATTTCCACTTTAACGATCGACAAGTCATCACATTCTTCAACCACGGTATAGGTTGTTGTACAGTTCATAACGATATCTTTCGACATCCCAAGAATCTTAACAAACTGACTTTTGTTATAGGTTACGGATTTGCCATTGTAGGCAACAGTTTGTTGGAAGTTGTCATCCAACAGTTTAATAAAGTCCTTCGTATTGCCACTTGTTACGCCTTCAATAAATTTATTAATGGTGTAAGATCTGGAAGCTTTTATTGTGTTTTCTTTTAGGTCTTTAGCCGGTGAAGCGGCGTTGATGGGAGCAGCTTGTACATTGACAAGCGCATACATAAGAACAAATAGGGTTAGAAGAGAAATTTGTAAGGTTTTCATAATTGAAAAATTTTGAGAGTTGTTAATAGATTTAGTTGTTACTAAGGTTTGGTTTGTTTCGATAATTAGATTCGTTTTCATAATATTATTTATTTGATTATCAGCATTGTTTGATTCAAAAGTAGGCACCGAAGTGCTCCTGCGAAAGATGAATTAGGTCAGTACAATTAGAAAATCGGTGAACGGCAGAAAATATTCGGTGAATGAAATTATCTGTATATTTACCTATCACATCTAGATAGTATGCAAGCAGTAATTTTAACGGAATATGGCCAACCAGGCAATCTGGAGCTAAAGGAAATAGAAAAACCAACCTATAATGACGATCAGGTTCTTATACGGATAAAAGCAGCGGGGATTAATCCTGTTGACACGAAAATTCGAGCTGGCACAAGCGGGATGTGCAAAAACATCAGTTTACCGGTTATTTTGGGTTTTGATGTTAGCGGAAAAGTTGAAGCTGTTGGTAAAAACGTAACAAAGTTTAAAGTAAACGATGACGTCATGGGCTGCATCGGATTTCCGGGGCTCGGCAAAGCCTATGCTGAGTATACAACAGCAGATCCGGTACATTTAACACATAAACCACCCAATATCAGTTTTGGAGAAGCAGCGGCTGTTCCTTTGGCCGGGTTAACTGCTTATCAAACCATATACGATCATTTACAGATCCAGGCAGGGCAACGAATATTAATTCAGGCCGCAGCGGGCGGCGTAGGGCACCTGGCTGTTCAGTTTGCCAAGATCGCTGGTGCTGAAGTTTTTGGCACAGCATCTCAAAAGAACATTCCATTTTTGAAGGAATTGGGTGTCGATCATCCAATAGACTATAAAAACAGCACCTTTGAAGATCATGTAGCTTCACTAGACGCTGCCATGGATGCAATGGGTGGTGAAATTCTATACCGTACGATCAAATGCATCAAAAGGGGTGGTCGGGTCGTATGCCTACCCTCCTCTACCAAAGATGACCCCGTTGCCATCAAGCTCGCTAAAGAACAAGGCGTTGAACTAATTTGGCCGCTCATGTATCCAGATCAAAAACAAATAAGCCAGATAGCAGATTTCATGCGTCAAGGTCAGCTTAAGGTACACGTGGATGAGACGTTTCCTTTAAACCAGATGGCGCAAGCCCATAGACAGGTTGAATCACACCACACTAGCGGTAAAGTTGTCGTTCTTATTTAGTGCTTATAACATGTTTCCAACGCTGTTAATTTTACATTCAATTCTTCGCTGGTTTATATTGATAAGCTTGGTGATATCTTTATTTTTCGCGTATCGCGGATGGCTTAAAAAGAAGCCTTTTACAAAATTTGACAATTATCTTCGGATCATCACGGTTTCCTTTGTTCATATCCAACTGATTATAGGTGCCTGGCTTTATTGGATCAGTCCGATTGTCGATTACTTTTTGAATAACTTCAATGAAGCAGTCCACATGACACAACCACGCTTCTTCGGCATGGAACACATTACCATGATGGTTCTGGCCGTCAGTTTCATCACCATCGGTTCCAGCATAGCGCGAAGAACGAAAGACTCACAAAAGAAGTTTAAAGCAATCGCCATTTGGTATACGATTGCATTTATATTTATCTTTACTTCGATACCATGGCCATTTTCACCATTTACAACAAGGCCTTATATACGATTCTTTTAGCACTAACATCTAAATCAAATGGAAAGTAAAAACGAAAAATTTGTCGCTCCTGCCGAAACCCGTATCGGCCATGTGCACTTGAAAGTAGCCGACCTGCAACGTGCACTCGCTTTCTACACCGATTTATTAGGATTTGAGATAACAACGATGTACGGAGAACAAGCCGCATTTATTTCCGCTGGAGGCTATCATCATCATATAGGACTAAACACATGGTATAGTGAAGGTGCTGAACCGGCATCGCCTTATGGCGTAGGTTTATATCATACGGCAATAGTTTATCCTACAAGAAAGGACTTGGCACGGATCCTAGATCGTCTTCGCGAAGCGAAGTATCCTTTAACAGGAGCGAGTGACCATGGTGTATCGGAAGCTCTGTATTTAAATGATCCGGACGGTAACGGTGTTGAACTTTACTGGGATCGGCCTAAAGAGCAATGGCCACAAAAACCGGATGGTTCTCTGGAGATGTATACCAGACCGTTAGACCTGCATGGTTTAATGAACGAATTAAATCGCTAATAAGATCAATAACAATCAAGTAAAACATTCTGCTTACTAATTAGTTTTATTCATTAAGGGGACAACTGTGTCTTCTTGAGATCGATTTTTAACTTAATTATGAGCGTATGAAAATCATTACTTATTGTCTCGCGGCATCCCTCTTTTTTCTTACCACTCACATACAGGCACAAGAGCTGATAACCGTAAGCGGCGTTGTTCTCGACGCCGAGACAGGAGAAACTATTCCGGGCGCTACAGTCAAAGCCAAAGGTTCAGGTGCCGGAACGCAAACCGGTATAGAAGGTGAATATAGCTTACAGGTAGCGGCTGATGACATTCTGGTTTTCAGTTTTATCAGTTATACCACCCAAGAAGTTCCGATAAATAATCAAACGCGAATTGATGTCAACCTGGAAACTTCTTCACAAGAACTCGATCAAGTTGTCGTGATCGGTTATGGTACAGCAACCAAACGTGACCTCACCGGATCGATCGCTACAGTTGAAGGCGAAGATGTGGCTAATAAGCCGGCCAGCAATCCAATTTCATCCATTCAGGGTAAAGTAGCAGGCGTGCAGATCGTCAATTCAGGTCGTCCGGGATCAGAGCCGGACGTGCGGATTCGGGGAACAAACTCTATTAACAGTGTAAAGCCTCTGTATGTGGTAGACGGTATACTGAATGATAATATCAACTTCGTGAATCCGGCAGATATCGAGTCCATGGAGATCCTCAAAGACCCCTCATCGCTGGCTATATTCGGTGTACGGGGCGCGAATGGGGTTATCATCGTGACTACAAAACAGGCCAAAGCCGGACAGCTCAACTTTAATTTCAATTCTACAGTAGGATTCAAAAGTGTTCAGGATCGAATGGAATTGACAGATGCCGCTGGATTTAAAATGTTATATGACGAGCAGTTAGCCAATGAAGGAAATCCAGCGTACGACTATACCTATTGGAATGCGAATACCGACTGGCAAGATCAAATATTCCAACAGGGAATGCTAAACTACAATAATCTAAGTGTCAGTGGTGCTTCGGAAAAGAACAAATTCTATATGGGACTTGGATATACAACCGAAGAAGGGATCATACACCACGAGAAGTTGAATAAAATTACGCTCACGATCAATGATGAACTGCAAGTTACCGATAACCTACGTTTTGGTGTCAACTTTAATGGCTACCGTGCACAACTACCACAGGAGCGATCGGTCGTATCAGCTGTTCGAGCAGCGCCGATAGGACCCGTTTATAATGATGAATACGGCCTTTATCATACCTTGCCAGATTTCCAGCGTGCACAGATTTGGAATCCATTGATTGATATTATGGATAGAAAGAATACGGCAATCAACCGTGAGTACCGCGCTGTGGCCAGCATTTTTGGCGAAATTGACTTCCTTGAGAACTTTACATTTAAAGCCAACTTTTTAGCGGATTACGGCTTCAACCAAGGGCGTTCTTATTCTCCACTTATAAACGCTTACAATCCAGACATTGACGACAAAATCGACCCACTAAACCGGGTCACATCGGTTTCTCAAAATCAAAATATCTTCACCAAGGTACAAACCGACTGGCTATTGACCTATAAGAACAGCTTCGGCGACCATAACCTGACAGCTACGGCGGGCTGGACCAGCTATTACAATTCTTATGAATCAACCAATGCCAGTCGCACGCAAGGCAGTGGTGACCCCATTCCTAACGACCCAGATAAATGGTATGTTGGTATAGGTGCTACGGATACGCAAACCGGTAACGGAACTGCTTGGGAACGAGCGACACTTTCCTTCCTCGCCCGGGCGCTCTACAATTACAAAGGCAAATACCTGTTAAATGCTTCGTTCCGTCGCGATGGAACATCCGGCTTTTATAAATATGGCAATCAATGGCAAAATTTCGGCGCTGTTGGTGCTGCCTGGGTACTGTCTGATGAAGAATTCTTGCTTGATAACAATACGATCGACCGACTAAAACTCAAAGGTTCTTACGGGGTATTGGGGAATCAAAATACGGGAGGCAATCAATATCCGCTCTTCCCTTTGCTTATAGCTGGCAACTCGGCAGTCTTCGGTGAAAATATCATTCCGGCTTACGAGCCTTCTTACATTCCAGATCGAAATCTTCGGTGGGAACGTGTTCATGCGTGGGAGGCCGGATTTGAGTTAGCTGCATTTGAAAGCCGCCTATCGCTAGAAGCGGTTTACTATCACAAAGACACGAAAGGTATTATTGTAACCGTTCCTGCATCACTTGGTGTGCGAGCTGGTTTATCCAATCCCGGTGAGGTGAGGAATAAAGGTATTGAACTATCAACTTCCTGGACACAAAACTTCAGTGAAGACCTCTCTTTAACCATTGGAGGAAACCTGACGACGATGGATAATGAGGTAACGAAACTGCTGGATGAAGGTTTCAATATTGTCGAAGGGGTTTCCAGAACAAGTGTTGGTTATCCGATTGGTTATTTCTTTGGTTATATATCGGACGGTATTTATCAGACCAACGAGGAGTTCAGGGTATCCCCTACGCATCCCAATGCCCAACTTGGTGATATCAAGTTTAGGGATACGGATGGGAATAATACCATCAATGAAGCAGATAGGGTAATGATTGGGAATCCAACTCCAGATCTGACTTACGGATTCTCACTTAGCTTAAATTATAAAGGTTTTGACTTAGGAGCTGATTTTATGGGGGTATATGGGAATGAGATTTTTAGAAATTGGAACCGAGATGCATTCACACAATTTAACTTCCTGAAAGACAGACTAGAAAGATGGCATGGCGAAGGAACCTCCAACTGGGAACCGATTATGGATTCGAGTAGGTCGAACAACGAAGAGTCATCTACCTATTTCATTGAAGATGGCAGTTTTTTCCGCTTAAGGAACCTGCAGTTAGGATATAATTTTGAACCGGAACTCTTGAGTAGATTACGGCTAAAATCGCTCCGCATCTTTTTAAATGCACAAAACATGTTCACCTTAACCAATAGCACAGGCTATACACCGGAAATCGGTGGAAGCGCCACTTCTTTTGGTGTGGACAACGGTACTTATCCGGTTCCAACCATCTACAGCTTTGGAGTTAACTTAAATTTCTAATTGCTAAAAAGTACGATCATGAAAAAATTAAACCATATATCGATTAAGTTTTCAGTTGTTGTCGTATTATTTGCGATGATGACAACTGCCTGTAAAAAAGACTGGCTTGATCGGAAACCATTGGGTCAGCTAACCGAAGAGGACTTAGATCCGGGTTCTTTGGAAGGACAAGTATTTGCTATTTATGGCGGTGGTCTCCGGCACGAAGGAATCAGTGGCCTCCCCTATATCGCGGTACATAATATGCGCGCAGATGATGCTGATAAAGGAAGTGCGCCAGGCGACGGTGAAGATGCTGCAAGAATATTTGACAATTTCCAGTATGTCACCGACTTCTGGCTGATCAATTCTTATTGGACCGGACAGTATAACCTCATCAACCTCTCCAATAATGTCTTGGCAGCAGCCGATTCGCTTGAGAATCAGACGCCACTCACGCAAACGAATATTGGTGAAGCTAAGTTCTTCAGAGCCTTCGCTTATTTCAATCTGGTAAGGTCCTTTGGCGAGGTGCCTAAAATCGACTTTAGAATTAACGATCCGAGTGAGGCCATTGTACCCAAATCAACGATCGCTGAAATCTACCAGTTGATCGACAGCGACCTTCAAGAAGCGGTAGCTTCCCTACCCCCTACCTGGGACAGCCAATACGAAGGTCGCATTACCCGGGGTGCCGCACTCGCCCTGCAGGCTAAAACCTTTCTAACCCGACAGATGTGGTCGCAAGCTTTAGCTTCCGCCGAAATGGTTATCAGTTCAGAAGTATATGACCTGAGCACACCCTACAATCAGATCTTCCGTGAATCAGAGGAAAATGGAAAAGAATCTGTATTTGAAATTCAGGCACACTATACACAAAGCAATACGGAAGTCGGAATTACCTACGCAAGCCGTCAGGGTGTACGGGGTGCGGGCGACTGGAATCTCGGATGGGGATGGAACGTGCCGAACCAAAAGATGGCAGATGCTTTTGAAGAGGGTGATCCACGCAAGGATGAAACCCTACTCTATACCGGCCAAATGAATTCGCCTTACGGAGAAACACTGCCCTCAAACCTGCCCAGACCCTATTGGAATAAAAAAGTATATACCGATCCGGATATCAGACGATCGACTGGAAGCCTGGGGGGAGCATGGTTCAATATGCGTGTCATCCGGTATGCCGATGTGGTTTTAATGGCTGCTGAAGCGGCAAACGAACTAGGCGGCGCAACAAACACTGAAAAAGCCTTGGAATATTTAGAAATGATCCGTGCCCGAGCGAGAGGTGGTAATTCGGCCGTGCTGCCAGAAGTGACAACTACCAATCAGGGAGAGCTGCGAAACGCTATCCGACACGAAAGACAAGTGGAACTCGGGATGGAGCACCAACGTTTCTTTGACTTGGTACGCTGGGGTACCGCTGCAGCCAACTTACCGGGATATCAACATAGAAATCGTTTTTTACCCATTCCTCAGCCTGAAATCGATAAATCGGGAGGTGTTCTCGAACAAAACCCTGACTATTAATCGCTGACTTAAAATCGCTCACTATGAAAAATATCATATCCAAAGCATTAACAGGTATCTTCTTCCTGACGCTAATCGCTAGCAGCTTTGTCAGCTGCCAAAAGATGGAAAGACCGCCGATGAACATTATCCCTGACGATACTGCTCGACTAAACGGCCCTTTGCAACTATTTCTTGCATTTGAAGATAGTCCACTCGATAGTATACACGATGTAGAGGGATCCGTTGCAGGTGTAACATTTGTCGACGGACACAAAGGAAAAGCTTATAAAGGCTCGTCGACCGGTCAAATCCAATTTGGAAATGCAGGTAAGTTGGCTCCGATGACCAGTTTTACCGTTGCTTTTTGGATGAACACTGAAAAACATGGTGGTGGAGCACAATCTATCTTTATGCTACCCCGGACTTCTGATTTCTGGGGAAATCTTTTCGCCATGATTGAGGGTAATGAGGATGCGGACGATAACAGCATGCTATTGAAATTCAATTTCGCAGGCAACTGGGTTGAATTTAGCGGGAATAACGGCGTTGAAAGGTTACCCGATATGTACGGGAAATGGCGACATCTGGCATTCAGCTATGATGAAAACACCTCAAAGTTTGCAGCATATTTAGATGGGCAAGCGATTGATCTGCCAGCTGCGGTAACCGATAGGAAGAAGGACGATGCACCACTCGGTCCTTTAGCCTTTCAAGATGCTTCACAATTTGTTATCGGTGCATTTCAACAACATATCGGGGTTGGAAATGACCCAGACGCCTGGATGCTCCATTATACCGGCATGTTAGATGAGTTTAAGGTTTATACAAAAGCTTTGACCGC
Organism: Pedobacter indicus; assembly: GCF_003449035.1. Classification (NCBI taxonomy): domain Bacteria; kingdom Pseudomonadati; phylum Bacteroidota; class Sphingobacteriia; order Sphingobacteriales; family Sphingobacteriaceae; genus Albibacterium; species Albibacterium indicum. Next base: position 3,100,049 of record NZ_QRGB01000001.1, read on the forward strand.
AGAGGAGATAGGCAATTTATACGCTGAATAAACAAGACATTGGAACGAAAATTTATGATTATGACTAGTAGAAAAACACATCTCTTTTCAACTGTCATGAGCTATTTCATGATATTCATGGCATTAATTAGCTTTGGCATAACAAGCTGTACCTCCCCAAAACAAACAGACGTTAGTCAGCCTGATGAAGACGACACAACGAGTTTGAGCGACGATTCGCTTCTTACATTGGTTCAAAAGCAGACGTTCAACTATTTCTGGGATGGCGCAGAAGAAACATCCGGACTTGCGCGCGAACGGATTCATATGGATGGCGAGTATCCTCAAAACGATCAGGACGTCGTTACCATCGGAGGGAGCGGATTTGGCATCATGTCTATTTTGGTAGGTATCGAGCGCGGTTTTATTAGTCGTTCGGAGGGCTACACTCGACTTAACAAGATAGCCGACTATTTAGAAAAAGCTGATCGCTTTCATGGCGTTTGGCCTCACTGGCTGAATGGCCCAACTGGCAAAGTAAAACCGTTCAGTCCGAAGGACGATGGTGGGGACTTAGTAGAAACAGCATTTCTGGCACAGGCGCTTATTACCGTCCGTCAATATTTTCAGGACGGTAATGACCAAGAAAAAGCACTTGCTGCTAAAGTTGACGAACTTTGGAAGACAATCGAATGGGACTTTTATCGAAACGGTGGTCAGAATGTCCTCTACTGGCACTGGAGCCCAAACGTTGGATGGGAAATGAACTTCCCCATCCGCGGTTACGATGAGTGCTTAATCGTATACATCCTTGCAGCTTCTTCTCCCACACACGGAGTACCAGCCGAGGTCTATCATGAAGGCTGGGCCAGAAGTGGCGATATCAAATCAGACTCCGAACAATATGGAATAAAAACCGTCGTCGCTCACAATGGGCAAAATGGAAATGTAGGACCGCTTTTTTGGTCCCATTACTCCTATTTAGGCCTAGACCCACAGGGTTTGCGAGACCAATATGCTAACTATGAGGATTTAACAAAAAATCACACCCTGATTCACCGAGCCTACGCGATTGACAATCCTAAGAAGTTTAAAGGTTACGGCCCAAATATGTGGGGCTTCACATCAAGTTATTCAGTAAACGGTTATTCTGGTCACAGCCCGAACAACGACTTGGGCGTTATTACGCCAACAGCAGCAACTTCATCCATCCCTTATACACCGGAATACAGCATGGAGGTCATCCGGCACCTTTATGAAGATTTAGGTGACAAAGTTTGGGGCGAATACGGCTTCTACGACGCTTTAAGCGAAACCGATAACTGGTTCCCGACTCGTTATTTAGCAATCGACCAAGGGACCATGCCCGTCATGATCGAAAACCATCGGAGTGGTATGATCTGGGATCTCTTTATGAGCGCACCGGAAATTAAAGCAGGACTGACGAAATTAGGATTTACCAGCTCAAAGCATCGTTTGGATTAAGTCTCTGTTGATGTCCGCAAGCGCGTTTAATGAGTCGTCGTCATATCCGAATCAACAACAATGATAAAGTCCGCTAGCTGTCGGTTTCTCTCATCAAGCTCATCAATCTGATCCTGACTAACGGTCGTAATAGTCAGAATCTTTTTGAGGGGAATATCACGCGACAGGAAATTAACGATCCCCTCTTTCCGGTCACTGTGATAAGAACCGTTGAGATGTAGGAATACCGTCTTTCTGCCACTATTTTCTAAGGTAAAATGAGCCATCGTAGCATCCTTAACAGCTTGCGCTTCCATCATATTTTTACCTTTATGGCCTTCTACCATTTTGCTGATTTCTTGATAAGATTTCTGAGTTGTGTCAATTTCGATGGGTAGCGGAGCGATATAACTTTTCGCCTGTTCGAAAAGCTCATTCAGCACCCCTATACCGTTATGATAAACAATATTTGCATATCTTCTGGGTATATTGGTGGCAATAAACTTCAATTTGTTTTTCTTTGCAAATTCAAGAATAGGCTTGTAATCAGTCTTGTAGTTCTTCCATAACCTCACCTCATCTTCAAAGTTTTTCTGACTGATCTTACCACTGAAATACTCATCGATAAGCAATTGGTTGTCGGCCTCAAACATCTCCACCCCAATCACTAACCGGTCACCGTGCGATTGGAATAAAGCTTTTGTAAGTTCCAGTTGCAACCAATGACCAATCGGATTATTGTGAAGTTCACCAAAAAAAATGTGTGACTTGCCCTCCGTTTCCTGGATAACCTGATCAAAGTCCACTTGTTCGCCTTCGCTGTTGTATATTAAAAAAGCCCTCTGGGCAAATACATGCCCAGAGAAGCTTAACAAAACAAAAACAAGAAAAGTAAAACACACAGACTTACACATAATCTGTTTCTTCAATTTCATTATTTCTTAACTAAAAAGTCAGCAACCACCTTGCGCCAGGCTTCACTTTCCGGAATTCTCGGTTTACGCTTTCCGAAAAATTGAACGATGATATTTCCTTCTTTGTCATAAGCCTCGATACTCGTGACAACCCCATCTGAGGTAGGTTTTTTCACTAACCATACACTATCAACGGCATCCTCACGCAAATGCATATTAAACTCAGGATCCAAAATATTAAACCAGGGACCGCTTTGTAAAAGCTTCTTTGCTTTTCCAGTATGGATTTGTATGCAACCGCGACTACCGATAAATACCATAATATCAACATCTTGCTCAGACACCGCTTCCAACAATCCCTTTACCGAATCAAAATATACTTCTTCGGCATGACCTTCAGGCGCTAGCCTCATTGCTTGTCTCCTGCTTACACCAAACTTCTTTAAAAACCCAAAAAACTGATGTGTATCTGTCAGCGCTAACCAACCTTCTCGAAAACCTTCGACATCGATCTCGCTGTCTGGGGTTTCCACGATCGCCTTATCCACAGGTTGCACAAGCACAGGGGCACCCTGATCATCGGCCTTATATTTTGTTACCAATGCATCATAAGCTTTTTTATCACTTTTATCGGTCAAGTATATTTTATGAACCGCGGTGCCATCCAAATCAAAAAACTGCAAACTCTTCCGGTCCTTCTCCTGAACCGCGAATCCAAAATGCCACGCAGTCATAAACAAACGCAAATCGATATCTGGATTAACAACCAGACCTACATGAACATTGAAGGTTGCTTTCGTGTAAATACCCTTACGCTCGTGTACCGCGTGATCATTTCTGGTCAAGGCCATTACGTATCCCAACGTTTTAATCTCTTTAAGTATTTCTTGAAAATCAGGTCTTAATGCAATATTCTTCTCTCCTGTAGCCACCAATTCGGCCTCAGAAACGCCCAGCTGTTTTGCTGCATCTCGAATGCGAACCTTTGGATTTTCAGCTTTGAATGCAGCATACTGATCTTTTAATGTTAATGTTGTGTTTTTCATAATAATAAAAATTAGATTTAGTTTTTTATACCTCTAGCGGGAACAACAAACGGACAATGAAACTCCGCGTCCTCAACCAGTTTTACATGAATATTAAATGCTTGATGTATATTTTCACAGCTAATTACTTCCTGGGGCTTACCAAAAGCCACTCGTTCCCCTTTTTTCAAAATCAGCACTTTGTGCGCGTAACGAGATGCATAATTGATATCATGAAGAATACTTATTACGCAGTATCCCCTGTCGGCCAAATCCCGTGCAAACGATAGGATCTGCTGCTGATATAAAATATCCAGTCCGTTAGTTGGTTCGTCTAAAAAAAGGAGACCCTTCGGCTGATCATAAATCTGGGCAATAACCCGGGCAAGCTGAACGCGCTGCTGTTCACCACCAGATAAAGTGTTGTAGTCTCTCTGCGCAAATTCAGCAATACCTGTTTCATCCATTACGGCCCGAACAATCTCATAATCTTTGCTTGTAGGCTGATTGTCAAAATGAGGATACCGCCCCATCATGACAAGCTCATTGACCATAAATGAAACCGAAATCGTGTTGCTCTGCGCTAAAACCGATCTGAACTTTGCCAATTCACTCAGTTTATAAGTTGAGATTGGTTTTCCGTGAATCAAAATATCACCTGAGTCGCTTTTCATTTCCTTGCAAAGCAGTTTCATCAATGTACTCTTTCCAGCTCCGTTAGCGCCAATAACAGCCAAAAGCTCACCCTGCTGCACATCGAAGCTGATATCGTTCAACAGCTTCTTGGTTCCAACTGAATAATGAATATTTTTTACTTCAATCATAGCTCAATCTTTTAAACAAAACTTCTCTTTCTCCGTTCAACCAAAATGATGTAAATAAAAACAGGACAACCCAGAATCGCCGTGATAATACCAATAGGTAATTCGGCCGGAGCAACAATAACCCTGGAAATCAGATCTGCCAAAACCAAAACGGAGGCTCCTAACAAAGCTGAGCCAGGAAGCACCAAACGATTATCTGCTGAAAATGCCATCCTCAGGATATGGGGAATCACCAAACCAATAAAGCCGATCATTCCGGAAACGGAAACCGAAGCACCGACCCCCAGCGTGGCCAGAATAATCGTCATGGATTTCAGCAAACCGACATGAATACCCATATGGCCGGCCTGCGCCTCACCCAAAGCCAATGCATTTAAAGGCTTTGCAAAAAAAGGCAGGGCAATTAACGGAAGTAAAACCAGTGGTAAAATCACCCCAACAGTTTTCCAGCTCGCACTCCCCAAACTCCCCATACTCCAGAATGTAATATTGCGCAACTGGTCGTCGCTCGCCGGATAGGTCAACAAACCGGTAAAGGATCCGGCCAAAGCATTGATAGCGATACCAGCCAACAGCAAGGTTGTGATATCTGCTTTTCCCCGGTTCATCGAAAGTCGGTAGACAATTAAGGTAGCCAATGCCCCTCCGAAGAAAGCAGCGATCGACAAAGCATAATAACCAAAAGTAGCGGTCATAAAGCTGAAAAAACGAGCTTCCAAGACAATCATAATAACTGCAAATAAGGTTGCACCCGCTGAGATACCAATCAATCCGGGTTCGGCTAAAGGGTTTCTAAACAACCCTTGGATGGTAGCACCAGCAATAGCGAGCGTGGCGCCAACTAAAATCCCCAACAACGTACGAGGCAAACGCAGCGTGGTAAACACAGCCTCTTGTTGCTGTGAATAGTTCTGTATATTGCTAAAACCCAATTGGTTCATAATAATTGACCATAACTCACCGGCTCCTATTTTAACGGCTCCTACGCACACCGACAAAACACTCGCCGCAATTAAGAGAATAAATAAGCCACCTAAAATTAATTTGCGTCGTTTCAATTAATTTTTTCCTAATGTATTTTTTCTGAAAGTTCCAGGATCGCTTTGCCTAAACGTTGGCTAAAGCCCGTCAGCAACTGTCCATCCATTTCAACAATCTTTTGATTTCTACCAGCATTGGTTTCCTTCACACCTGGCATTTCCAATAGCATATCTGCTCCACCTAAGCTCGACAGACCGCTGTCAAAAAGGAGGATTACATCCGGATTGGCTGCTACCAGAGCTTCTGCCGTTAAGGGTTTAAAGTCCGAAAAACCACTCACAGCATTCTCGCCGCCCGCCAATTGAATAATCTTTTCAACCTGGGTGCCTTCTCCAGCCACCATCATGGTGCCAGCACCCCGGGCGTAAATGAACAATACACTGGGTTTTGAATCTGGCTGATCCAAAGAGTCTACTTTGGAAAGATCACTTTCTAACGCCGTAATAATCGAATCACCCTTTGCAGATTTATCCAGACTATCAGCCAGCGTACGGATCAGTCCCTTTGCACCTTCAACGGAATATTCATGGTCGAAAACCAATACCTTGGCTCCAGCGCTGACGATCTGATCCTTTACTTCGGGTTTCAGGTCGTTCGTAGTAGCAATAACCACATCCGGATTAAGTGCCAGCACACCCTCGGCGGTCAACTGACGACTGTGTCCTACCTTCGGATTTTCCTGCAATCGTTCAGGATAAGTGCTCGCTACATCTACGCCCACGATCTGTTCCTCTAATCCGAGATCCACCAAAATCTCAGAAACAGTACCATTGATTGAGACGATTCTGGCAGAATCCGCAAAGGATGCTTCTGACTCAGAAGAAGCGGATCCAGTTCCATTGCAAGCAAAAAATACGATCGTGATAGCAAGGAGCAAACTCGTGTTTAAAATACTTCTAATCATCTTATCTATTTTTCTGTTTTATTTTAATTCCCTCTTACGACAAGTTTGTATTCCAACTCAGGATAGCCTCTTTTTCCTCCATCAGTCGGCGGGTCACCTGCCCCCATGCTGATAAACCTTAGTTTATAAACATTGCCGGTTCCATCCTTAATTAAGTAAAAACGGTCAGGTTGTGCACCGAGCGGCGTTCCTGTTGTTTTTCTCCAACTACTCGCAATCACACCTCTGGTGTTAGCAAAGCTTACTCCAGCCAGATCAGCTTCGGCAAAGTCTTCATAAGTAGGTTCACCTGTCGAGGCTCCTTCAGCATCTTCAAAAACAATTTCTGCTGCTGAAACACCGGCGTGATGATTAATGAAAACCATGTCTGAATACCCGTAAGGATAGCTATCTCCATTCGGCATGCTACCCGCATACAAACTCCAGGTCCACTGGAAATCCCACTCAGCTTTCAATGGTTCAACTGTAAGTGGCCCTTCAGTAAAAGATACGTAGTTGAAATTATACCCTTCATCTTTTTTAACAGTAAGGCTGCTAAAATCCGTATCGTTCAATTTTGCATATTGGAGCACATAATCATTCCCTTCCCGTAGAATACGGATTTTGTAAAGATCGTCAGCTGTAATCACAGCACCGTGACTGCCACCAACAGGATTCACAACAAAAACTTTATTATTATCTGCTGTAGCTGATATTTCCGGGATCAACGTTTTACTCAGATCGCCGGTTAGATCATCGATGTTGTCAAAGGCGTTCGGACTACCCAGGGCAATAGCTAAATCGTCCAGATTGACGTCACTTTCAGATACAGCATTTAAATCGGCTTTATTTACCTGTACTGCTGAGGCTCCTGCAGTATTATTCAGTACCACCCTAAATTGACTGCCATTATAAAATCCCAGGTTCCAACTGGTACGTTTTACAGAGGATTGCTTATCAGCGCTGAGGTCAACAAAAACAGTGTTCGCTGCACTGCTGCCTCCTTCCCCACCGTCTAGCGTAAGCTCAGTACCGTCTGATGGTGGAATATCTGGGATCGGGTCATCACCTCGTTCGCAAGAAGTAAAAGCAACGGTAGTCCCCATTAACAGAAAAAGCAGGGATGGGTTGTAAAATGATTTTTTCATATGATTCTTTGTTGTATTAAAATTGTTTGTGAATTGAGTTTAGTTTATTTTGTTTTTTAATTTTTAGACCATTGTAAATTGAGACCCAAGAAGAAAGAACGCCCATAGCTTACAGGCACCGAACCAGCAGCTTCGCTATGCGCTCCACCCCCGCCTAGTGAGGTGTTGTCAATTCTGGTAACATCGAATAAGTTGCGTACACCTCCGATAAGAGTCACATACTTGTTAATATTTTTATTGATACTCAAGTCTGCCAAATGATGTGCGGCAATCGTTGCTCTACGGGTAGCCAAACTTCCGTCGGAAAGAACCTGAGTTTCATAGCTTGGTCGATCCCCATTGAATTTATAGAAGAGATTAACCCCCATTTTCCATTTCGGAATGTGATACATCAGCTCGCTGTTAATTTCCGGAGTCCACACCATCGATGGTATATTGGTTTCGTCTTCTGATAACCGATTATACCTTCCTATATAAGAAAATCCGAGTGTTGCAGTCAGATTTTTCCATTCGATACGGTTCTCTAACAATGACCCTATCGTCCTAAACTTGTCAATGTTGATGTAGGTATTAACCGAACTGTTCTCCGCGTCAACGCCAACATCGATCAGGTTATCAAACTCATTGTAGAATCCGCCGAGCGTCGATGACAAGCTCACATCACCGAAATCACGACCATGCCAACTCAGATAGGTATTGTAGCTATTTGAATGTTCAGCTTTCAGATTTTCATTTCCTTGAATCGAATGGTTTGCATCAAAGAAGACAAAATAAAGCTCTCTTAAGGCTGGTGACCGGAAACCACGTGCATACGCCGCTCTCAGATCAAAATCCTTGCTTAGGTCGAATTTGGCATTCAATGAAGGGATAAGCGGTGGTGCATCATACACGGAGTTTTTAATCAAGCGGACTCCGGGTCTTAGGTTCAGCCATTCAATAGGTTTTATTTCAGATGATACGAAAAATGCATAGTCATTGATCACAGGCTCACCCTCAATCCGCTGACCGCTACCCTTGTTGCTGCTCACCTCAATTCCGGGTTGAAAAGACACCTGATCATTCAGTTTGTAGTGCATCGTCCCACGGAAAACGAAGGATGTGAACCCCGCTACATCCTGCTCCCCATCACCGCTGGTCAACTCCGATGTTCCGTTTCTGAAATCATGCCTTACGGTTTGAGTAGCACGTTCATAATCTTGATAAGATACCGATCCGGAAAAGCCCAGTTGGTTATTGACATTCCAGTTTGACTGGAGCACATGCGTAAAGCGCTGCGTCAAATAGTTCTTGTCCGTCGCCCTTAAGTTCAATTCATTCAGCGCACCAGGCGAATAAATGTCCTCATCCAAATAATCCAATCGATACCAGGTATTACTCTTCTGGTTTTTATAACCTACCGACCCCGACGCAATCCACTGTTCTTTAGGATTCCAGTCGAGCGCCCTGCCTACACTATTACCTTGCCAGCCACCGAAGTTATTTCGGCTACCAGAAACCATCGCGTTAAACCCATTTTTCACCCACCCAATGGATACGTTATTATTGTGTACACCTTCATTATTGAAAGTACTATATTCTTCACCTGCGGTCTCTTCCTGCACGCGGACAGAAACGATCAGATTATCCTCGCTTTTGGCTTTGTTAGTAATGATATTGACCACACCCGCCAGCGCATCTGTGCCATATACTACTGACATCGGGCCTTCTACCACTTCGATCCGGTCAATATTGTTAACATCAATCTGGCTCAAACCCTGTTTTGTCGCCCCTCTATCTATGATCGGCACACCATCTATCAAAATTTTCACATTTTGCCCAGTCATCCCCATCAGTTCGATATCACTCTCGCCCAAGGTCAGGTCATTAGAAAAGCGAACACCCAACTGATTGCTCAGGATATTTTCGACACTGGTTGCCGCTCTAAGACGGATTTGATCGTTATTAATCAAACGCACACGGTACACCGACTTATTCAACGACTGAGGTGCAAATTGTCCGGTTACAACCACTTCATCTAACGAACTGTTCTTGATCGTATCCGGATCAGCAAACTCTTGCGCCTGTGATTTTATACTAAAACATATGCACAACGCAGGCAACAAATAATATATCGACTTCATTTATTTAGAATGATTAAAAATAACTCTACAAACGTATCACATTATTTAGAATCATTAAAAATAAAGTTGAGATATTCCGTCTTACGTCATTTTCATAAGATATTCGATCGTTTAACGTCATTTTAAATTGTGGCAAGAAAGCAAAGCGCATTAGTTTATTATTCGTATTTTTGCACCTTATAAAAATTTGCAGGAAGGTTGGTATCAGTACCTTCGGGATTAAACAACGCAAGAGAACAAGATAAAAGAATAAATAATCATATGAAAAGAGTCGTCGTAACAGGATTAGGAACAGTCAACCCACTTGGTCATGACATCCAGTCGTTCTGGGAAAACCTATTGGCTGGGAAAAGCAGTGCTGGAAAAATCACTCGCTTTGATGCTTCCTTATTCCGCACCCAGATTGCTTGCGAAGTGAAGGATTTTGACCCGAAGAGATACCTCGACAGGAACGAGATCAAAAGAAGCGATCTATTTACACAATATGCTTTATACAGCGCTTCCCAGGCAATGGAAGACTCGGGACTAGAGGTTGACAAAATGGATCCCTTCGATATCGGTGTTGTTTGGGGCGTCGGACAGGGAGGGATGGAAACCTTTGAAACGGAAGTGGAAAACTATGTAAACGGCGATTACGTACCTCGCTTCAGCCCTTTCTTCGTACCCCGGCTGATCGTCAATATGGCTTCCGGCTTGATATCCATGAAGTTTGGTCTACAGGGTATCAATTATGCAACGGTTTCCGCCTGTGCGACAGGGAATACAGCGATCATGGATGCGTTCAATTACATCCGTATGGGCAAAGGAAAAGTATTTGTAACCGGTGGTTCTGAGGCTCCTATCACCGCTGCCTCCGTGGGTGGATTCTCCGCTATGAAGGCCATGTCTGCAAGAAATGATGATCCGGCTACTGCCAGTCGACCTTACGATCAGGACCGTGATGGTTTCGTGATGGGCGAAGGCGCGGGAGCTATTATACTTGAAGAGTACGAGCATGCGAAAGCGCGCGGCGCTCATATTTATGCAGAGCTGTCAGGTGCCGCCATGACTGCCGATGCATACCACATGACCTCACCTCACCCTGATGGTATCGGCGCCTCTAAAGCGATGCACCTGGCACTTAAAGAGGCTGGTCTTAATCCAGAAGACCTTGATTATCTGAATCCGCACGCCACTTCTACACCGATCGGCGATATCAGTGAGCTGAATGCAATTTCCAAGGTATTCGGAAGCTCACCCCATTTGCAGATCAGCGCAACCAAGTCGATGACCGGTCACCTACTTGGTGCTGCCGGCGCTATCGAAGCCATTGTTGCCATCAACGCGATCCAACATCAGGTGATACCACCAACCATCAATGTTGAAAAACTAGACGTTGACATCTCCAGGGATTTCAATATCGTATTAAACCAACCTTTGGAAACACGTGTGAATAACGCTATGAGCAATGCCTTCGGATTTGGCGGGCACAACAGTACGCTGGTATTTGAAAAGTTTTCTTAGATCAAGAAACAATAACACTATATTCTAAAGAGCAGACTTTTTAACAAGGTCTGCTCTTTTTTTGCACCATGCCGTTATCGGCAAAAAACATGAAGGTTTAAGCATATTTTTATTCTATATTTGCCGATAGAGGCTTCCTGCCTTACGGTCCAAGACAATTACAAAGCTATTCTCCGATATTTTGAAATAGAACTTGATTAGATTTGGGATTTCCTAAGATTCGTCAAAAATGACTGGCGATCGAAATTCTTAACAAAACCAGACTCCTCTCCTTTCCTGAGTTCATTCATCAGACCTGCTTTTTTAGTTTCTTCATATTCAAATAACCTAAGCGCCGCCCTAATAACTTCACTCACTACCAATTACTGGTACAAAACAAAAGACATTCCGTTTTTCGTTATAGTTAAATAAACATTGAACACTTAATCTAAAACAGCCCTATTCCACACTCCCCGGCACCGATTTTCGAGATAATTCGTATTGAATTTGCGATAGTTTTAGACGGAGATTAGTCGGACATTGTTCGGACATCATTCGGACATTGGTCGTGTAAACACGACAAGACTACGACTAACATCCGACTTAGATATGTTTAACATCCGACTTTCCTTAAAGTTAATAAGCTCCGTTTGTAAAACCAGAATTTATCCGGGTTAGGTTGGGGTTTCCGCGTTCGATCATTTAAAAGTCAATTGTCCGCCAACCAATCCCCAGCTTCTAAATAAAAAATGGATATTTGCACTACACAAAACTCAACCCTATGTCCTATTGCAATGCCGTTGAGAATATGACGGGCGACAGACGGGCTCTTCATAAGGCCTATCACGATTTTCTATACGGATTTCCGATTCATGACGACAATGAATTGTTCGGTCGACTGATCCTCGAGATTAATCAGGCAGGACTGAGCTGGGAAACGATCCTGAAAAAAGAACAGGCTTTTCGGAATGCCTATGACAATTATGATATCAAAAAGATTGCTGCATATACCGAAAATGACCGTGAGCGCCTTTTAGCAGACGCGGGCATTATTCGCAACCGACTAAAAATCAATGCTACAATCGAAAACGCCAAGACGATTCAAAAGCTGCAAAAGGAATACGGTTCTTTTGAAAAGTGGTTGGAACATCATCACCCGCTGAGTAAAGAAGAATGGGTTAAGTTATTCAAAAAGACTTTCAAATTTACCGGGGGTGAAATCGTAAATGAGTTTTTGATGAGCATAGGGTACTTACCGGGGGCACATGATGCTGACTGTAAGATTTATCACGAAATATTGAAAACAGAGCCTCTTTGGGCACAGACAGGTAATTAGATATGAGCAAACTTCTTTCTCCTATTCAGATCGGAAAATTTGAATTGAAAAACAGAATTGTAATCTCACCCATGTGTCAATATACAGCAGAAGACGGATTTGCTAATGATTGGCACTTGGTACACTTGGGCAGCCGTGCTATCGGTCGCGCCGCATTGATCATTCAGGAAGCTACCGCAGTTTCTCCGGAAGGACGGATTAGCTACGGTGATTTGGGACTATGGAAGGACGAACAGATCGACAAACTAAAGCAGATTGTCGATTTTCTACACAGTCAAGGGTCGCTCGTCGGTATACAGCTAGCTCATGCCGGAAGAAAGGCCAGTTCGGAAAAACCTTGGAAAGGTAGTGCACAAATCAGATCACATGAAGAAAATGGATGGCTAACCTACAGCGTCAGTGCGTTACCTTTTGCCGAAGGGCAAGAGGCACCTGTGGCGCTCGATGCTGAAGGGATAGAAAAAGTATTACGCGATTTTGAAGAGGCAACGAAACGGGCTGTAAAAGCCGGTTATGATGTAATTGAAATTCATGCTGCCCATGGTTACTTGTTGCACCAGTTTTACTCGCCTCTCAGTAATCAGCGGACTGATGAATATGGCGGTTCTTTTGAAAACAGGATTCGCCTGACGCTCGAGGTAGTCGACCGTGTACAATCGGTTATGAGCGAAGATCAGCTTTTGTTTGTACGGATATCGGCGACCGACTGGATAGAAGGCGCATGGGATATAGATGATTCGGTAAAACTGGTGAAAATCTTACAGGAACGTGGCGTGCAGGTCATTGACACCTCCACCGGTGGCAATCGCATTACAAATATACCGGCAGAACCAAACTATCAGGTTCCATTCGCAGCGCAGATAAAAGAGGAAACAGGTATCATTACCGGTTGTGTTGGCTTGATTAATACACCTCAGCAGGCCGAGGAAATTCTACAGAACGATGAGGCTGATCTGATTTTGATTGCACGAGAAAGCCTTCGCAATCCGCATTTCCCGCTTTACGCCGGTGTGGTGCTGAACGATGAGATCAGCTGGCCACCGCAATATGAACGAGCTTTCCCTAAACACGGTGAATGGAAATAAAATCTTGCTGGTCGGCTTACGCCGATCAGCTATTCGGCTAACGTCGGACCATGTACAACGATTTTACCATTGTTATCTACTTCCATCCGATCGATAAAGACCAAACGTTCATCGCCGGTCTTTTCGGTTCGACCGTGGTAAACACATAGCATATCCTCTCCATCCGGAGAAAAAGTAATGCTATTATGCCCCGTACCGGTTACTTTCCCATTCTTCTGAAGGATGGGATTTTCCGCGGCCTTTACAAATGGGCCGAGCGGGCTCTTTGATGTAGCATAACCCACGGCATAGTTCTTTCCGCCGAAGAAATTGGCAGAATACATCATATAATAGATATCATTCTTCTTAAATATGTACGAGCCTTCAGTCCATCGGCGATTTGCTTCCCGGGCGGTGACCGAGCGGCTCTCCCAAGTATGTACATCCAGTTCCAATGGTGGCCTTAGTAGAAGTTCCGGTTCTCCAATAACCCCACTAAAATCGGGTTTCATTTCTATACCATATACCCAGCTTTCCTCAATTTCATCATACCAGCCTTTTTCCTTTGCCCATGCGGAAACTTCGCTTTCTACCGGATGTTTATAACAGCAGCGCGAGTAGTATAAATAAACCTTTCCGTCTTCAAACCAGACATTGGCATCGATGATCGGATAGCCCGGATCGAAAATAGGTCGGTCGTACATATCGATAAATGGCCCTGTAGGTTTGTCCGAAACCGCTACGCCAATCTTAAAGTTTTCCAACTCATTGTTTGGATTTACTTTCCACTGTGCACTGTAAAAGAGGTAATATTTACCGTTGTGGTGGTAGACTTCCGGCGCCCAAAAAGCGTCGATCCCCCATCCGTTTTTATTATCGCTATGGTATACCTGACCTTCAAACTTCCAGTCTTTCAAATCGGTAGATGAGTAGGCAGCAAAGCCTTTTTTCGCTCCGCCTCCTGTACCATACATGTAGTAGGTACCGTCTGCATCTTTCATCACATAAGGATCACCAAAAGCAACAGGTAACGGATTGTTTCCGGTTGTCAACTGCGGACGGTGGCTATGCTGATGGCCGATGACTTCAGCTTCTCCGCTTGGTCGTTTAATCTCCACCCCCGCAGGTATCGGCTCACCGAATACGGGTTCCCCTTGATCATTCCAAGTGAACTTCTGAGTTCGGACATCCCGATCCCAACCGGGTTCTAAAGTTCTTTTGCTATGGTAGACAATCCACCATTCAGAATCGTCCGGCGAAGTAGTAAAACTCGCATGGCCTACGCCGTGAACCTTTTCATTACCCAAAAACACAGGGCCTTTTTTCTCCCAATTCCCTGGGTCCATAGGTGATTTTGAAGGGTCCTTCAAGCGTAGCTGACCCAGTCTGTAATTCTCTAGCCAGGATTCGCGCGTAGAATAGATGATAAAGGTTTGTCCGTCACGCTGCAATACCTGAGCACCCTCATTCAAATTAAGTGGGCCACCTGTTTCCCAAGATTCGGTCGGTGAGGATATTTTCACTCTTTTCGAACTGATGGTATAGGGGTTACTCATCTCAGCAATGTATAAATGTTGCGGCGTGGCATCGGTTGTTTCGTTTTTCTCCCATCCCGACCATACGGCGTATAGCTGACCATTAAGCTCCATTGGAGTCACGTCAATTGCCCAGATGGTTTTTACATAATCGTTCGGATCATCGCCTGTTTGGAGGATTCCACGGTCGATATATTCCCCTTGCGGATCGTCGGTTACCGATTCCAGCACTCCTGATCGTTGATAGATATATGGTGGCCCTGACTGCCCCGCTGCATAATAGATATACCATTTATCGCCAATACGGTGCAGTTCCGGAGCCCAAAGACAGCTTTGGTTCCAACCCGTATCAGGCGTTTCCCAGACCGTTACCTTTTCCCCCGGTTCGGTCAGGGTTTTTGATTTTGTAACGGTCAGCGTTCCGCCATTTTTACCACTTGCCGCGATCATGTAATAATTCCCTTCATGCTTCGTAACCCAAGGATCGGCCCCTTTTGCAATGGGATTGGTAAAATATGTTTGCGCTGATGTACCTTGAGCGTAGGTCAGACTAACATTCGTAATAAATAAAAACATCAGACAAGCAGCAAGTAAATTCTTCTTCATAGGAGTTTCAATCATTTAAATAAGGTTCGGTCGTTTTTCATCAACAGCTTAGAGCTGATCCAATCGTAAAGATAACTATTGTCTTGGTTTTTCCGCAGAGAATTAATTAAAGGGAACATCCATGCCTGTGCCTGTATCGTCTTGTTTCTTCATCCACGCCTCAAGCTTTGCTCGCATATCGTTAATTTTCGCTTGATACTCCGCTTTATTGGCCAGATTATCCAGTTCATAGGGATCATTGTTCAGATCATAAAACTCAATGCGAGGTTTACTGACGATCCGTCTTGTAAGGAAGGCGGCGCGATCATCGGTTTTTGCCTTATGAACCCAGCTTGTAAAGGGGAGTTTTTTCTTTGTGGTATCGGTCATGTACTTAATATGATATTCTTTTTCCGGTGTGAGGTTCATGATTAATTTAAAGTCTGTATCACGGATACTTCTGATGGGATATGATGGGCCTTCCGGGATATTATTATGGATACCATAAGCAAAATCGCGGTGCATTTGACTCTTTCCGGTCACCACATCCAGAAAGCTCTTTCCATCCAGATCGGGGATATCTTGGCCACCCGCTATGCTTACCAAGGTGGGCGTAATATCTTCGAACTGAACAATCGCATCAGTTTCTGTATTCGAACTTATTACTCCCGGCCATTTAATAATCATCGAACTTCGCTGACCATTGTCGTACAAAGTCCATTTTCCACCAGGAAATTGCGGCCCCTGTTCCCCAAGAAATATCACGATCGTGTTCTGCTCCCGACCCGTTTCTTTCAGAAGCTTAACAATATCCCCTACCTGATCATCCAGTCGCCTCACTTCTGCCAAGTATTTTGTAAACTGGTTTCTCGTCAACCGCGTATCTACCCAGTGTGGAGGCAGGATCAAGCTATCTGCGTTAAACTCACTTGGGTCACCCACTGTCCACGGCGCATGCGGATTGATACTCATGACAAATAAACAAAAGGGATCATCCGCGTCTTCGATGAATGTTTTGATACTATCCAGATTATACTCGTCCGTCGCCGCTACACAATTAGGTTCAAAACCGGGGATGATCTCAAAGGGAAAGATGTTCTTCGGTTTGGTCATATGATCCTTGCCTGTTAAGGCAACCCGGTAGTCCAGATCACCCAGGTAGTGGACCACACTTTTGAGACCTGGGTTAACAGACTTGTGATTTTGGTAGGCGCCACTTCTTGCCGGATATAAACCTGTAAACAAGGAAGCTCGAGTGGGAATACACATTGCTTCAGAAGCGATCATCTGATTAAACTGCAATCCTTCAGCTGCCAGGGCATCAATATGTTTCGTATTGATATTTTGTCCACCATAAGCACTCAACTGACGACTGTCCAGGTCGTCAGCCATGATGATAACGATATTGGGTTTAGAAGGCTGAGCGATACTGGTCTTTTCGATCAGCTCCACATCATCAATCCATAGATCCTCACCTAAACCTAATTCATTGAAATATAAACTAATCGCGTACGCACCATCTTCCTGAACCTCAACTATCGAAGTACTGACTGACGATGCCTCTTTGGATGATTCAATAGTTTGATCAAGCAATCGGCTTTCCCCGTTAGGACGTTCAAAACGAAGCGTGTATTTCGCATGATCTCTTGCTTTTGAAGTTAGTTTTACCTGGTAGCGTTCACCTCGCTTTGCTTGAAATCTCCAAAATACCTTCAGGTCATCGGTCTGTGTTTGCGATTTTGTTGGTGAAACATGCAAAGCATATTGCCCTGTTAAAGCCGATGAGGAATCAAGACGGACACTCCCCTTCAACTGATCGCTCTCTTGGATCGCCCAACCACCCAACTTATCTTCCTCGAAAGAGCCATTCACTTTTTTCCTGTTAGACTGTGCTCGTAGTCCATAATTACGTGTATCAAGAGGAAATGCACCGATCTTTTTTGCCCATGCCGTCCAACTTTGATACATTGAATTAACGCGCTCGGGATAGACTGATGCCAGGTTATTCATTTCCACCGGATCATCATCCATGTTATAAAGTGCCAACTCATCCTCTCTAAACATGCTATCCTCGGGAGTTCGGGACACCAGTTTCCATTTCCCGTCCCGCATCGCAATATTCGCTTCATGCTCCCAATAGATGATACCCCTATCGTTCTGTTGTGAGGAAAAATGAGGCATCAGACTCTTCCCTTGCATTGAAACGATTTGGTGACCCTTGTAATTTTCGGGATAATCAGCACCTGCCACTTCAACACAAGTTGCCATGATATCCGTTATATGTCCATAATCCGACACAAAGGTGTTATTTAAACTCTTAGGGATCCCTTGTGGCCAATGAACAATTAAGGGGGAAGCGATACCTCCTTCGTAAGTATAGTGCTTATATTCTTTATAAGGGGTGCTGCTTAAATTAGCCCAATTAATACGGTAGCTTTCAAAAGTGTCTTCTTTTCCGTTAACTTCCTTACTCTTGCCGCTACTGATAAATTCTGCACAAGCACCGTTATCACTCAGGAATAAAATAAGTGTATTATCAAGCACACCCTTTTCCTTTAATTTACCCACAATCTGCCCGATTCCCTGATCCATGATATCGATTTGAGCTGCATAGATAGCCATCCTCATTGCCATTTCTTCCTGCTGCTCTGCCGACAAGCTGTCCCATGCCTCTATTTGTGTATCACGTGGACTCATTTTTACATGCTCACCAAATAAGCCTAATGCCTTTTGCCGTTCAAACCGCCCTTCCCTAAGCTTATCCCAACCTGCCAAATAGCGTTCTTTGTATTTGTCGATTTCTTTCTGTAGTGCGTGCAGGGGCCAATGTGGTGCTGTATAAGCCACGTATAAAAAAAATGGATTTTTATTTCCTTCAGTGAAATGCTGATCTATATAACGTACGCTGCTGTCACTGATGGCCGTTGTCAGATAAAAATCTTCCGGAGCTTTGTACCTGGAATTACCACTATATACAACAGGTGTAAAATAATTTGCTCCGCCCGGAATAATACCAAAATACCTGTCAAACCCCCGTTGCAATGGCCAATTGTCAGTTACCATTCCATCTATCTTCCGCTCGTTCGTTAAATGCCATTTTCCTGACATGTAAGTTGAGTAGCCGGCGGACTTGACAACTTCCGCAATGGTTACACAATTATCGTTCAGGTTTCCCTGATAAGCCGGAGTGCCCAGGTCGGCGGCGGCCATCCAGCCCATACCGGCTTGGTGGGGGTAAACACCCGTTAGCAGTGAAGCTCTTGTCGGACAACACCTTGCTGCATTATAAAACTGTTTGTAACGTAATCCTTTGGCAGCTAACAGGTCAAGATTCGGAGTTTCAACCTCTCCACCGTAACTGCCGATATCAGAAAAGCCCAAATCATCGGCTAAAATAAGTACAATATTAGGTCGGTCTTGTGCGTTTGCTAAAGGTGCAATCAGTAAGAAAATACATAAGACACTGATGATTCTGTTTTTCATAATTTAGGGTTCAGTCTCTGCTTAATCAAAAATAAAATTTATTTTCGGGTCTTCGAAACTATGACGAGAAAGAAAGAATGAAAATCAAAACCTTTACAAGCTCTTTACTACTATTTGCTACACTGCTAGTCAGCTGTAACACAAGCAAAACAGAAAACGTCCAAAATACCAATACCAATCAGTTGCTCCACGTTCAAACTGGACAACAACCACAAGATTCGCTTCTCTACGAGAGCGAAACGTTGACAATCCGTCAAATCTCAGAACATGTTTATGAACATACCTCCTACCTGTCTACCGAGGACTTCGGGAATGTACCATGCAATGGAATGATTGTCTTTAACGGAACTGATGCGATTGTTTTTGACACACCAGCGGATGCGACGAGTTCCGAAGAGCTATTGAAGAAATTGGATGAAATGGGGCTTCGGACAAAAGCAGTCGTTGCCACACATTTCCATGCAGACTGTATAGCCGGACTAAACCAGTTCCATGCGCAGAACATACCTTCTTACGCGAACACGCGCACAATTGTCAAACTAGATGAATTAAATTCAGAAACGATGCCACAAAACGGATTTGATAATGACCTTGAACTTGAGCTTGGCAGTCAAAAAGTCTATGCAAAATATTTTGGTGAAGGTCATACCAAGGACAATATTGTCGGTTATTTTCCAGCGGAAAAGGTGCTGTTTGGTGGTTGTCTTATCAAAGAAATGGATGCAGGAAAGGGGAATCTTGAAGATGCGAATACAGATGCGTGGTCTGCTACCGTATCAAAAATCAAAAGAAAATACCCCGATATACAACTGGTTGTTCCGGGTCATGGGGCGACAGGCGGCCCGGAGCTTTTGGATTACACCATTGCTTTATTTGAGTAAATATCGGTATACCCAGGTCGTGATCTACTGCAAACAAAAAATCTATCATATTGTTAGTTAAACTAATAAGCTGATTCTCAAAGGACAAAAGTTATTACGAATCACTTAAAGTAGATTTTTTTTCTAACAAAAATATGTGGTATGAATTTAATCGAAATGATCAAAGAAGAAATAGACGGCAGTGTTCTTTCTTCAATAAGTCAAAAAGCGGGTATTAGCGAGGAACAAGCAGAAAATGGATTCTCCGTTGCTATTCCGGCTGTATTAGGCGGGATTCTGAAAAACAATGATGGTGAAAATTCGGGGTTATTAAGTGGTTTATTTGTTCAGGGCACTACGGATGATCAACCTACAGAGGATGATTCGCAGTTATTGGATCGTGGTAGTGCAATGGCAAGTAACCTCTTCGGTACCGAACGTGAATCACTAACAAATGAACTTTCTAATGCAACCGGACTTAATCATGATCGTTCATCCGGACTTTTGGCAATGATCGTCCCCACGATAACTGGTTTGATAAGCAAGCTCATGACCAAACATAATTGGAATTTTTCAGATGTTTTAGGCAGAGTGGTATCGAGTAAAGACGAGATATTCTCATCTTTACCAACAGGCTTGCGCAATTCGTTCGGATTGGCTGATATCGGCGTGCCACAAGTACCGGATGTGCCAGAGAGCCCTATTATTGAGACTGATACACCGGAAGTGGATTTACCTCCGACCGACTTTCCGAAGACCGATACGCCACCTACAGAGCGATCACCTGACACGGAGGGTGCGATTGAGGTTCCACCCGCTCCCATTCCACCACTTGTAGACGAACCAGAGGTAGTGGAAGAGCCAAAGGTTCCTGAAGTTGATGAAGTAAATGTCACCAACGAGCCTTTAGAAACGATAGAGGATACACCTGTCCGGGAGGAGCCGTTAGAGCCTGAAATAATGGAGGCCGAGCTGACAGACGCTGGTAAGAGACAAGATGAATCACTAAATCAGGAGCCTGTAACACCAGAAACGGTTGCACGTGAGGCTGTCGTAGAACAGGAAGTGAATGAACCGGAACAGATTCCACCACGCGCAGCGATACCCCCCGAACCACCAGCTAAGTCAGGAGGAATGTTACGATGGGTCTTGATCATCGTCCTTATTATCCTGATCCTATGGTGGCTCCTATAAGCTTCTTTTAAAATTGATTTCCTATAAGGATTAATCCACAACGCTGATGAGGAACTGGGCGATCTCGTCTATTTTCTCATCAGCAATATACCGATACATCGCATGTCCTTTTCCTTCCATTACGTGGAGGATGGACTGTGTATCGCCGATTTCATCCATCCGCTTTTTTAATGCGTGACCAAAGTCGACATGAATCAGTTTGTCCTGATCCCCGTGATAGATCAATACCGGAGGCGCTTTTCTTTTGATCACACTTGCATCTTCCAAGCCGCCCCAAAGATCCACAACTGCCTGTACCGGTAGAACTCGCTGTCCAGATACATAAGCTGTATGAAGCACGGTCATTGCCCCTGCTGATCCACCAGAAATTGCCAGCTTAGAAACATCAAGATGATAATCTTTTTTATGCTTTTTAACCCACCTAAAGACAGACACGAGATCGTCTGATGCATTCTGAATAGCCATCTGTAAACCGGGGTGGAACTCGCCGCCAGACGGCACTCCCTTTGCCATATTAGCCGATGCACTTGCGCCGGGTATTTTATTGTGTTTCAAACTAAGCCAATAATTTATAGAAAGAACTGCAAAACCTTTTGAAGCGAGTTTTGAGCAAATTTCAGCTACTGTCTTGTTATATTTATCACCACCAGCAAAGCCACCACCATGGACAAAGACAAAAATGGGCAGCTTTTTACTGTTATTAATTGCTGGTAGATAAAGGTCCAGTAATTTATCGGACGAGGTATCACCGTTCAGTGAATCAGGCTGCGGAGCATAACGCAAGTTTCGAAAGGTGATCACACTATCGGAGGGTTGATCTTTCCCCGTGCCTTGCGTTAACTGATCAGCAATTGCACTCTTAAAGCTTATAAAACATATAAATAAGATACAGAGCTTTTTTAATTTCATTGTTTTGGTTTTTTTGATTAGTGTACGTTGGCCCACCATCTTGAATAGTGACGAGTGGTATCCGTTAAACTTACTTCCTCGCCAATCATCGGCGTAAGAAGAGGGATTCCATGCTCCCCGTTTAATTCGGTAATTTTATTTAATGGCTCATTCCAGGGATGATAAGCAAGTCTAAACTTACCCGAATGCACTGGAAATACTCGTTTTGCCCCCAAATCAGCTCCCGCTTTCAATACTTCCTCAGGCAACATATGAATAGCCTGCCAAGCTGGATTATATTGTCCATTATCTAGCATAGCTAAATCTATCGGCCCGTATTTTTTACCGATCTCGGCAAAATGCTTTCCATAACCGCTGTCCCCTCCAATGTATATTTTCAATTCCGGCGAAGCCAAGAGGAAAGACATCCACAGCGTATTATTACGGGCAAAGCCCCGACCAGAAAAATGCCGTGTCGGCACCGTATAGAGCATCAAATTATTCTCCAGCTCCACCCTTTCGTACCAGTTTCTTTCTACGATTCGATCTGTCGGATAGCCCCATCGTTCAAAATGCTGACCCACACCAAGTCCGCAAATCACCGTCCCTACTTTCTCTTTTAATTTGACAACCGTTTCATAATCAAGATGATCGTAATGATCATGCGTAATCAGCAGGTAATCGATGGAAGGCATATCATCACCTGAATAAATATCCGATCCTTTAAAAGAAAGGTTGGTGCCCGGAAGTGGAGAGGCATTCCCACTAAAAACAGGATCTACCAGAAAACGCTTGCCTTCTACCTGTAGATAATAGGATGAATGGCCAAACCAGACGAGTACATTGCTATCAATTGGCAATTGATGTAAGTCGGTTTTTATTGAAGGCAGCGAATCAACCGGAGTGGTTTCTGGAAACTTAGCGAAAAGAAAGTTGTAAAAAACTTTCGCCATTGAATACCCTTCCGTTAAAGACGGTGTTTCTTCTATATTTTGGAATGCATTGTTCTTATAATTGTCGGCTTGCTTAATCTGCTCTAGTCGCTTGCCTTTAGGCGCTTGGCCAAACTTTGGCTGCCGCATATAGAGCACGATGGCGAGTACGGCAAGTGCCACAATGCTTATCAGGATGATCATTACCTTTTTAATTAGGGTCAAAATATTGCTCGTTAAAGATGAACAATATCCTAATTTTCTAGATAAATGCCAACCTGATTACCCACTTATCTCAAACGCGTCAGTTTATTCAACAATCAATTTCGGTGTAATGAAATTCGGATCAATAACCATGATCGTTTCACCATCTTTTTCCTCGAAGCTAACTGTACTGATATTCATATAGCGCGGATGAATCTTGCTCTCGCTCCGATGCGAATGAAACACGATTCGTAACTGTCCATCCTTATCTTCAAACATGGCACTATGTCCTACTCCAACCAAATGGCCGGGCTTTTGCAAAATGGGATTACCATCATATTTGGTCCACGGACCGTTGACATGATCTGCGGTTGCAAAACCAATTCCGTAGAACGGGCTCTCGTAACTGTTCGCAGAATAAGTCATATAATATTTTCCATCATGTTTTAACACATAGGGTCCTTCATTTACACGTGGCCAAACCTCTTCCCAGTCCTGAGACACATTGATGCACTTCTTCATCGTCTCTGTTTTTATCGTCATCAAGTCGTCTTCCAATTCAGCTACCCATATATTTAATCCGTCATTGAAACGATCAAAAAACAAATAAGGTTTACCATCATCATCAATAAACAAAGAATTATCAATGCATTTTTCACCCGCAATCATCGGTTCTTTTGCTTCTTGCGTAAAAGGTCCGAGCGGACTGTCGCTCGTTGCAACACAGATGTGTTCATCAGCTGAATAATACATATAGAATTTGCCATTTACGTGGTAAACTTCGGGTGCCCAGAACCACCTGTCAGCCCACACGTCTTTTTTATCCAGTGCTAATCGTCGGTCAGTCGCCTTCCAGGTTAGTAAGTCGTCTGAAGTATAAACCTCTATGCCATCAGCAGCATTTGTTCCATAAGCATAGTATACCCCCTCGTAGAGCATAATAAAAGGATCACCAAATGGCACCTCTATCGACAAGGTATCAGATGGGAATTCGGGGAGATCGTTGTTTTCCGTTGCCGAACAAGACAGACATCCTAAACTTAGTACCAGACACAATAGCGAAATGTATTTCTTCATAATTCAATTTTTGTTTTATCTTCTTTTAGAGGTTTCGTTTTCAATCATGCCATATTCAGCAACCAACCGATCATACTCGTCTTTACTGATGGTAATCATGCAGCCATGGCGAACAGAATCGGGCATACTGTACTTATCCCAATCTGAAAAAAATGTATAACCGGATGCTTGGTACCAAGGTCCGTTTAGGTTGTCAGCAATCGACAACCCATAAGATACGCCAGGGTATTGTTCATAATACATATACCATACCTTATCATCCGGAGAAGGGATCAACATCGGTGCTTCCCTGAAATTTGGGCTGATCGGATCGGCAGGTGCTGACCAAGGACCGGTTAACGAAGCCGACCGGGCAATGCGGATTGTTTTTCCGGTTGGCCAATATAAGGTTGGATAGGTTTCGTCTTTGATAACGGCAAAGTACTGATCACCGACTTTACGGATGAACACATCGATTGTACCCATTTCCAGGTCAAACAGTTTTGTCGGTTGATCTGAAAATGTCTTTAGGTCTTTCGATAAAACATACAGCGTGCGTTGGCTGGCCCAATAACGCTCCGGATCTTCTTTGGTGCCTTCTTTATGGGGTGTATGCCATGTCAGGATATACTGCGATGTTGACTTATCATAGTATAATTTTGGTGCTCCGATCCGCTGCAAAGCGTCTTGATAATCCGGTGTACTTTTTAAGTCGGGTGTATAAACGGAATGCTTCTCCCAACGAACAAGATCAGTAGAAACCCAGATAACGATATCAGGTGAGCTGTCATTATCATTGCCAGCGAGGTAATAACGCCCGTCATGCCCCTTTGTGATATCGGGATGTCCTTTGTAATCTTCAAAGACACGCTTTCGACCATTGAGTGCATTCCAGTGCAGACCATCCAGACTGACAGAATAATAAAGCCGGCCATAGTCTTGATGCGTCATATGTGCAAATAGATAAGCCTGATGAACCGCGTCATTTTGATTTTCCACCTGTCCCGGCGGATCGGGTTGCTGACCGTAAGTCGAAGCGACTATCACGGTCAGCAACAATAAAAGAATCGTTCTTCTTAACAAATCCATTTGTTTCTTATCTAGTATCCCGGATTTTGTGTCAATTTACCATCACTGTTATCAACTTCGATCTGCGGGATAGGCAGACGATTATGTTTGCCGACAACAAAGTTATTAAAATCAGCGTCTCTGGTTTTCAGCTCATCAATCCCAGCTTGCGAATCCAGCAAACCCCAACGTTTTAGATCGGCCCATCGCCATCCTTCAAAACACAACTCCAACGAACGCTCCATTTGCAATCGTTTTATAAAAGCTTCTTTCGAATTCAGACTGGCTTTATGCACGCTGTTCTGCAAAGTCGGCAGGTTAACCGATGGGCGCTGTCTTACTTTATTCACATAGCTTGCCGCTTCCGTTATGGAGCCACCTGTTTCGACGATACACTCTGCATACATTAATAAAACATCAGCATAACGAAGTATCCGATAATTATTAGGCGCAAAATAATCCTCCCGATCACGGAAATAACTTGTCGAGTATTTCCGAATAAACATATCATTTCCCCAAGCATTGTCCCAATTTCTACCGTAAATTAGAGGTGATTCATCCGGAAAGTCATTTGGACTGTCTTTGTAATACAGATTATGATATAAGCGAATATCATTTCCACCATCAAGATTTTTTTCCTTTTTGTACTCAGCAACAAACCATGAACGTGCCTTTCCATCCTGCCAGCCTATGCCACCAGGGGCGTAGAACTGCGTACGCTGAAAACCCGTCGCCATGGATGCGCTGTTACCTGTTCCGCCTTTATTTTCATCGTCAAATTGAATCTCAAATATCCCCTCTTTATTGTTCTCATTATAGTGAGTGAAGTTATCCATGTAATCGTCCACCAGACCGTAAAGGCTACCCTCTTTATCAATCAGCCACTGCAATTCATTTTTAGCTTCTTGATACTTATGCTGTTGCATATATGCTTTGGCCAGAAGAGCTTTAGCCGCACCAATAGTAGCACGCCCGAGGTTGGCATCATCCCAGGTCTCCGGCAATTTTGCTATCGCACTTTGCAGATCAATCTCTACTTGAGCCCAGATCTGCTCCTGTGGAACCTCTTCTGGCTTATAACTACCATCTTTTGGTTCTAGTACCAGGGCGCCTTTTTCCCAAAGGACAGCTATTTGGAAGTACCATAATGCTCTTAAAAATTCAGCTTGCCCTATGACCCGGTTTTTCGTAGTCTCGTCGGCAAAGGGTATTTCCGGTGTAAACTTAAGAACTTGATTTGCCCTGAAGATACCCACATAAAAGTCTTCCCAGTGAACATTATTACCCTCCCAGAAATTATAGTTTACGTAGTTAAATCGTGTCCAGTCGGCAAGCTCATTCCACGGGCTTGTACTCCACCCTTCATCCGAACCTAAATCGTAACGAAACGATAGCCAACGCATCCAGGTTCCCTCTTTGTAAAACCTGCTATATGCTGCATTTAAGCCTTTTTGTGCATCGTCTTCAGTTTTCCAAAAAGTTTCTGTGGTGGGCTCATTGGGGTTATTGATGTCCAATAAACTTTTCTTACATGATCCTGCAATTCCAAGAAGCAGGAGTCCGCATATTGTTAATTTAAATCTTTTCATCGTCTAAGTTTTTTACAGATAATTAAAAACTCACTTGCAGCCCAAGCATAAATGTCCGTGCATTTGGGAAAGCCATGTTATCAGTTCCCCGATCCCAAACATTCGTATTGACAAAATCAGGATCCAACCCTTTGTACTTCGTAATCGTTATCAGGTTGTTACCTGTAACAAACACGCGCAATCCATTTAAACGAATCCGGTTCAGGAATTGATCATCAAAGGTGTACCCTAGTTGGACATTTCGAAGTCGCAGATAGGAACCATTCTCGAGCCAGATGTCGCTATCGCCTCTCGTGTTTCGTGTATCGGCATAAATAATACGAGGAAAATCACTATCCGGGTTCTCTTGCCATGGCTCATGCCCCGACTCAAAACGGATGTAATTTGAGTTATCAGCAAATAGTCGCCCTTGACGCATACCACCATTGAGAATGTCATTTCCCATTTGGCCACTCCATAACATCGAAAAGTCGACATTCTTGAATGAGAAGCCAGCATTAACGGACAGCAAAAGATCAGCCCAAGGATCGCCGACAATCTGCCTGTCCCCAGTGGTAATCTGGCCATTGTCATCAGTATCGATGTAACGAAGATCTCCTAATTGTGGTCTTTTACCCTCGATGGTAATCGGCGTACCCGCTGAATTTACGTAACTATCAATATCCGCCTGAGTACGGAAGAGCCCATCGGTTTTTAGCAAATAATACTCACCGAGCGAACGACCAATTTCGCTTCGTGTCTGTCCGGTGTAAAAAACTTCGTTGCCGTAACCCAGCTCCAGGATCTCATTATTCAGTGTCGTAATATTGGTACCGACATTGTAATTAAATTCACCTACTTGATCCCGCCACATCAAACCGAGTTCAAAGCCAGTATTTTTAAGGCTCGCTACGTTGGCAAGAGGAGCCCCTCCTTGATTACCTGTTGTCATTGAGATCTGCATCCCCGTAAGGACATCTCGCGTTTCCGAGTTATAATATTCAGCCGTTGCTGTTAAACGGTTATCCAAAAAGACAGCATCCAACCCGATATTCGTCTGAGCGGTACGCTCCCAACGGAGGTTTTCATTGACGATCTGAACTTGGGTAGCTCCGTTTACCAAGCCCTGTCCACTACCAAATACGGTTACGATATTGGGATTAATGGTCCCCAAGTAGCTCCAGTTACCCGGAAAAGCAGCGTTTCCGATCTCTCCGTAATTAGCACGCAGTTTCAGATCATTGATCCACGAAACATCGAAGAAATCTTCATTGCTGATTCTCCACGCACCGGATATCGAGTAAAAATTGTCCCAACGATTTGCAGGGCTTAATTTAGACGATCCATCCCTTCTGAATGTGAGCGTAGCAAAATATTTATCATCGTAAATATAATTAGCACGACCCAGATATGATATCAATGCATACTCTTGAATACTGTTCCAATTGGTTTGATTTTCTTGTCCGGCATTCAACACCGTGATGTAGTCGCCACCCAAGAAAGGAAATTTAAGACGTTGAGCACCCACATCTTCCCAGTATTGATGTTGGTAGGTAAGTCCAGCTACTGCGTCCACATGGTGTTTGCCAAAGTCATGGTCAAAGTTCAATGTATTTTCAATGAGTTCGTTGGTTTCTTTTATGCGGTTTTTGTTACCAGTTGGATCACGGTATTCCTGGTTCATTGTCCAGTTTCCTTCTTTTCTGAAATAACGATACTCATCAAAAATATAATCGATACCTACATTCAGTTTATATGAAAGAAATTTGGTTATCTGCGCCTGCCCCCAGAATGTTCCCCGCATTCTGTAAATTTTCGTATTTGTATCTTCTATCTCCTCTCTGGCAATCGGATTCGTAGCGAAAGTCCGGGCGTTCGCCTCATTTCCGTAACCAAAGCCCCCTAGATTTTCGGGATCCCGAACGGGTATTGTAGGTAACATCCGGATAATATCGATATAAGAACTCGTCTGCAATGGATCTCTATCCGTTTGCGAAAAACTGAACGATTCACCAAATGAGAAGATCCCCTTGTTGCCCTCGGTATTCACGCGGAATGTATAACGGTCAAATGAATTGCCATACATGATACCATCGTTGTTATAGTAGCCACCCGAGATAAAGTAGTTACCAGCATCCCCACCTCCGGAAATAGACACATTATAGTCCTGTACCAAGGCAGTTTGCATGGTTTCTTCCTGCCAATCTGTATCAATATCAGCATGGTCCTGAAGAGTACCATTCCAGACTCCGTCTTTAATAGCCTCCTTGTAAGCCATGTCGTTATACTTCTTGTACTCTTCGGCATTCATCAGGTCGTAACGTGGCGACCAGTCAAAAGACTCACGTACGGAAAAATCAACTACTGCAGGACCTTTCCTTCCTTTCTTTGTCGTGACAATTATAACCCCATTGGCTGCACGTGATCCATAAATAGCTGCTGCGGACGCATCTTTCAGAATTTGAATCGATTCAACATCATTGGGATTGAAATCGGCACCTGCAGATGTGATCAACCCGTCAATAACCCAAAGAGGGTTGTTATTGGTTAGATTGCCTACCCCGCGAATTTCGATACTTGCATCACTACCCGCGTTTCCGGTATTACGAACATTGACACCGGTTGCTAAGCCCTGGATAGACTGAGCGATGGTTGCTGAACCCGTCTTTGCCATCTCACGAGTATCGACAACGGATACTGCACCGGTCAGGTCTTTCTTCCGAACAGACCCGTATCCGATAACAACCACTTCCTCTAGCTCTTCCAGTGATTCAGCCAGTACCACTTGAAGTTCTCGCTGCGAACCTACGGTAACCTCTTGACTCTGATACCCTAAGTAGGAGAATACGAGGATGGTTTCGTTAGAAGGCACTTGGATTGTAAAAACACCGTCCCCGTCCGTCACTGTACTTGTTTCTGAACCTTTGACCTGCACGTTGATTCCTTGCAAAGCTGTGCCCTGCTGATCGGTAACACGACCGGTTACCTTTGTTTGAGCCAGTGATGTTGTTAATTTTGTGGTGGTCGGTATCATATGTGCTGGCTCACGAGCACTGAGCGAACCTACCGTACCGATGCTTACCAGCAGGCATATAGCAACCTTCACCGGATTAGGCCATTGGCTCTTACCTTTTATATTTTTTTTCATACAACACGGTTTATTAGGTGATAAAAAGGTTTATTGCATTATTTTGTCATTTCTTTTATGAGTTCTACTTCTTCGGCTATATACGGGGTTCCATCTGTACGGAGGATATCATGGAACCACAATTCTGGTTCAGCTGTATAAGTCTTTGTCCAGCTGTCCCAAGGGTATTTTGTCTGTGTTTTACCATCCACAAATCCCCAGTTGAACATGGCCACTTGATTCTCTTTGGCGATCGGCAAAAACCCTTCGAACGTACTCCCATTGGGTCGGGCCATGTATTCGGTACAAAGTAATGGCCGATTATACCGCTGTAACTCTGTAAGTCTCTTTTCAAAGTCAGCAGGTTCTTCATAGTGGTGAAAACTGATAATGTCTGAATTTTCGATCTGTAATTTCTCGATAGGTTTAAGCTGCTCATGAGAAGACCAATCGCCACCTCCCCAGATACCAGAAGTCAACGGTTGTGAAGGATTTACAGAACGAGCCCATTTGAATGCCTTATCTAAAAGAGGGATTACGTAATCTACTTTATCTTTGATTTCAATTGCCTCATAAGACGGACCGGTCATATTGTCCGGTTCATTCCAGATATCCCAACCGAGTATACGATCATCTTCAGCAAAGTGAGATACGACACCTTTAACATAGCGTTCCAACCGAGGGTATTGTGTCGAGTCCTTTAACGCATATTGCCCCGGGCTCTGTACCCATCCAGAATTATGAACATGTGGCTTGGGTGCTCGCTGCTTACCTGCTTCGGGGAAAGGATCCCAACATGAATCGAAGAAAACAAGTAACGGTTTGATATGATGCTTTTCTGAGATTTTCAAAAACTGATCGATGCGATCAATAAAACCTGTTGAATCCTGCTCATAAGGTAAGTCATGCAAATATACCCTCATGGTATTCATTCCCATATCTGCTGCCCAACCCAGTTCCCGGTCGATGGTTTCTGGGTCAAAGGTATCTTCCTGCCACATCTCCAGCTGATTAATCGCTGTTGAAGGACTAAAATTTGCTCCAACCAGCCATTCCTGCTTCGCATACCATTCGTTTGCTTTTTCCTCTGACCATCTGGAAGCAGTTGCCGTTGTATGGGCTCTATCATTCTCGTCGGTATTGTTGGCGGGAGTTTGGTTACAGCTAAATAAAAAGAGGGACGCGACCGCAATTACAATACAAAAGACATTGTACTTTCTCATAATAAAGATTGGTTTTAATTTAGATTAAAAAAACTGGTGAAGAAGACTCTAGCCTTCTCATCTATACAAAGGACGATAATTTTAACGTGCTGCTTTACATCAATTCGTACCATTCTTTCATTAATTTGTCCCATAGCCAATTAATAGTAACCAGCTAACTATTTTCATAATTTCATCTATATTTGGATAGCCAGACGAAACTTAATTTGTGAAATACATTATTTCAATATCTCTTGTATTGAGCTTGCTGCTGATCGAGCTAAGCTTTGCGCAGCCTTATTATTTCCGTCATTATCAAGTGGAAAACGGACTATCAAATAATGCTGTGCTTTGTAGCATGCAAGATCGCCTTGGCTTTATGTGGTTTGGTACAAAGGATGGACTAAATCGCTTCGACGGGTATTCCTTTAAGGTATTCCATAGCGATCCAGATAACCCCAGCGGTTTAGGAAGCAATTTTATCCGTGCACTTTGCGAAGACAAAAATGGAAAAATATGGGTGGGAACGGATCAGGGCATTTTTATATTTAACCCTGATCTCGAAAGCTTCTCTTTATTCAGCAATAAAATTGTTAATGAAGTTTTAGATATTCAGGAAGACTTGGATGGGAACATCTGGTTCATTAATAACTTTCAACTCTACCAATACAATATTTACGAGAAAAAAATCATGTTGGTTATTCCGAACAGTCGTTTTAATTGCAGTTCGTTTCGACTAGGCAAAGAAAATAGCATCTGGATTGGTACCACGAATGGTGATCTTCTCGCGTATGATACTGATCTGAAAAAAATTCAGCTGAACCCGATGTACAGTCATTCTCCTGACGTTGAAACCCGGTGGATTGAAAGTATTTATGACAGTGGGAAGGGCTACCTCTTTGTAGGAACAACGAAACAGGGGGTGAAGAGGTTTGACATATCTTCAGGAGTGTATACCGACCTTTTTATCGAACATGAAATTGGATCAGATATTTTTGTCCGGGATATCATGCATCACCGGAACCAAGAGTATTGGTTTGCGACAGAAGCCGGGGTGTTCATTTATAATATTGAGAGCAATCAATTTACAAACCTAAAGAAGCAACGAGGTCACCCGTGGGCGATATCCGATAACGCGGTTTACACACTATGTAAGGATCAGGAAGGGGGAATATGGTGTGGTACTTACTTCGGTGGAATTAATTATTACGAATCCAGCAACACTTTTTTTGAAAAATATTTCCCTCATGACGGAGCAACCGGAATATCGGGGAACGCTGTAAGAGAGCTGACTTTTGACGATTATAACAATCTGTGGATTGGAACAGAAGACGATGGCTTAAATAAACTGCATTTGCCTACTGGGAAAATCACACATTATCAACCGTCAGGCACGCCACAAAGTATTTCATTTAGCAATATACACGGATTGCTTGCAAGTGGTGACACGCTATGGGTCGGCACTTTTGAACATGGATTGGATCTAATGGACATTCCCAGTGGCAAGGTTATCAAACATTATAGTATCGATGCAGAAAAAGGCATGTTGCCAAATAATTTTATTTTCAACATTTACAAAACACAAAACGAACAGATCCTTTTAGCGACTGGTAACGGACTACTAAAGTACAATCAAAAAGAAAGGAATTTTCAATACGTTCGGGGTTTTCCGCAGTATATATTCTATACGACAATCTTTGAAGACTCTGAAGGCACAATATGGGTGGGAACTTGGCGCGACGGACTTTATTTTTCTAACCCCAAAACGGGAAAAGCAGGAAAGTTTTTACATAAGATGGGTGATCAGAAAAGCTTAGGAAGCAATCGTGTAAATCGGATCTTTGAAGACAGTCAGCATAATTTGTGGGTTGCTACAGAAGGGGGTCTTTGTCTGTATGAACCATCCTCACGAAGCTTCAAACGCTACACAACGAAAAATGGCTTGCCGAGTAATCTTATTTTGGCAATGGTAGAAGACAATGATCGGTATTTATGGATTACCACGTCAAAAGGGCTTGTTCGTTTTCATCCGGAAAGTGAGGACATCCGGGTTTTTACAAAGAGTAGCGGTTTGTTAAGCGATCAGTTTAATTATAACTCTGCGCAGAAGGACGATAAGGGAAATATTTACTTCGGAAGTGTGAAAGGCCTAATCCGGTTTAATCCTGCCAATTACCATCAAAGCACCTACCACCCCCCTGTCTACATTACTGGTTTGCAGATTCATAACCAAGACTTAGAGGTTAATAGCGAAAATCAAACCATCCTGAATCAATCAGTTACCTTTACTGACCACATTTACGTTCAACATGATCAATCTTCATTGAGCATCGATTTTGCTGCGCTAAGCTATGTGTCTCCAAGAATGACAGAATATGCTTATAAAATGGAAGGTTTGGATAAAAATTGGACACATATCCGGACAAACCGGAGAGCATATTTTACAAAACTTCCACCCGGTGATTATACCTTCCGCGTCAATGTAGCAGACGGAGCTGGTAGTTTTAAAGGTAAGGAGACAACACTCCGCATTACTGTCATGGCACCGTTCTGGGCAACCCACTTTGCCTATGTAATCTATTTGCTTATCGCGGCAGGAATTACTTGGTATCTGGTTTATAGTTATCATTCCCGAACCAGAGAACGAAACCGAAGAAAATTGGAGCTCATCCGGCACCGGAAGGAAGAAGAAGTGTATCATGCTAAAGTAGATTTCTTCACCAATGTGACTCATGAAATCCGCACTCCATTAACGTTGATTAAAGCGCCTTTAGAAAAGGTCTTAAAGAAGACGGAGGAACAACCTTTGATCCAAAAGCACCTTCAAACGATGGATAGAAATACGGATCGGCTTTTGGAACTAACCGATCAGCTGCTTGACTTTCGGAAGATAGAAGTTCAGGGTTATAAACTAAACTTCGTATCAGTCAACTTGAATGAACTTCTCACAGATAACTACCAACGGTTCAAAATGGTAGCTGCACAAAAGAACATTCGTTTGAAATTGCATCTGCCTTCCATGCCTTGCATAGCATATGTCGACAAAGAAGCGCTGACACAGATTATAAGCAATTTGCTGACGAACGGACTAAAATATGCTAAACGTGTTATTATACTTCATTTAGACGAAAAACCCGACATCAATGATATGCTAACCGTCTTGGTAAAAAACGATGGGCAACTTATACCAATACATATGCGGGAAAAGATATTCGACACGTTTGTCAGGTTGAAAGAGGGAGGACAGGGATCTGGACTTGGACTAGCATTAGCCAGATCCTTCGCGCAGCTACACAATGGTGAATTGTATTTGGCACTCCCAGAAGATGAAATGAACATTTTTGTATTGAAACTACCTTTTATACACAACAGAAATCAGAGTGAAAATGGAAAATGAAAAAACTACGAAATCCTTGATATTGGTCATTGACGATAATCCGGAGATTCTGGAGTTTCTTGTAGATGATCTGAGTGAGTCTTACGATGTGCTGGAAGCTTCCAATGGAAAAACTGGTCTTGACTTGTTGGACAGACATAATGTGCATCTTATTATTTGCGATATCATGATGCCTGAAATGGATGGTTATGAATTTTGCCACACGATTAAATCGGATATCTCATATAGTCATATTCCTGTGATCTTGTTAACAGCAAAAAACACCTTGCAATCCAAAATCAAAGGGTTAGAACAAGGAGCTGATGTTTACATAGAAAAACCATTTTCAATAGCGCATTTAAACGCTCAGATACAAAGTCTTTTAGCTAATCGAAATAAACTCCGTGACTACTTTGTTGAATCACCCCTTGTACATTTGAGAACAATGGCCCGTTCAAAAGCTGACCATTGTTTTTTGGAACGATTAAATGAGATAATAGAGGAACATATGACCGATATACACTTTGACGTTGAGCATTTAGCCGACCTTATGTGTATGAGCAGAACCACACTTTATAGAAAGATCAATGCGATCTCAGATTTGACACCAAATGACTTCATCAACTTGGCGCGACTTAAAAAGGCAGCTATCTTACTCAGTGAAGGCCAATTAAAGATATACGAAATATCAGAGCAGGTCGGATACAGCTCACAAACGCAGTTCGGCAGGAACTTTCACAAACAATTTGGCGTGACCCCTTCCCAGTACATTGGCGAGACATTAAATAATGCAAAACCAATGAATACAATAGGTGACTAAGCCTCAATCGCAAAGGCTTTCAGCATTTGTTCGAGCGATTGTCTTATTTGCTGATGAATTTCCACTTGTTGATATCGCGCGGTCATCCGCTGTAGCTCGTCTAATACATATAAACCAAGCTGAACCTCATCTCGATAGGAAGCCTGATGAGCCGGAGCAAGTGTAGCAACGTACAGAAGTTCAGCTTTCACAAAGTCAGTAGTCGCTTTTGCTAAACCATTTCCTACTTCGGTCATCTCCAAAGCATATAAATTTTGAACTGTATTTAACTTGTTCAACGTATCTGCAATCGAATAATTACGGAGTGGTAAGTCCCTCATACTCTTTAATAAAATATCTTTTGCCTTATCTACCTTATCCTCTTTAAGTAGATTAGCCGTTAATGCATTATTCAATTGCCAGGTTCCATTAATAACCCGTCTTGATTCAACATCCAGATAGCGAGCCTGATGAAATGAGGAAAAATCAAGTTTATTCATCAGATTGCTGTACATAACATCGGTATTGGTACGCTGGGTTTTGTCAACTTCTGGTTCATCAGAATTTATAGGCAATAGCCGATAGGCATAACCTTCAAGATAGAGATACTTATCGAGACCAACATAGGTATCGGCAGAAACGGATGTAGCAAAATAGATCGGTCGTTCCCAATTATTAGTGGCCAAGATATCAAATATTACTAGATCAGCTTTCGTTGCATAGGACTTATCAAAGCTCCATTCCATCTCAGACACAACTTGCGATTCCTGATCAGCGTGAATGGTATTTGTGTCAATCAACTGTTCGGCATCGATTGTTAGCTTGAGTTTTCGAGCAGGTATTGAATTCATAAAGGATCCATCAGCCATTTGAACCTGATCATTCTTGTGATTAGATGTCATCACAGCAATTAGATCCTTCAATTCCACACTATCCGTAATACCATAGTCTACATAAGGAAAGAAATCCCGCTCACCAGTTTTATAGGTAGCATGCGCCGAGCTCAATGGTAGAGGTTCAGACTCATTGACCTTCACCTTCATCTGATCGATAAAGGATGCATCGTGCAGAAATTGATAATTGATCACACGGACATCCGTTCGATAACCTTCAACCTCTTGTACATACCATAGAGGATATGTATCATTATCTGCGTTGGTAAATAAAATTGCGTTGGGAGCGCATGAATCCAGATAATTTTTTGCCCAGGCTAGAGCAGTTGTCTTTCCAGAGCGATCATGATCGTCCCAGCCTTGGGTTCCCATTAAAAATGGGGCAGCGAAAAGACAAAGCAGCATAGCAATAGCCGATGCTACTCGATGGGCTGTAATTCGTTGTATAACGTCTTTTACCAGTAAAAAGCCAAAACCTATAAAGATTGCAAAAGCATAAAACGAACCAACGTAGGCATAGTCTCGTTCCCGGACCTGCATAGGATCTTGGTTTAAGTATATAATGATAGCTAATCCGGTAAAGAAAAACAAGGTCATAACCACCGTTAAAACCTGCTTTTTTCTTCTAAATAACCAGTATATACCAGCCAAACCCAGTAAAAATGGTAAGCCATAGAAAACATTATTACCTTCATTATTCGCGATGCTTGGAGGTAATTTCTCTTGATTTCCTAACCGGATCGTATCCAAAACTTTGATCCCTGTAATCCAATTGCCATTCTTTATATCGCCATATCCTTGGATATCGTTCTGCTTGCCCGAAAAGTTCCATAAAAAATAGCGCCAGTACATCACACCGACTTGCCATGATGTGAAGAAACCCAGGTTTTGTGCAAAGGTAGGGGTACTGTCCCCACCCAGCCCCATCCAACTTCTATAAAACTTGACATGATGCGGCTCCTGACTATGAGTACGCGGAAATAGTAAATTTTTGTCATAGATTGCTTTGTAGGTATTTCCGGCTACTTCGTAGCCCTTCTCTCCTTTTCTGTAAGCCTTGCCCGTTATTTCACTATCGATACGTTCCGCATCAAATGTATTTCCATAGAGCAAAGGTGTCGAACCATAATTGGTTCGGCCCAGATAGTTATAAAGTGAATAGGCATTATCGGGGTCACTCAAATTGATCGGCGGATTCGCATTTGCCCTTATTGCAATCATCATATATGAACTAAATCCAAGCAAAATAAAACCAGTACATATCAAACTTAAATTCAGTTGATACTTTTCTTTCCGTGCCGAATACCAGATACCAAAAACGAGGATCAAGAGCGTTATCAATATAAAGAAGAGCGCTCCGGAACCAAAAGAGAAACCCAGTCCGTTTACAAATAACAGGTCGGCTTTAAAAGCTGCAAGCACGAAATATTGAAGAATGCCAAATTGAACAACAATTACAAAACAGCATCCCACTATTAAAGCTTTAATAACACCCCAAGTTGAAGCTGTTTTCGTTTTTTTGAAATAATATACAAGCGCTATGGCAGGAATCGTTAACAAGCTGAGCAGATGAACACCCGTAGATAAACCAATCATAAATGCAATAAAAATCAACCAGCGATCATTTATATATCGTTCCCATTTTAAGATTGCCCAAAATGTAATTGCCGTAAATAATGATGATAATGCATATACTTCTGCCTCAACCGCTGAAAACCAAAATGTATCAGAAAAGGTATAAGCTAAGGCTCCAATCACCCCTGTAGATATAATGCTAAATTTCTTATGTCTGAGCTTATCTTTAGAAAAAATACTAGAGGCCAATGCGGTTATTGTCCAAAACAAGAACATAATCGTCGCTGCGCTTGCCACTACAGAGCTGAAATTTACCCAATAGGCTACTTTCGAAAGATCCCCTAAGGGAAGAAAGCTAAATAATTTACCGACCACAAGAAATAATGGCGCCCCTGGCTGATGTCCTACTTCCATCTTAAATGCAGCCGCGATAAACTCCCCGCAATCCCAAAAGCTAACTGTCGGTTCCATCGTCAGCCAATAGACAGTCAGTGCGAAAAAGAAAATGGATAAGCCTACGACATTGTTCAATCGCCGATAATTTCTCTTATCTCGTTCGGTGTTAATCAGAATATCAAACTCCTGATCAATTATTTTCTTTATCTCATGAGCATCCACTTTGCTAAAAGATGATCGTTGCTCTAAGTCAGTGACAATATGATCAAACAACTCATCGATATTTTTTCGATCAATTGTAACCTGCTCCAAATATGCACGAATTTCCAGGCGTTTTTGAGCATTTAATTTCATGAAAGTTTAGGTTTTAAATTGAGTAACAGATACAAATTATCCAAAAAGCTTTTTGTCTCCTCCATTTTAACCTCCACTTCTGTTCGACCTAGTGGTGTCAGGGAATAGTATTTACGGGCTCTATTATCGACCAGTTCAACAGTAGTTACCAGAAGCCCTTCCTTCTCCATCTTATGCAATGCCGGGTAAAGCGCACCTTCAGTCAATAGCACCTCCCCGTTGGTAATTTCTTTAACGACTTGGGTAAGCTCATATCCATACATTCTGCCTTTTTCTTGCAATAGTTTTAAGACAATCAATTGAAGGCTACCCTTTAGCAAACCGATTTGTTTATTCGAATTCATACACAAATATATAATTTTCTTATATACCTAAGAAAATTATATATATAAAAGCAATAAAAAAGCCGACGGTCTCCAAGAGGAGATTGCGCCGGCTCCGTTCATCACCTAAAAATGAAAACCTTTAGTAACCAGGATTTTGTGGAAAATCAGCGTCAACGTTTAAGTCGATCTGAGTCTGAGGGATAGGCCACCTAAAATTATGTTCTTTGATAAACGCTCCAGGACAAAGAGGATTATCGTTGTATTTTCGGACACGTTCTAATAGTTTACCGGTACGTCTTAAAATTATCAACCTCCATTCTTCACCGTATAGTTCCCGGACGCGTTCATCGAGTATATAATCTATATCGATATCAGCTGCAGAGACCGGCTTAGCATTCGATCTCTCTCTCACCGCGTTTACATCAGCCGCTGCCAACGCGGTATTTCCAATACCAAGGTATGCTTCAGCCCTAAGCAATAAAGTTTCGGCAAAACGAAGTGCATACCAGTCTTTATGTGTAATTCCACCTCCAGAACGATTCGGTTGTAGAAAATAATTCAAAGGATCGGTAAACTTGGTGTGAATCGGGAAAATAATTTTCGTTGTATCTGTCAATGGATCGGTTCTAGCCGGGCTATACAGACTAAAATCGATTTTCTTTTTGTGATAGGCAGATTGAGGGTTATCATAATAAAAATTCCGTTTTAAATTATGTTCAGCATTACGGATATCATTATTCCAATTGTCCTTCCATACACCATAATACACTAGGCTGGTACCTCGAGCATTTGCGGTAGGTCTACCAAGTGTATCAGAATAGCCAGTATGCAATCCATTATACATCTCGCCTAAAATTGCCTTCTTGCCATCCGGGGTTAAATCCAGGTCAAAATAACGCGGTCCAAAAATGTATGCACTTGCAATCTGTCCGCCTCCTGTGATAAACGGTTCAACCTGAACTACCCACATTGCTTCGGTATTTTCAGGAAGGTTATGATTTCCATAACCAAAAAGATCAAAATATACGTCTCCAGAGCCAAATACGTCGTTACCTAATCTAGTCCCAAAACGAGAAGTCATTAATTTGTAGTTATAATCATTAATGACATGAGATGCAGCTTCTACCGCCAGTTCAGGTTTACCTTGTTCTAAATAAGTTTCTGCAAGATAGTGCCATGCGGGTCCCTGTGTGATCCGACCCGGCGCATCTTCCTCTCCCGGACGCGGAAGATTTTCGGCGGCAAATTGAAAGTCGGAAACCATTAAATTATGTATTTCTGCAACCGGATCGCGTGTAAAATCTGCTTTCGCTGTTACGACAGGTTCTGTAATTAAAGGAATATCACCATATGTAGAAACCAAATAGCGATAAGCGAAGGCTCTGAAGAATCGCGCTTCA
The DNA here is from genome assembly GCF_003449035.1 of Pedobacter indicus. Classification (NCBI taxonomy): domain Bacteria; kingdom Pseudomonadati; phylum Bacteroidota; class Sphingobacteriia; order Sphingobacteriales; family Sphingobacteriaceae; genus Albibacterium; species Albibacterium indicum. The sequence goes on from NZ_QRGB01000001.1 coordinate 3,140,150, forward strand.
GCAATATAAACATTCTGTCCTGCCTCCCCTCCCTGGAAGTCAGCCGGATCAGCCTTCTGGACTTTATCCATCAACACATTCGCCCATTGGATAACTTGAAAACCCACATTCCAGGTATCGACTACGTTCCTCCACACAGGTGTCATATCTTCGTATGAATTCAAATATAAGCTACCAGCGGCAGGCGTTTCTCCGTTGTACCCAATGTCCGAACCATGTGTGGCCCAATTCATAACACCGAATTCACCAAATGAGTAATAGGCTGCGCGAACACGGTCGTGAATCGCAGTAATTCCTTGTTGAGCGCCTGGCTCTGTCAGATAAGCATTATCGGGCGAGAGAAAATCAAGTGGTTTTTCTTCTAAAACATCCTTGCTACAAGAAGACACCAAGCCCAACATCAACATAGCCATGAACAAAAAGAAGCTATTGAGTATATTTCGTGAAAATTTCATATGATTGTTTTTTAACAAAATGTCTTATAAACTGATATTTAAACCAAAAATAAAGTTGCGCATTACCGGTGTGTCACTTACGCCAGATTCAGGATCCCAACCTTGCCACTTCGTCCATACATAAGGATTCTTACTGGCGACATATATTTGTGCCGACTGAATTTGTAATTTATCCAATAGATCCTTTCCAAAGCTATATCCTAATGAAACGTCTTGTATCCTCACAAAGCTTCTGCTTTGGTAGATACCACTCTGGCGAAGTGGAACGTTATAAATACCGGTCGTGTTCGTTGTTGGTCTATCTGGTCTCCAATAGTCATTAACAGCCGAATTATTATGCCTCTCAGGGAAGTAGAATAAAGGGTTGATAATTTCGGCGTTATTTGCCATATAATAATTTTTTCCTCCCTGAATAGAATTTATAAATACAGATAGACTGAAATTTTTATATGATAAAGTATTACCAAGACTAAACCGATAGTTCGGGGCCTCATAGCCAATTACCTTCCTGTCATTAGTCGGATCAATCACGCCATCATTATTCAAATCAGCATATCTAAACTGTCCGGGATACCATCCATCTAAAATATTTCCGCTAAAAAACTCTTCTTCAGTCCATACGCCGCCCGTCATTTGATAATCATAGAGTGCACTCAATGATTCTCCAACAAACCAACCATTTCCAATATCATTATCATCCTCTCCTCCATAAAGTTTCGTAATTTCATCACGATTTAAGGCAAAGGTGAAACTCGATTCCCAAGTCAGTTCGCCTCTTAAATTATTAGACTTGAGATCAAGCTCAATTCCCTTATTCTTAATCCCACCAATATTTGTCCAGATACTTGCATAACCAGCACTTCTAGGCAATTGCCTTTGCACTAAGACATCAGTTGTATTAGCAGTATACAAATCTAATGAACCAGTAATCCGATTTTGCAGAAAACCAAAATCTAAGCCCACATTGTAAGATGAGGTTGTTTCCCAAGCCAATTCCTCATTTCCTAAGGTACTTGGAAATATACCAATCGCAGTCGATTGTCCGTAGACATAGTAGCGAGTTCCCATCCGCGAGAGACTCGAATACCGTCCAATACCTTGGTTACCATTCTTACCGTACGATGTCCGCAGTTTTAAATAAAGCCCCTGATCTTTAAGAAAATCCTCTTCTGAAGCTACCCAAGCTAATGAAGCAGACGGAAATGTTGCCCATTTATTACCCGCACCGAAGCCTGAAAACCCATCACGGCGAACAGTGGCTGTAAACATATAACGAGAAAGATAACTATAGTTCACCCGAGCCATATATGAAAGGCTATTTTCCTCATAGGCCGAAGATGAAGCCTCAGCAATTTCCCCCAACCCCATGTTATTATACCCTAAGATTTCGTTATCAAAACCGGACGCCTCTAAAGTAGAGCCACTTCCAGTTCGACCTTCTCTACTAAACAGAAGCGTGGAGTTAATACTGTGATCACCAAAGTCTCGCGAATAAGTCAGGATATTATTCAGATTCCAATCTCTCGACTCCGACGGCACTTTTTGTGCAAATCCTCTATTGGAAACCCCCGATGGTGTATTGCTATTATGAAATGAATTATTATTTCGTGTTCCATACACATAGGAATAGTTAAATTCATAGCGAAGGCCTTCAATCCACGGAATATCAATTTTCGCAGTACCTACTCCAAAAAGCTCGGTACTTATATCTGAATTATCGATAAAAGTATTAACTAACGGGTATGGTTGAAATAACTCTCCCCCTAAATAGATGTCATAATTTGGCTGTCCAATGTAATTGTTCACCAAAGGACTAGCATCTCTAGCGGCAGCAAGACTGGCGGCAATTCCTGAATTGTCACGCGAACTGAAAGAGGCATTAAGTCCGATTGTAAGCCAGTCATTTATTTGGCTCTCTAAATTACTGTGTAGTGTTACCCGTTTAAACTGATCATTTAATTGAATACCTTCCACGTCAGAATATGAGCCTGATATATAATAGTTCGCACGATCAGAACGGCCCTGTACACTCAGATTATAATTTTGCATCGGTGCTACTCTCAAAACTTCATCAACCCAGTCGATGGAATTACCCGCTAGATAATTCTCTTTCTCTTCAAGTGTCTTCAAATATGAAGCAACGGTTTCTCTGTTCGTTGCATCTGGACGTTCTGGCCTTTCCGCTGCGCTAGTGGGATTTGTTTTATACCAAGCATAAACCTTACTTTGCCAATCCCAGTCAAGTAATCGCACGGCAAATTCCTCCGCATTCATAACACGCATTGGGTTGTTGGTCATATCTTGGAAACCGGTATATGCGTTCAACGTAACGACAGGTTTTTCAGAAGTACCTTTTTTGGTCGTGATCAACATAACTCCATTTGCTGATCTCGATCCATAGACAGCGGCCGCACTGGCGTCTTTTAAAATGTCTATTGATTCGACGTCATTGATATTAATATTCGAAATACTTCCATTATAAATAACCCCATCCAAAACGATCAAAGGTTTATCGGACGCTGATAAAGACGTCTGTCCACGTACCGACAGTGAAGGTTCACTCGCTGCACCGCCTCTTCCTTCTAAATTCACACCTGCCGAAGCACCGACCAAAGCTTGAAACAAATTCACGTTAGATTGTGTCGCTTTATCCTCCATCGATATTCTGGCAACCGAGCCAGTCAAATCACTTTTCTTTTGTGTCCCGTAACCAATTACAACAACCTCATCGAGTTCTGCCAGATCCTCTTCCATTTGCACATCCAGCGTAGCGCCATCCACTGGAATTTCTTGATCTTTGAACCCAACAAATGAAAAAACTAACACATCGCCTTGCGAAGCTTGTATAGAAAAGGCTCCCTCTGCATTTGTAGCAGTGCTCGTCATTTTCCCCTTGACACTAATACTCACAGCCTGCAATGGTTGATTTGTTTCCAAATCTGTAACCTTACCACTGACTTCTGTATTTTGACTATAGGAAGTGATACTGATGAGCGATAGCAAGGAAATAAGCAATAGGGATTTTAAAGCCCAGGAGGCATACTGGTTTTTTTTCATATCCAAGTCGATTAATGGTTAATCATAAATTTTAGGTTAGGACATATTGGGTTCGTACCCACTGGTATCGTGTCCGTACCCGAAGATAAATTAAATATTTAGTATTTTCAAATATTTTTTGGAAATTGAAAACAAAAATTGCCGTAAAAAATTACCAAACATAGATATTATCGAAACCAAGAGCTTAAATAAAAAGGGCCGTATCCTAGTATGATATAGCCCTTTTTCTCAAAACCTGAACCTGTGGCCTCAGATTGAAATTCAAATCATTCAGCTTTAGTTAAACACACTGCCTACCTCATCAATCATCATATTAACAGAAGTAATGCCAGTACCGGCCAAATACCAAGCTTGTGAGTTCAAGTAAACAATCTTGTCGTTCTTATAAGCATTCGTCTGCTGAATTAATTTGTTTTCGACATCGGCTTTATTTAAAGCTTGATCACCTATTGCTGCACTCCGGTCGATTACGAATAAGATATCCGGATTGGTTTGTTGAATAAATTCATTAGAAGCTACGTTTCCATGTGTATGTGTGTCCAGGCCTTCCTTTGCTTCTTTAACACCCAATACATCATGCACAATAGCAAATCTTGATTTACTACCATAGGCGCTAAACCTGCCCTTATTATGCAATACTACGAGTGCTTTATCTTCCGAAGCATCTGCTTTTTCTTTTACAGCCTCTGCTTTTGCCATAATTTCATTAAAAGCATCTTTAAACTCCTCTTCTTTATCGAAAATCTTACCCAAGTTTGTAAGATTATTTTCTAATGACCCCAAAATGTCCTCGGTGTTATTCGCATGGTTATAGGTTGGAGCAATCTTAGATAAAGTTTCGTAAGACTCAGCTAGGCGACCGCCGATGATAATCAAATCTGGTTGTAATTCATTGATCTTCTCAATATCGGCTTCCGTAATATTTCCTACATCTTCAATCGAAGCATCATCTTTAAATTTGCTTAAATAGTCAGGTAGCGCCCTTTTTGCAATCCCGACTGGCTTTACACCAATGGCATCCAGATTCTCCAAAGCACCGAACTCAAGAACGACCACGCGTTGCGGATTAACCGGCACTTCAATTGTCCCCAGATTATGCGTTACCGAAACTGTTTCCTGAGAGCCTTCTTCTCCCCCTCCTTGCTGACCGCTATTACAGCTCGTAAATACCATTAACAAAACTGCTGCGAAAAGACCAATTACATTCTTCATAAGATAAAAGTTAAAATTATTAGTGACTGATAGTTAATTATTTAGTGATTAAAGTAGTTACAGATCCTCTTGTTTTTATATTCGGATATATTAAAGTCGATATCAAATATATCTTTCAAAACACATTCTGTGATGATATTTTCTGTCTTGTCGCAATATTTGATTTTCCGATCTTTTAAAGCAACGATGAAGTTAGAATAGTGTGAGGCAAAATTGATATCGTGCAATACGATGATGATGGTTTTTCCAAGCTCATCTGCTAACTTTTTCAATGTTTTCATAATCTGAACCGAGTGCTTCATATCGAGGTTATTCAACGGTTCGTCCAGTAAAATATATTCTGTATCCTGCGCAACCACCATAGCCATGTAGGCACGCTGTTTCTGTCCGCCACTCAACTCATCAACGTAGGAATTTTCTATATCCTGTAGGTTCAGAAACGCAATAGCTTCGTCAATCTTTTCATTATCTGATTTGGATAATTTTCCCTGACTGTACGGAAATCTGCCAAATGCAACCAGTTCCCTTACTGTCAGGCGCAGTCCTACCTGATTGAACTGTTTTAATATCGACAAGTGTTGAGCCAACACCCTATTCTTATAATCAGTGATATTCTTCTCGTTCACTAAAATCACCCCATCATCTTGTTGCAGCAATCTACTGATAATGGATAATAATGTACTTTTGCCGGCACCGTTACTACCGATCAAGGAAGTAATCTTACCTTTTGGAAACTGGATCGAGACATCATCCAATATGACCCGATCACCATATTGTTTCGTTACATTTTTTACTTCGATCATATCTTTTTAACTCTTAATAACAAATACATAAAATACAGTCCGCCGATAAAATTAATAATCGTACTTACAGGCGTTGACAAAGCGAACAGCCTCTCCATCAGAAGCTGCCCTCCGATAACGGTAATGGCCGACACCAGGCAGCAAGCAAAGATAACAACACTATGTTTGTGCGTTTTTATCAGTTCATAAGTCACATTCGTCACCAACAGACCAAAGAATGTTATCGGCCCTACCAAAGCAGTTGAAACAGATACCAAGACAGCGATTATGGCTAAAAATACCTGAATCATACGATTATAGTTCAGGCCTAAATTAATCGCCTGATCCCTGCCCAAAGCTATCACATCCAGGTACTTCGCCAGCCAAAACCCAACGATCATCAACCCACCAACCAATATTAGCGAATAGACGAGCAGATCATCGTTAATTTTATTGAACGAGGCAAACATTTTCCCCTGGATAATAAAAAAGTTGTTCGGATCAATTAGCAACTGCATAAAAGAGCTCAGCGTGTTGAACAGCACCCCTAACACCAAACCAATCAATAACAGAAGATACATATTGCTCTTCCCTTTCTTGTAGATCAGAATATACAAGAAAAAAGCAAAACCAATCATACACACAACAGAGAGCAGAAAATTATCTACACTGTTCAATACCTTGAAGGTCAGGTCACCGTATATAAACACAATTACGGTCTGCAAGAGCAGATAAACCGACTCAAAACCCATAATTGATGGTGTTAAAATCCGGTTCGCCGTAAGGGTTTGGAATGCAACTGATGAATAAGCCACGCAACAAGACACCACAAGCATTGCCAAGATCTTTGTAGATCTTAGTTGTAATGCGAACTCCCAGCTGTTTCCTAATCGGTAGAATAAAAAAGCAGCGATGACCAACAAAGTTGTACCCCCCAGAATGATAATCTTTTTTCTATCTCCCATTACTTTTTCCTTAATAATAAGATTAGAAAAATAACCCCGCCAATAACTCCAACCATCATCCCGATGGGAATTTCAAAAGGATAAATAACGACGCGGCCGATAATATCACAAACGAGCAAGAATACAGCACCAAACAGCGCAATCAGCGGAAGCGTTTTGCGCACATTATCGCCATACATCATGCTGACGATATTCGGTATCACCAAACCCAGAAATGGGATGGCACCAGCTGTGATAACAACCGTACTCACGGTGAGTGACACACAAAACAATCCAATCTGCATTACCGCGTTATAGTTTAATCCCAGATTTTTCGAAAAATCTTCGCCCATCCCCACGATCGTAAATTTGTTTGCGTATAAATAGGTAATCAAAACCGCTGGGAGACTCAAATAGATCAACTCATAGCGACCTTGCAAAACACTTGAGAAATCCCCCATCATCCACGCATTTGTATCTTGCACAATATTCAAACGGACAGCTACAAAGGTTGAAATTGAATTCAAGATACCACCGAACATCAAACCAACCAATGGTACAAACACCACATTTCTAAAGCGGATTTTCTGAATAATTTTCAAAAACAAAAGACTCGCAAAAAAAGTAAACAGAAAAGCGAAGATCATTTTCCCCATAAAACCCACCGATGGGAAAAAAATCAAAGCAGCTAACAAGCCCATCTTCGTGGCATCCAATGTTCCCGCCGTTGTTGGTGACACAAACTTATTTTGTGTCATCTGTTGCATAATCAACCCGCACACGCTCAGCCCCACCCCTGCTAGTATCAGGGCGACGGTACGTGGAATACGACTTATCGAGAATAACAGAATCGTTTCTGCGTCAGACTTTAACAAATCAGACAGAGAAATATCAGCGACGCCGACAAACAAAGAAATTATGGACAGAGCTATTAACAGTCCGCCTAATGCAAGCTTTTTCAAAATCGTTGCAATATTATTTATAATAAATCTTAATTAGAAGAATCGAAGCAAAGTTATTGTAATAAATTTGTCAATATTGGGTCTGATATGAAGAAAACAAGTTTACCGAATGCAACTTAAATGCATCTTTATTTATATATTTGCAACTGCATTGCATTTATGTCAATAAATAAAAATAAAATAGAAATTCCACTTATGAAAACCCAAACAACAGGCAATCATTCATATGAAGTAATAATTATCGGTGGTAGTTACGCTGGACTCTCTGCAGCCATGGCGCTAGGCCGATCGCTACGAAAAGTCCTAATCATTGACCATGAGACTCCTTGTAACAAGCCGACTCCACACTCCCATAATTTCCTGACACAAGATGGGAAAGCCCCTGTTGTAATCGCCAATTTAGCCAAAGAGCAAGTTCTTGCGTATAACACTGTCGACATAAAAACCGATCTGGCAATAAATTGTACATTCGGCGACAATGGTTTCAAAGTAGAAACTAAATCAGGTAATATTTTCCATTCAAAAAAAATATTGCTGGCAACTGGCATTAAGGATATCCTACCAAACATTGACGGCTTTGCTGAATGCTGGGGCAAATCGATCATCCACTGCCCTTATTGCCATGGTTTTGAGTACCGTCATAAAAAAACAGGAATTCTAGCTGACGGAGATGCAGCCATGCATCATGCACAACTGGTCAAAAACCTGACAGATAAATTGAGTATTTTCTCTAATGGAAGAACAAATCTGACGAGCGAGCAATTGGATCTGCTAATACGAAACGACGTCGCTGTCATCGAAACCCCCATAAAAAAAATCAAACATCAAGACGGCTACATAGAACATCTCATTATAGAAGATGGTACAATGATCGAACTTGATGCTCTCTATGCCCGCCTTCCTTTTGAGCAGCACAGCGATATTCCAGCAAAATTAGGTTGCAAACTCGATGATCATGGATTTATTTCCGTAAACAAGCTCCAGGAAACCAGTGTCGAGGGTGTTTTCGCTGCTGGTGATAATTCATCGGGTATGCGCTCTGTTGCCAATGCGGTATCCACCGGCAACTTAGCTGGAGCGATGATCAACAAAAAACTCTGCGATGAAAGTTTTGTCTAACAATCTTACAATTGACCACTAGAAAAAACAGCTTTCCTTAAATTTAAATAAAAAGAATAAATTAGCAGGATGAACAAAATTCTTACGCTAATTTTTCTAATCGCATCTTTTACTGCACAAGCCCAGTTAAAAGAATACGTACAATTTCAAGAACTTGAAGATCCTAAGCCGAAAGACTTAGCAAGCTGGAAAAACTTTACGTCCGACGCTTATAGCGGTTTCGTATCGGCTGATGAACACTTCCATCGCTCATCGGCACCTTCTGAATCACAGATATCATCTACTTGGGAAGGAAAAGGATGGAAAGGTGAGCGCGTACATACCCAGGCTCTTATCTGGACAGCGAAAGCCCTAAAAGACGTAACGCTGACGGTGGATGAACTAACCGGACCAGGTTTACGTACTATTCCCAAAGAAAACATACGCGCTAATTTTGTTCGTTATGTACTAACCGATCACTTAGGCGATTTAAAGTCAGGTTGCGGAATTCCTGCCGGACTAGATACCTCATTGCATGCAGACTTAATCGATGACATCAGCTCATTTTCAATAGAAGCTCAAACCAGCAGACCCCTTTGGCTCAGCATCGATATCCCCCACAATGCTCAAGCTGGAATCTACAAAGGCACATTAAAAATATCATCAGCTGACTACAGGGCCGACCTACCCTTTCAAGTAGAGGTAACCGACCGTACCCTGCCGGCAGCTAGCGAATGGTCCTTTCATTTAGACCTTTGGCAAAACCCGTACAGCGTAGCCCGTGTCTATGGAGTAGAACCTTGGAGTGACAAACATTTTGAAGTCATGAAACCCATTATGACACGTTTAGCGGACGCCGGACAAAAAAGCATTACTGCTACCATCATCCATGACCCATGGAACTCTCAAACCTATGATATCTACGGCAGCATGATCCAGTGGACCAAAAAGAAAGATGGTTCATGGGAGTATGATTATACAAATTTTGACAAATGGGTAGAATACATGATGGATTTAGGGATCGATAAATTCATCAACTGTTACAGCATGATCCCCTGGAACTTGAAGTTCTATTATTTTGACGAGGCTTCAAACAGCGAACAAGTTCTCGTAGCTAAACCCGAAACCGAAGAATACAAAGCCCACTGGCAAAACATGCTGCAAGATTTTGCGAGGCATTTAAAAAGAAAAGGCTGGTTCGACAAAACCACCATTGCTATGGACGAAAGACCAGAAAAAGATATGAAAGCCGCTATTGCAATTATTAAAGCTGCTGACCCAAATTTTCTTATTTCAATGGCTGGAAACTATCATCCAGATCTACAAGCAGACCTCATTGACTACTGTGTAGCTTATGAACAGCCTATTACGGATGACGTTATCCAAGAACGGAGAGCAAAAGGCTTTACCACTACCTTTTACACCTGCTGTGCGGAACCTTACCCAAATACCTTTACCTCTTCTCCGTACGCAGAAGCTACCTGGCTATCATGGCACGCTTTAAATAAAGGTTTCGATGGATATCTAAGGTGGGCTTACAATTGCTGGAACGAAGATCCTCTTCGCGACTCACGCTTCCGCACCTGGGCGGCCGGAGACACTTACCTGGTTTATCCCGGCAATCGTACATCCATTCGTTTTGAGAGACTAAGAGAAGGTATCCAGGACTTTGAAAAAGCAAAAATACTTATTGAAGAACTCAAGAAATCAGGAGATACCGAAACACTAAAAGCACTTGAGACTGCGATCAATGCCTTCGAGGCCGAAACGCTGGAGCAAACACCAGCTGCCGTGACCGTCAATGCTGCGAAAGCCATTTTAAACAAGTAGCATTTTTTATATATTTGCTCTCGTTAGTTCGGGATGTAGCGTAGCCCGGTATCGCGCCAGCATGGGGTGCTGGAGGTCGTCGGTTCAAATCCGGCCATCCCGACGAAAGCCAGTTCATCTGGATCCATAAGCCTCTAAATCATATGATTTAAAGGCTTTTTTGCTTTTAAACCGTCCTTTTCAATACATACTATTCTTCCTATCATGCGAACAAAGAGGTGAACAGATATAAATTTTATATTTGTTCACCAGAAAGAGTTAAGGTATTGATATTCATATATTTACATGGATATTCTGTAAACTCAAATGTATCAAAATGAATCACTTTTTTGGTTCACTGGTGAACTGTTTCGACAAAATAGTTTGAAATAATTTATCTAAGTATTTAAAAGGAGTAAAATGAGATCAACCAACACATTCGGAATTCATTTCGTTTTGAGAATGAGCCGTGGAAAAAATGGGAAGGCAGCAATTTATGTTCGTATCGTGGTAAACAAAAGCCGTAGTGAGATCGCCCTTAAACGATTAATTGATATCGCTGACTGGAACAAGGTAAAAGGGATGGCCAAACCGAAAAATGTAGAGCTGAAAGCCTTAAATAGTTATCTGGAAGAAACCCGGGGACTTCTTACCTCCCACTACCAGGAATTCATTATCAAGAAACAGCTCGTAACGGCTGATGCAATCAAAAACAAATACCTTGGAATTGTAGAGCAGGAAAATACACTTCAATCGCTGATGGAATATCATAATTTGCATATGAAAGAAGTGCTGGCGTATGGCACGCTCAAAAATTACTTCACCACGGTCAAATATCTCAAGGAGTTTTTACTGAAACAATTTAAGAAGCCAGATATCTATCTTACTGAATTGGATTACCAGTTCATTACCCAGTTTGAATATTTCCTGCGGACGTATGAACCGACCGATTATCACAAAGGGATGGCGAATAACGGCGTCATGAAGCACCTGGAACGGTTTCGTAAGATGGTCCGCCTAGCTGTGAGACTTGGCTGGATCGAAAAGAACCCATTCGAACTTTATAAACTTAGGTTGCAGAAGGTAGAGCGCGATTTTCTGACTAGCGATGAACTATCAAAAATTGAGAAAAAAGACTTCTCGGTTCAGCGGATTCAATACGCAAAAGACCTTTTTGTTTTCAGCTGCTACACCGGCATCGCCTATATAGACGTAATGCAGCTGACTCCGGATAATATTCTGCTGGGGACCGATGGAAATCGTTGGATTAAAACGACGCGTGAAAAAACCGACACTTCAGTGAATGTCCCGATCCTTCCAAAGGCCGATGCCATCATCGAAAAATACAAAGATAACCCCCGGGCAATTGCACATGGTACAATGTTTCCAGTGATTTCAAACCAAAAGCTAAACAGCTACCTAAAAGAAGTGGCCGACCTATGCGGCATCAAGAAGAACTTAACGTTCCACTTGGCGAGACACACCTTCGCTACGTCGGTGACTTTATCTAACGGAGTTCCTATTGAGACGGTCAGCAAGATGCTTGGACACACTACCATACGAACAACCCAGATTTATGCCAAGGTTGTTGAGCAGAAGGTCAGTCAGGATATGGCAAATCTTAGGAATCGGTTAGAGGAAAATGAGCAGAATACATTGAAAGTTTTAAACGGCTAATTATATTTAGGTAATGGAAAATAAAAAGTTGATAGTACCCGATGAAATTGTGATCAGCAAGATTTATTACATCAGAGACCAGAAAGTCATGTTGGATAGTGACTTGGCAGAATTATACGGAATCCAGACCAAACGATTGAATGAACAGGTCAACAGAAATATTGACCGTTTCCCGGAGGACTTTATGTTCAGATTGAATGAGGAAGAGTTTCAGCACTTGAGGTCGCAATTTGCGACCTCAAGATGGGGTGGAAGAAGAGCGCTTCCTCTTGTATTTACCGAACATGGTGTATTGATGCTTTCTAGCGTATTGAACAGCAAACAAGCCATTGAGGTTAACATCCAGGTAATGCGGATTTTTACAAGAATACGTCAAATGCTAGCAGATAATACCGAGATACGTCTAGAAGTTGAAAAAATCAAAAACAAGCTGGATAATCAGGATAAAAACATGGAGATCGTTTTTAAATACCTTGACGAACTGTTGGAGAAGCAGAATCAACCTAAGCCACCGAGAAAACGGATCGGTTTCAAACCTGATGATCTTTAAGAGCTAGTTCGCCCATTTTGTATCTCAAATTTACTTTCGTTCCACATAACCATCAAGGGTATATAAACATTCGTTGCCTCATGCCCTTGACGGTTTACTCCATTCAAGTTGATTGCTTAACAAAAATCATGAGCAACCTTAGAGCACTACCCCAGATCTCAAAAATAGTTTATCACGGAACAAATGCAATATTCGACCGTTTTGATGAAACTAAGAAAGGAACTAATACCGGATTCCCCAATACAGTCCATGGATTCTTCTTTACCGAAAAGGAAGAAAATGCCGCACTATTTGGTAATAGGATTATCAAAGCACGAATCGTTATTGAAAAAGCAATTGACCTAACTATAGAAGGCATTTTTTCAGAGAAGAACCAAGCCTCGCTCATCTGGGAAATGCTGACAGGTGAATTGCGTTCAGAGGAAGATGCACTGACTCAATTGGATGAAAATATTTCCCTAGGTGAATTAGACGAATTGTATGATGCATTGAATTCCGAAGGAAGTCACCATTCGATGAGAAAAGCAGGATATGATGGCATAATCTCTTCGTTGGGCGACGATGAACTAGAATACATTTTTTTTACAGCGGAACAAATAACGCTGTTATCCTAAATACACCATTCAATCTGTCATAAAAGTAATATTAATGCCTAAGATTACACTACTTCCATAAAAAAACAAATGAATTGATTAATATTTTCTATATTTGTATCGAGATAATAAATTATAATTAATGAATCGGAAATATCCAACCATTTATAGAAAAATTAAGGCAACAGTACTTTTGCTGTGTCTTTTTTTCATGATGGCGAGTAGTTGTCCGGT